>CAYUYC010000224.1:0-5610 GCA_964448945.1 uncultured Burkholderiaceae bacterium
ACGTACGAGGAAGAAGCGGTTGCCCGCGGGCGGGACGCACGCGGGTCGAGCAAGGGTAGTGAGCGGCAGCGAACGGCCACCCTTGCGAGCCGCTTGCTTCCGAAGGGAGTCGAGGGCAGCCTGCGCATCGCGCAGGCCGCGGCAGCATGCGCGGCCCGGGCCCATGGGCGCACGGCGCCGACCGTGCAAAAAGGAAAATCCGCCCAACCATCATTGCCGCTGCAACCGAGGATTGAGCACATCCCGCAACTGATCCGCGACCAGATTGATCGCCACGATCGTCACCGCCAGCAGCACCCCCGGGTAGACCGAGATCCAGTACTTGCCCGAGAGCAGGTATTGCTGCCCGTTGGAAATCAAGAGCCCCAGCGAAGGCTCGGTGATCGGCACGCCCAGGCCCAGAAAGGACAGCGTCGCTTCGAGCAGGATGGCGCTGGCCACTTGCAAGGCCGCGATGACGATCACCGGCGGCAGGCAATTGGGCAGCAGATGCCGGAAAAGAATGCGCGGCGTCGACAGTCCCAACCCGAGCGCGGCTTCGATGTACTCCTTGCGCCGCTCGACCAGCGCGGCCGAGCGCGCCGTGCGCGCGTAATACGCCCATTGCACCGCGACCAGCGCGATGACGATGTTGCCCAGCCCCGGCCGCAACACCGCGATGAGGATGAGCGCGATGAGGATCGCGGGAAAGGACAACTGGATGTCGGCGATGCGCATGATCAGCGACTCGATGCGCCCGCCCACATAGCCCGCGAGCAAACCGAGCGTGGTCCCGATCGCCAGCGCGATGAGGGTCGACACCACGCCGATGCCGATCGAGATGCGCAGACCATAGAGCATGGCCGAGAGCATGTCGCGTCCTTGCTCGTCGGTACCCAGCCAATAGGTGAGCGTGCCGGCGCTCGCATGCTCGCCCGGCGGCAGGCGCGCATCGAGGATGTCGAGCTGGGCGAGGTCGTACGGGTTCTGCGGCGCCAGCCACGGCGCGAACACTGCCGCCACGATGAGCACGGCGAGCAGCGCCGCGCCGATGAGCGCGAGCCTGGATTGCGCGTATTGCGCGGCAAAGCGCCGCCACGGCCCTTGCGGGCGCGCGCTGCGCAAGAGGCTGTCATCGGCGCCAGGGGTCGACATCGGTTCAGCCTTGGCTCTGCGCGATGCGCACGCGCGGATCGAGCAGCGAATACGTGAGATCGACGATGAGATTCACCACGATGAACAAGCTCACGACGATGAGCAGGTAGGCGACGATCACCGGCCGGTCGAGCACATTGATCGAATCGACGATGAGCTTGCCCATGCCGGGCCAGGCGAACACCGTCTCGGTCACGATCGCAAAGGCGACCGTGCTCGCGAATTCGAGCCCGATCACCGTCACGATCGGGATCATGATGTTCTTGAGCACATGCACGCCGACCACGCGCGTAGGCGCAAGACCCTTGGCGCGCGCGAACTTCACATAGTCCTGCATCAGCGCCTCGCGCGTGCCGGCGCGCGTGAGCCGGATGATGAGGCTGAGCTTGAACAGCGCGAGGTTGATCGCGGGCATCAGCAGATGCTTCCAGCCGTCGAGAGTGAAGATCGACAAGGGCACGCCGAACACGTCGACGGTCTCGCCGCGGCCATTGCTCGGCAGCCAGCCCAGTTGCACCGAGAAGACCATGATCAGCATGAGCCCGACCCAGAAGGTGGGCAGCGAAAAACCGAAGATCGAGCCGGTCATGATGGTCTTGCCCGCGAACGAATCGGGCTTGAGTCCGGCCCACAGGCCCAGCGGTATGCCCAGACCGACCGCGATGAACATCGCCGCGAACACCAGTTCGAGCGTGGCCGGCATGCGTTCGAGGATGAGTTGCACCGCGGGCGCGCCTTGCACGAACGAGCGGCCCAGATCGCCGCTGAACGCGCCCTGGATGAAGCGCACGTACTGCACATGCACCGGCTGGTCGAGCCCGAGCGCCGCGATCGTGCGCGCGCGCTCGATCTGATCGGCGTCGGGACTCACGAGAATGTCGACGGGGTTGCCGATGATGTTGACGCCGATGAACACGATGAGCGACATCGCGAACAGCACCGCCACCGATTGCAGCAACCGCCGAATGACGAAGACCAGCATGCGTTTATTTGGCCGAAGGACGGAACAAGAATGCGTAGGTGCGCTCGTCGGTGCGCGGCGTGTATTCGATGCCCTTGCGCGTGGCCCAGGTCGTGACCTGATGATGGATCGGCAGCATCGCGACGTCGTCGACCAAGGCGACCTTGGTCGCTTCCTGCAGCAAGGCCGAGCGCTTCTTGTCGTCGACGGTGCGCAAGGCTTCGTCGAGCAGGCCGTCCATCTTCGCGCTGCTGTATGAGCCGTAGTTCACCGAGCCCATGCCCTTGTCCGGATTGCGCGTGGCGAGGATGGCGCGCAGCGGCGACGAGACTTCGCCGGTCTGCGCCCCCCAGCCCACCAGCGGCATCGAGAACTCCAGCTTGCCCGCCCGCGGGAAGAAGGTCGCGAGCGGCATGGTCTCGACCTTGGTCGAAATGCCGATGCGCTCGAGCATGCCGGCCACCGCCTGCACGATGCGCGCATCGTTGATGTAGCGGTTGTTCGGGCCGTGCAGCGTCAGCGCAAAACCGTCGGCATAGCCGGCCTCGGCCAGCAGCTTCTTCGCGGCCTCGGGGTCGTACTTGGCGGGTTTGAGGTTGGGGTTGTGCCCGAACAAAGTGCTCGGCACCAGATTGCCGGTGGGCAGGGCCAGACCCGACATCACGCGGTCGGCAATCGCCTGACGATTGATCGCGATGTTGATCGCCTGGCGCACGCGCACATCCTGCAACGGGTTCTTCGCCAAGGGCGCACCGTCCTTGGCGCTCACGAACGGCGTCTTGTCGCGCACGTCGAGATTGAAATAGATGACCCGATGCGAGACCTTGGAAAAGAAGTTGAGGTCCTTGTCGCCGCGAATGCGGTCGAGGTCGGGCGTCGGCACGTTCTCGATCGCCTGCACGTCGTTGGACAACAACGCGGCCACCCGCGCAGCGTCGTTGGGGATGAAGCGCAGCGTCACGCTCTGGTAGGGCGGACGCACACCCCAGTACAAGGGGTTGCGGCCGAGTTCGACGCGATCGTCGCGCATGAACTTCACGAAGCGATACGGCCCGGTGCCGATCACACCCTTCTGCCCGCTCGAAAATTCTTCTTGCGCGATGCCTTCGACCGCCGCCTTCTTGACGATGTAGATCGTGGTCAGATCGTTGAGCATCAACGGATACGGCGTGGCGGTGCTGAGCTGGAAGGTCAGATCGTCGATCTTCTTCTTGGCGGTGATGGCCTTGGTGTAGATCGCGAACGAGCCGGGCGAACCCTTGACCGTCGGCGGACGATCGAGCGAGAAGAAGATGTCTTCGATCGTGAGCGCGGAGCCGTCATGGAACTTGACCCCGGGGCGCAGGGTGAACTCCCAGGTGGTGTCGTTGACCACGCGCCATTTTTCGGCCAGGCCCGGCACCACGCGCGAATCGGGATCGAGCTTCACCAGCGAATCGAAGATGTGCTCGCTGACGTTGATGTTCGAGAACAGGTTGTGCCAGTGCGGGTCCATCGAGTTCGGCGGCGAACTCATCGCCACGCGAAACTCCTGCGCCGCGGCCGGTGCGCACCATGCGCCCCATGCCGTCGCGGCCATCATCGCGGCGGTGACCCAGTGTCGGAATGCGCGTCGCACCGTCATGGTGGGCATCATGGACATCTCCTTGTTCAAGAAGGGGCCAAACACGGTCCGCGGTTTGCGAATCGCGTGCGATGGATGATACTTCGAGCCTTTAGCAAACTCTGCGCCACGAGTGCAGTGGTTTCCCGCACGAGGACACGCAACATGCATCCCAATGACTTGCGCGCATCGGGCCTGCGCATCATCCCTCGGCTGCTCGAGATTGCACCCGAGATCGCTGCGATCCGCCGCGATATCCATGCCCACCCCGAATTGCGTTTCGAAGAAGTCCGCACCAGCGCCATCGTCGCCGACCTGCTCCAGCAATGGGGCTACAGCGTCACCCGCGGCCTGGGCGGCACCGGCGTGGTCGGCACGCTCAAGCACGGCCAGGGCACGCGCAGCGTCGGCTTGCGCGCCGACATGGATGCCCTGCCGCTGCAAGAACACAACCAGTTCGCGCATGCCTCGCAGCACCCCGGCAAGATGCACGCCTGCGGCCATGATGGCCATACCGCGATGCTGCTCGCCGCGGCCCGATACCTGGCCGAGACCCGCGATTTCGACGGCACCGTGCACCTGATCTTCCAGCCCGCGGAAGAAGGCGGCGCCGGCGCCAAGCGCATGATCGACGACGGCTTGTTCACGCGTTTTCCGTGCGACGCGGTGTTCGGCATGCACAACTGGCCCGGCATTGCGGTCGGCACTTTCGGCGTACGCGCCGGCCCCATGATGGCCAGCAGCAACGAGTTCGAGATCACCATCACCGGCAAGGGCGCGCATGCCGCGATGCCCAACCTCGGCATCGATCCGATCATGATCGCCTGCCAGATCGCGCAAGGTCTGCAATTGCTCATCACGCGCGAGAAAAAGCCCATCGACACCGCGGTCATCTCGATCACCCAGATCCATGCCGGCGATGCGTACAACGTGATCCCCAACGATGCAGTCCTGCGCGGCACGGTGCGCACCTTCACCATCGAAGTGCTCGACGAGATCGAAGCCGGCATGAAGCGCGTGGCCGAGACCATCGGCGGCGCCTTCAACGCGCGCGTTCAATTCACCTTCCATCGCAGCTATCCGCCCACGGTCAACCATGTGGCCGAGACCGCGTTTGCCGCG
Source organism: uncultured Burkholderiaceae bacterium (assembly GCA_964448945.1). Classification (GTDB taxonomy): domain Bacteria; phylum Pseudomonadota; class Gammaproteobacteria; order Burkholderiales; family Burkholderiaceae_E; genus CAXBRX01. Next base: position 4,821 of record CAYUYC010000224.1, read on the forward strand.
AGCGTGATGGACGAGATCGTCGGCGTCGAGAACGTCATGCGCGATCGCGAACCGACCATGGGTGCGGAGGACTTCGCCTTCATGCTGCTCGAACGTCCGGGTGCCTATGTCTTCATCGGCAACGGCGACGGCGCGCACCGCGACGGCGGGCATGGCCTGGGGCCGTGCATGCTGCACAACCCGAGCTACGACTTCAACGATGAGTTGATTCCGCTGGGCGCGACCTATTGGGTGCGGCTGGCGCAGTCGTGGCTGGCGCAGCGATGACGCCGGCGATTTAGCGCGGCGGGGTTGGCTTCATGCGCTGCGCGGTGCCGTGCGCGGTGCTGTGTATCGCGGGCCGCCTGTTCTTTCTGCATGCGGTCCAAGGGGCCGATGGGGCCGGGCGGCGCACGCGATGGCTGATCGGCCTCTACCTCGCAAATTCGCACCCGCGCGCGAAGGCGCTGCGCGCCCACGCGAGCGGGGCCCGCGAATTTGCTTTCGGTAGCAGGCCGGCCATCGCGCACTGCGCCGCCCGGCCCCATCGGCCCCTTGGACCCGAGTCCGCTCAGGCGTGGGCACCCGTGGCTGCACGCGCCGTGCGCAGAGTGCAAGCAGCCGCAGCGCGAAATGCCCAATACGCCGCCCGATCTGCACGCAGCAGCGAGCGCAGCGATGCGTCCGCACTCCCGCGCGGCGCGTTGGCTGCGGCCCTTGGGGGCTGAGGGCGCGATGCGCGATGGCCCGGCCGCTACCGAAAGCGGATTCGCGGGCCCCGCTCGCGTGGGCGCGCGAATCCGCTTTCGGT
>CAYUYC010000225.1:0-5513 GCA_964448945.1 uncultured Burkholderiaceae bacterium
GTACGAGATTTTCTGACCCTGTAAATGCACAAGCCCCGGCACTCAGGCCGGGGCTTGCGTACGCACCACACAGGATCAGAACTGCGCAGCATCCAACAGATACAGCGACTCGCTACCGGCCTTGATCGACGTACTCAGCGAGTGAATGCGCGGCAGCAAGCGGGCGAAATAGAAGCGCGCGGTACCCAGCTTGCTGGCGTAGAACTCGTCCTGCCCTTCCTTGCCCAGCGCGGCACGCGCGGCGAGCAATTGCTCACGCAACTGCGGTTTTTCTTGGTTCGAACGCACGATGTCGGGTGCTATAGTCGGCCGGTCCATGGCGATGTGCGCGTGGGCTGCCCAGGTTGTCGAACGAGTGTAATCGATGCTTTCTCGCCTGATTTTCGTTGTCGCGCTGTCGTGTGCCGCCGTGCTGGCGCTGCCCGCGCAGGCGGCGCGCGCCAAGGCGCCCGCCATGACGGCCGACGAAACCTTCGTCGCGCTGCGCGATGCCGCGCGCGCGAACGAGGCCGAACGCGTGGCGGCATTGGCCGAACGCCTGCCGGCCGATTTCGATGTGCCTTCGTATGTCGAGTACTACCGCTTGCGGGTGCGCATCTTCGAGCCCGGCGGTGCGCCGCGCCTGGAGACGCCCGACGCCGAGATCCGCGCCTTTCTCGAACGCTGGCGCGGCGAGGCGATCGCCGACCGTTTGCGCAACGACTGGTTGCTCGCGCTGGGCAAGCAGCGCAACGGAGCGTTGTTCGAAGAGCAATACCCTTTGTTCGCCCTGAAGGACGACACCCAGGTCGAGTGTTATGCGCAGGCTTTTCGCGCGCAGCGTCTGTTGCGCGACGAAGCGTCGCAGACCTTGCTCGCGCCCACCTCGGCGGCATTGCGCGACTGGCTCGTCAGCGACGCGCGCCGGGTGTTGCGCGATGCGCGGCTTTACAACGAAGGCTGCGGCTGGCTGATCGAGACCTATGCCCAGACCGGCGTGTTCGGCAACGCCGAACTCTGGCAACTCGTGCGCAATGCGTATGAACAGAACGTGCTGGCGTCGGGCAAGCGCGTGGCGCGCCTGATCGACGGCGCCGATCTCGATGCGCTCGATCGGGTGGCCGAGCGCGGCAAGGAATGGTTGGCCAGCGCCGATCTCAAGAGCCCGATGCGCCAGCAGATCGCGGTGCTCGCCGCGCTGCGTCTGGCCCGTGCCGACACGAGCTTGGCTGCGCAATCGTTCGAGCGGGTGGCGGCGCGCCTGCCGGCGGTCGATCAGGCCTATGTCTGGAACACCATCGGTGCCGCGGCCGCGCGGCGCCAACAGCCCGAAGCCCTGGCCTGGTTCGCACGCGCCGATGCCGCGGCGCCCGACGCCGCGGTGGACGACGAAGTGCTGGCCTGGCAGGCGCGCGCCGCATTGCGCGCCGGCGAATGGACCACCGTGCGCAAGAGCATCGAGCGCATGAGCACCGAGGCGCTGCGCGATTCGACCTGGACCTACTGGCGCGCGCGCGCGCTGCGCATCGAAGGCTTGCGCGAACCCGGCGATGCCTTGATGGCCAGCATCGCGACCGAGCCGTCGTTCTACGGCAAGCTCGCCGCCGAAGATCTGGGGCTGCAACTGGCCTTGCCGCAGCGTGCGGTCGCGACCACGCCCGCCGAGCTCGCGCAAGTGCGCGCCAACGCCGGTCTGCGCCGTGCTCAGCGGTTCTATGCGCTCGATCTGCGCTTTGAAGGCAACCGCGAATGGAATTGGCAATTGCGCGGCATGAACGATCGCCAACTGCTGGCGGTGGCCGAGTTTGCCCGTAGCGAGAATCTGTACGATCGCGCGATCAATACCGCCGAGCGTACCCGGACCGAACACGACTTCGCGTTGCGCTTTCTCGCGCCCTACGGCGATGTGTTTGCCAAGCAGACCGACGACACCGGGCTCGATCGCGCCTGGGTCTATGGGCTGGTGCGCCAGGAATCGCGCTTTGCGCCGAAAGCGCGCTCGGGGGTCGGTGCGCAAGGGCTGATGCAAGTCATGCCCGCGACGGCGCGCTGGGTCGCACGGCGCATCGGTCTGGCCGATTACCAGCCCGGCCGCGACGACGACATTGCGACCAACGTCATGCTCGGCACCAATTACCTGAAGATGGTGTACGACGATCTCGACGGATCGGCGGTGCTCGCGTCGGCCGCGTACAACGCCGGTCCGAGCCGTTCGCGCCAATGGCGCGCATCGCTCGAGCGGCCGGTCGAAGGCGCGATCTTTGCCGAGACGATTCCGTTCAACGAGACCCGGGACTACGTCAAGAAAGTGCTCACCAACGCGGTGTACTATGCAGCGCAGTTCGAGGGCAGACCGCAATCGTTGAAGGCTCGGCTCGGGATCATCGCGCCGAAGGCGGCGGGGTCCACCGAACTGCCCTGAGCTGCGGAGCGCGATGCCGGCATCACATCGCGTCGATCGACCCGATCGGTCCGCGGCGCTCCATCCACCCTTCGTATACCGACGATCGCCATGGAGTTTCCTCGCGTACTCGTAGTCGGCGGCTCCGGATTCATCGGCCGCACCATCGTTTCCTTCCTGGTCGCTCGCGGGCATCAAGTCGTGGTGCCCACGCGCCGGCGCGCGCGTGCGCGGCATCTGTTGCTGTTTCCCACGTGCGAAGTCGTCGAAGCCGATGTGCACGATTACGCGACCCTCGCGGCCCTGGTCGCGGATTGCGATGCGGTGATCAATCTGGTCGGCGTGCTGCATTCGCATCGCGGCGATCCTTACGGGCCCGAATTTGCGCGTGCGCATGTCGATCTGCCGCGCAACATCGTGCATGCGATGCACGACGCGGGCATGGATGGCGTGCGCCCGGGGCGCTTGCTGCACATGAGCGCACTCGGTGCGGCTTCCGGCGCGCCCTCGATGTATCTGCGCAGCAAGGCCGACGGCGAGGCCGCGGCGCGCAGCGTGCCCGGTATCGCCACCACCATCTTCCGGCCCTCGGTCGTCTTCGGTCCCGACGACAACTTCCTGAACATGTTCGCGCGCCTCGCGGCCTGGCTGCCGGTGCTGCCGATCGGCGGCGCCGACGTGCGCATGCAGCCGGTGTTCGTCGAGGACGTCGCCAGTGCCTTCGTCAACGCGCTCGCGAACCCCGACACCTTCGGGCGCAGTTACGAGCTTTGCGGGCCGCGCGTGTACACCCTGCGCGAGATCGTGCGGCTTGCCGCGATCGCAAGCGGTCACCCGCGGCCGGTGCTCGGCTTGCCCGATGCGCTGGCGCGGCTGCAGGCCTGGGTGCTCGAACGCATGCCCGGCGAGCCCTTGTTGTCGGTCGACAATCTCGATTCGCTGCGCGTCGACAGCGTGGCGCCGCCCGACTGGACGCTCGCGCCCGAACTCGGCATCGCCGCGCTCACGCCGCTCGAACAGCAGGCCGCGTATTACGTGCGCAATGCCCATCCGCGCACGCATTACGATCAATACCGCGCGCGCGCCCGGCGTTGAGGCTGCATGGCGCGCATGCGCGCCATGCGCACGATGCGGTTGACGCCGCGCGGCACGCGGCATGACATTGCGCTTTGGCCCATCTCGTGAGGACCCCATGCTCAAGCTCGTCGTCGCCGACAAGAATTATTCATCGTGGTCGATGCGTCCGGCCGTGCTCATGCGCGCGCTCGACATCGCGCACGAAGAAGTCCTGATCCGCCTGGCGCAGGACGACACCGCGGCGCGCATCAAGGCGGTTTCGCCGTCGGGGCGCGTGCCGTGCCTGATCGATGGCGCGCTGCAGGTCTGGGATTCGCTCGCGATCATCGAAACCCTGGCCGAGCGCTTTCCGGGGCGCGGGGTGTGGCCGGCCGATGCCGCGGCGCGCGCGCATGCGCGTTCGGTCAGCGCCGAGATGCATTCGGGTTTTTCGGCGTTGCGCTCGTCCATGCCGATGAACATCCGCAAACGCTATCCGGGCCAGGGCCATAGCCCCGAATGCGATGCCGACATCGCGCGCATCGTCGAGTTGTGGTCCGACTGCCTGGCGCGCTACGACGGGCCGTTCTTGTTCGGCGCCTTCTGCGCCGCCGATGCGATGTACGCACCGGTGGTGATGCGCTTCGTCACCTACGCGGTGGCATTACCCGTCGCCTGCCAGGCTTATGTCGAAGCGGTCGTCGCACATGCCGCGGTGGCCGGCTGGATCGCGCAAGCGCACGCCGACCCGGTTGCGATCGCCCGCTACGACACGCTATACGGCTGAAGCCACGCGCGGGCGCAGGACCATGCTCATCTATCAGGTCGGCGGCAGTGTGCGCGACGAACTGCTCGGTCTGCCGGTGCAGGACCGCGATTGGGTCGTGGTCGGTGCGACGCCCGAAGACCTGCTCGCGCAGGGTTTTCGGCCGGTCGGCAAGGACTTTCCGGTCTTTTTGCATCCGCGCACGCAAGAGGAATACGCGCTCGCACGTACCGAGCGCAAGACCGCGCCCGGCTATGCAGGCTTCGTGTTTCATGCGGCGCCCGACGTCACGCTCGACGACGATCTGCGCCGGCGCGATCTGACCATCAACGCCATCGCGCGCGCCGACGACGGCCGTTTGATCGACCCGTTCGGCGGACAGGCCGATCTGCGCGCGCGCGTGTTCCGCCATGTGAGCGATGCCTTTGCCGAAGACCCGGTGCGCATCCTGCGCTTGGCGCGCTTTGCCGCGCGCTTCGTCGATTTCTCGATCGCCGACGAGACCATGGCGCTGATGCGGCGCATGACCGCGGCGGGCGAGGTCGATGCACTCGTGCACGAACGGGTCTGGCAAGAACTGGCGCGCGGGCTGATGGAAGCCAAACCGTCGCGCATGTTCGAAGTCCTGCGCGCGTGCGGCGCGCTCGCGCGTTTGCTGCCCGAGCTCGAAGCCTTGTGGGGTGTGCCGCAACCCGCGCAGCATCATCCGGAAGTCGATACCGGCGTGCATGTGATGATGGTCGTCGACATGGCGGCGCGGCTCGGGTTTGCATTGCCCACGCGGTATGCGGCCTTGTTGCACGACCTGGGCAAGGGCGGCACCGCGCCCGAAATATTGCCGCGTCATCATGGGCACGAAGCGCGTTCGGTCGATCTTGTCCGCGTGGTCAACGAACGCCTGCGCGTGCCTTCGGACTGTCGCGATCTGGCGTTGCTGGTCGCGCGCGAGCACGGCAACATCGGCCGCGTCTGGGAAATGCGCCCCGGCACCGTGGTCGAGTTGCTCGAGCGTTGCGACGCGTTTCGCAAGCCCGATCGTTTTGCCCAGATCATCGATGCGAGCGAGGCCGATCATCGCGGCCGCGCGGGTTTCGAAGCGCGAGAATTTCTGGTGCGCGCGCCCTGGCTGGCGGCATTGGGCGCTGCGCGTTCGATCGATGCCGGCGCCATCGCGGCGCAATGCGGCGGCGTCGCCGACGCCATCCGCGCACGCATTCATGAAGCGCGCGTGCGTGCCGTCGCTGCCGCGCTCGCGCAACCCTGAGGCTGCTGCCGCAGCCGTAAAATCGCCGCATGGCGACGCACGCATCT
>CAYUYC010000226.1:0-5497 GCA_964448945.1 uncultured Burkholderiaceae bacterium
ATTACCGCATCGATCGCAGCATTTTTGCGGGCAAGCGCTATGCGCCGGTCGAGGTGGTGCAATACGGCCGCGGCTGCCGTTTTGCCTGCGAGTTTTGTTCGATCCACAGCTTTTATGGCAACAGCGTGCGTCACCGCGCGCTCGATGGCCTGCTCGCCGAGATCGCGGGTCTGCCCGCGAACCGCCTGCTGTTCTTCGTCGATGACAATCTGTACGGGCCGCGCGAAGAATTCCTCGCGCTGCTCAAGGCGATGGCGCCGCTCAAACGGCGCTGGTCGTGCCAGATCAGCATCGATGTCGCGCGCGACGATGTCTTGATGGATGCGCTGGTCGAAGCCGGTTGCCGTTTCGTGCTGATCGGCTTCGAGTCCTTGAGCGCCGACAACCTGCGCCAGATGGGCAAGCCCTGGAACCAGGTCAGCGGCGCCTATCGCGATGTGGTGCGCAGCCTGCACCGGCGCGGCATCGGCATCTACGGCACTTTCGTCTTCGGCTACGACGCCGACACGCCCGAAGTCATCGAACGCACGGTCGATTTCGCGCTCGATGCGCGGCTCGAACTCGCGAATTTCAATGCGCTCACGCCGACGCCGGGCTCGCCCTTGTACACGCGCCTGCAACGCGAAAACCGGCTGGTCGCGCCCGAATGGTGGATCGATCCGCTATACCGGTATGGCGATCCGATCTTCCAGCCGCGCGGCATGTCGGCCGACGATTTGGCGCTCGCGATCTTCGATGCGCGCAAACGCTTTTATCGCTGGGGCGCGATCGCCAAACGCGTGTTCGACGGCCATACGCCGTTCGCATGGCCCGAGCGCAGCATGGTCGCGATCGCCAATGTGATTTCGCGGCGCGAGATCTTCCGCAAGCAATACCGCCACCTCGGCACCTGAGCCCGATGAAGATCACCTTCGTCAAACCCAACATCGGCCGGCTCGAACACAGCCTGTATGTGGACCAGGGCCGCATGGAGCCTTTGATGCTCGGCGTGCTCGCGGGCCTGACGCCGCCCGATGTCGAATGCGTGCTGATCGACGATCGCATCGAGCCAATGCGCTACGACGAAGCGACCGATCTCGTCGCGATCACCGTCGAGACCTTCACCGCGCGCCGCGCCTACGAGATCGCGGCCGAATACCGCGCGCGCGGCGTGCCGGTCATTCTGGGCGGCATGCATGTCAGCCTCTTGCCCGACGAAGCCGCCGCCCATGCCGACAGCCTGTTCATCGGTGATGCCGAAACCCTTTGGGCCCAGGTGGTCGAGGATGCGCGCAAACATCGTCTGCAAGCACGCTACCAGGCCGCGCCCGGCCCCGCGCAAGCGGGCGGCTGCCTGCCGCGGCGCGATCTGTTCAAAGGCAAAGGCTATCTGCCGATCAGCCTCATGCAATTCGTGCGCGGCTGCCGGTATGCGTGCAAGTTCTGCGCGGTGGCGCGGTATTTCGACCGCCAACATCATGTGCGCGCGATCGACGCGGTGCTGCGCGAAATCGAAGCGCAGGACCGCCGCATGCTGTTCTTCGTCGATGACAACATCGCGAGCGACCACGCCGCCTTGGCCGAGTTGTGCCGCGCACTCGAACCGATGAAGGTGCGCTGGGTGAGTCAGGCGAGTCTGGACATCACGCGCAACCTCAAGCTCATGGACCTGCTCGAACGCGCGGGCAATTGGGGCAATGTGGTCGGCTTCGAATCGATCACGCCGGCCAGCCTGCGCGACGGCAAGAAGTCGCCCAACCTGCCCGACTTCTCGGGCTATCGCGACGAGATCCGCATCCTGCGCGAACACGGCATGCAGACCTGGGCCGCCTTCACCCTGGGCTACGACCATGACACCGCGCCATCGATCGCGGCGACCGCCGATTTCGCGCTCGAACACAAGTTTGCGTTTGCCGCGTTCAACATCCTGATGCCCTACCCGAACACGCCCTTGTACGAACAACTCGCGCGCGAAGGGCGGCTGTTGTACGACGGGCGCTGGTGGCTGCATCCCGATTACCGGTTCAACCATGCGGCCTTCGTGCCGCAGCACCTCGCCCCCGCCGAGCTGACCGAGGCCTGCCATACCGCGCGCACCCGCTTCAACAGCCTGCCCGGCATCGCGCGGCGTTTTTCCGATCCGCGCACGCATTGGCGCTCGCTTGCGCGCGTGGCGACTTTCGCGACCTATTCGCTGCTGTTTCGGCGCGAAGTCCATCGCAAGCACGGCATGCGCTTCGGATTGCGATGAAACGACTGCTCTCCTTCTACCAATACCTGGCGCCGCTGGTGCTCGCGCCCGCGTCCTTCGTGCTTTGGCAGCGCGCGAGCGGCGGCCAGCCCCAAGTCATCGCGATCGCCTGGGGCCTGCCCATCCTGTGGGCCTACATCCTGCCGGGCCTGGGCACCAATGTGTTCAAGGTCTGGGAATTCGATGTGCGCCTGAAGCTCGGGCGCTTTCGGCCTCAGCATGGTTTCGTGTTCGGCTCGGCCACCGCGATGATCGCCTGGCTCGTGCATGCCGACGCGATCGGCGGCAGCTTCGATCTGCTGCGTCAGGCGCTGGTGTTCGGCGCGGTGCTCGGCTTCGTGAATCTGATTTACGACATCAAGGCGCTCGAAGCCGGCGTGCTGCATGTGTACAACGAGCCTTGGGCCGATGGCCTGCCGGCATCGGCGATCGCGATGGATTACGCGCCCTGGATCTTCGGCGGCTTCGGCGTGGTCTATGGCGCCGCCTTGAGTTGCGTGCAATGGCTGACCCGTTCCGGGCCGCTCGACGCGGTCGCTTTCGCGCTGTTGTTTGGCGCGAGTTTGATCCTCGCCCTGGCACTGCCCACGGGCGGCTTTATGCTGCAATCCTTGAAGCGCCACGGTCATGCGGGCACGCGCCCGATCGAAAAGAGAACGCCATGCGCGAAGATCTGAACTGGTTGATCCTCCTCGTCTCGGGCATCGCCTGTGCGGCCTGCTTGTGGTTTGCAAGCCATGCGCCCTGGTGGGGCGCGATCCTCGCCGCGATCGCGTTCGCGCTCGTGAACAACACGCCCTTCGTGATCCTGCATGAGGCCATCCATGGCGTAGGCTCGGCCAACCCGACGCGCAACACCGCCATGGGCGTGATCGCCAGTTGGATGTTCCCGACCTCCTACACCATGCAGCGTGCCGCGCACATCGGCCATCACGAGCGCAATCGCAGCGATGTCGAGTTGTACGACTACTACCTGCCGCATGAATCGCGCACCCTGCGCCAGGTCTGGCTTTACGGCGGCAATCTGCTCGGCCTGTATTGGTTCGCGGTGTTGTTGTCGAATGTGCTTTATCTGGTCGCCACGCCCGTCTACCGCTCGCGCTGGATGATCGAAGACTTTTCGCAACGGGCGGGCTTCGGTCCGTTCGCGCGCGATCTGGCCGCGCTGCCGCCGTCGCGCGTGTGGCCCGAACTGGCACTGGCCTTCGCTTATCAAGCCTTGTTGTGGTGGGCGCTCGACCTGAACTGGCAAGGCTGGATGCTCGCGCATTGGTTCTTCGCGCTGCATTGGTCGGCATTGCAATACTGCGACCATGCCTGGAGCGCGCGCGATGCGGCCAACGGCGCCTGGGATCTACGCGTATCGGCGCCCGCGCGCTGGATCGCGCTCAACTTCCATTACCACCTCGCGCATCATCGCAACCCGCAAGTGCCCTGGCCCTTGCTGCCCGCCTATGCCTCGCATGAAGGCCAGCCGAGCTTCTGGCGCGTGTACTGGAGCTTGTGGCGCAACGGGGTGCAGCCGGCGCCGCCCATGGGCGCGCCGGCCAATCGCTCATTGCTGTTTGCGCCGCCGCACGCGCGTGATCAGTAGCACGATCAACAAGCCCAGCACCAGGCTGCCCACGCCGCCCGCGATACCGACCTTGACGACCGCGCCTTCGGCCTCGGCCAGGATGGGGTTGTCGAGAAAGTTGGTGCCGATGTGGATGGTGCGCAGCCGCCATTTGCCGTCAGCTTCCTTCGCGACGGTCGCGGTCCAGCGGGTCTTGAGGTCGTACTTGCGGCCATCGGCCAGGATGTAGCGCTCGACGCCCGAGCCGCGCACCACGCCCCAGGTCTTGTCGGCCGACAATTCGGTCAACGCATCGGCATCGAGCTTGATGTCGAGCTTCTTCAAGTAACCGCCTTCGCCGAACCAGCGCTTGAAATACGCGACCACGTCTTCATGGCTCGCGAGGATTTCCTGGTTGACCGGCGTCGCGCGGATGTCGCGGCTGATGACGGGCAGCATCGCCTCGTATTTGCCTTCGTTGATCGCGTTCTGCAGCGTGGTCAGCACGCCGCGCAATTCTTCATGGATGGCCTGATCGCCCGCGTCCTGCGCCAAGGCGGCGCCGCCGATTCCGAACAGTCCCAGGCACAGGCCGAGCAACACCAGAGTTCTACGCATCGGTTTGTTCTCCAAGATTCATCACATCAGTCATCGTGAAATAACGGCGCAGCATCAGCACCAACACCAGCGCGGCCGCGACATCGAGCAGATGGTGCTGATGCACGAGCACCGTCGATGCGCAGATGAGGCCCAGCCAGCCGAACAATACCGCGCGCATCGCCGGTGCCGCGAACGGCGCGCAGGCGAGCACGATCGCAGCCGAAAACAAGACATGCAACGACGGCACCAGATTGTGCGGCCGATCGAGGCTGAAGATGGTTGCGTACAGGCCGGTGTAGGGTGCTTGCTCGGGCAGGCTGCGCGCAAAGCCGAGCTCGGCCGGAAACAGCGCGAAGACGATGCCGCACGCCACAGTACCGGTCAGCAATTGCTTGCCCAGTGCCGGCATGTGGCGCGCCGGCAGCAAGAACAAGGGCAGCGCGAACAGCACATACATCGACAGATAGGCCCAGATGAATTGCGGCACGAAGGGCAGCGCGAGTTCGGCATCGAAATACAAGCGCCAGCGCTCGGCGCGCAGATGGCTGAGCCAATTGAGCGTCGGGTAGACGGTGAAGAAGGCGACGCCGACCCAGGCGCTCCACCAGGCGTAGGTGCGCAAACGCGTATCGGCCATCCGCTGTCCCGGGCAAAAAAAACAGGCGCGATTGTACGTGCGACCTCGCTGTCACCCACCTGCGGCGGGACCGTTGTCATCGGGTCGCCACAATCGCGGCGCATTAGTTCGCCCCTTTCGGGAAGCGCGCTCGCGCAACCCTCAGCCGGCGAAGCTCGCGGACATGAATCAGGCCTTGGAGGTACCCCTCGCGCCCAGGACGGACCAGGAAGCGCTCGACACCTTGTCGCGGCGCTTTCGCACCGCCTTGTGCCGCTATTTCGAAAAGCGCGGCTTCCACGGCGCGGACGCCGAAGACGCGGTGCAGGATGTGTTCATCCGTTTGTCGCAACGCGCCGGCGTGGCCCAGATCGACAAGATCGACGGCTATCTGTTCGAGACCGCGGCCAGCGTGGTCGTCGATCATTTCCGCCGTGCGACGGTGCGCCGGCGCGATGCGCACGATGAATACGACGAGGCCATGCATGCGCCGGCG
>CAYUYC010000227.1:0-5473 GCA_964448945.1 uncultured Burkholderiaceae bacterium
GCCTGGCGCCGTCGGCAGGCCCAGCATCCAGATCGATGCCGATCAACCCATCACCGACTGGACCTTCGGCGAACTGCCCGAGTTGCTCGAGATCCGTCGCGGCAAGCAGGTGCTGCTCGGCTATCCGGCGCTGGTCGATGCGCAAACCCATGCGCGACTCGAAGTCTTCGATGAGCCTGCGGTGGCGGCACGCCAGCATCGCAAGGGCCTGCGCCGCTTGTTTGCGATCGCGCTCAAGGAGCAGCTCAAGTACATCGAGAAGAACATCCCGAACCTGACGCAGATGGCGGTGCAGTACATGGCGCTGGGTTCACAGGAGGAATTGCGGACCCAGTTGATCGACGTCGCGCTCGATCGTGCTTGCTTGGCCGAGCCCTTGCCCGGCGACGCCGACGCGTTTCACGCGCGGCGCGACGAAGGCAAGGGACGGCTGGGCTTGCTCGCGCAAGAGATCGCGCGGCTGGCGGCCGGGATCCTCGCCGAGTACGCGCAGGTGATCAAGAAACTGCCGCAAGCCAAGGCCAACGCGGCAGCGCATGCCGACATCAGCGCCCAGCTTGCTGCTCTGATGCCCAAGGACTTTCTGGTCCGCCATCCGTACGCGCAATTGGCGCATATGCCGCGCTACCTCAAGGCAATCGGGGCGCGCATCGACAAACTACGGAGCGATCCGGCGCGCGACGCCGCGCGCATGGCCGAGCTGACGCCGCTGTTGACGCACTACCAGCGCGCGGCGTCGGGGCTCAAAGGGCAGGCCGATGTGCGTTTGACCGAGTTCCGCTGGTTGCTCGAAGAACTGCGCGTGTCCTTGTTCGCGCAGGAGTTGCGCACGCCCATGCCGGTCAGCGCCAAGCGGCTGCAGAAGGTTTGGGAGTCGTTGCGGTGACGCGGCGGCGCGACGGTGCGGAGCAGGCATCATGTGGTCCGCGCCGGCACTTGAAACCTACAGAACACACCATAGAACGATGACTTCGATTCCACGAGCCTTGTTGCGTGCGGCACGCTCGCAGCTTCATCCGTCGATGCTGCTGCTGACCTTGCTGCCTTTGTTGATCGCCACCGTGCTGTGGGGCGGCGTGTTGTGGTCCGGCGGCGAGGCCGCCGTCAACGCGATCCAGCATTTCCTGATGAACTCGAGTCTGGCGTCGTGGATACAACAAGCGGCGACGCGCATCGGATTGGACCGCATGTCGTGGCAATGGGAAGTCTTTGCCGCGCCGGTGTTGTTTGCCCTCATCCTGGTGCCGGCGGTGGTGCTCAGCGTGGTGGTGATCATCGGCGTGATCGGCGCGCCACTGGCGGTGCGTCATGTGGCGCGTGCCTATCCGCACGTCGAAGCACGGCCGGGCGTGGGTTTCGTCGCGAGCATCGGCAACGCTTTGAGCACCTCGGCGATCTTCATGCTGCTCTGGGTGCTCACCTTGCCGTTGTGGCTGATTCCGCCGCTCGGACTCGTGATTCCCTTGATGTTGTGGGGTTGGCTCAACTACCGCGTGATGCTGTTCGACGCGCTGGCCGAGCATGCGCAGCCGCAAGAGCGGCAACTGATCCAGCGCCGGCATCGCGGGTCGCTTCTGGTGATGGGCATCATCGTCGCGGCGCTGGGTGTCGTTCCGACCTTGATCTGGGTAGGCGGCGCGGCCATCACGATCGTGTTTGCGCCAGTGTTTGCGGTGGCCACCTTGTGGCTGTACGTTCTGATCTTCACTTACTCATCGTTGGTGTTTGCACATTTCGGACTCGAAGCGCTCGCGCGCGTTCGTGAAGAATCCATCTCTCAACAGGTCAACGGATCATGAGCTTCGGACTGATCGTCATCGGCGACGAAATCCTCTCGGGCAAGCGCGAAGACAAACATCTGAGCAAGGTGATCGGCCTGCTCGGCGCACGGGGGTTGAGTCTGGCCTGGGCGCATTACTTGCCCGATGACCGCGCGACCATCGCCGCGTTCCTGGAGCAATCCATGAACGGCAACGACATCGTGTTCTGCACCGGAGGCATCGGCGGCACGCCCGACGATCACACCCGGCAGGCCGCAGCGATCGCCGCTGAGGTGCCGTTGGTGCGCCATAAGGAGGCGATGCGCCTCATCGAGGAACGCATCAACGACATTGCGCGCGAGCAGGGCCGGCCGACGCCGGTCGATATGAGCGCGCCCGAGAATCAGCAGCGCTTGTCGATGGCAGAGTTTCCTCAGGGCGCCGACCTGGTGCCGAATCCGTTCAACAAGATTCCGGGTTTCTCGGTCGGTCAGCATTACTTCGTGCCGGGTTTTCCGGTCATGGCGTGGCCGATGATCGAATGGGTGCTCGACACCAAGTACAAGAACCTTTTTCATCGCGCGGTGCTGCGTGAACGTTCGGTGATCGTGTACGACGTCTACGAGGCGCAACTCACGCCGCTGATGGAAGCGATCGAACGACAGTTCCGCGAGATCAAGGTCTTCAGCCTGCCCTCGGTGGGCGACGACACCATGCCGCGGCATATCGAGGTCGGCGTCAAAGGTGATCCAGCGCATATCGATCGTGCCTTCGACGCGTTGCTCGAAGGCATGCGTCATTCACCGGCCAGACTGGGCGACCAACTGCGACGGTAAAAAAATGGCCCGACCGATGAGGGTCAGGCCAGGAAAAGGCACCTTGCAAGGAGGGATCCTTGGTGCCAAGGAGACAACCACTTCAGGCTATGCAGTAAGCATGCCAGGGGCGGATGACTGAATGATCTCGCCCAAATGAAATCGGCCGGATGCGGTTTCCCGCATCCGGCCGATCGACTTCAGTCAGCCAGCTTAGGCGGCCTTCTTGGTCTTGGTGGCGGTCGCAGCTTGGTTCGCGGCTTGGCCGGCGGCCTTCACCGTCGCGGTCGTCGCGGCGGCAACATTGGCTTCGGTGACGTCGACGAATTGCTTGGCGGCCTTGTTCAGCGATTCATACGCGCTGTTGGCGGCGGCGATCGCCGACTTCAGGATCGCGATGCCCGATTCCGAACCCGTGGGGGCGTTCTTGGAAGCGGAGTCGATCAGCGACGAGAACTTCTTGTTCGATTCGGCGACTTGCGATTCGGCGAACTTGACCAGTTCAGCGCGGGTGGCGCTGGTGATTTCGTTCACGTGGCGCGAGTAGGCCAACAGCTTTTCGGCCGTCGGTTGGGCCAGCGCGACTTGGAATTGCACGACTTCTTGCGGATCGCGCAGAGCGAACAGTTCCTTGGCCTTGTCCGAGGTTTCGGCCAGCGAAGCCTTGGCAACGTTCAGGTTCAGGTCGACGAGGCGCTCGACGCCTTCGAAGGTCTTGGCCGACAGGGCGAACAACGAGTCGAGGTTGGACTTGTAGGCGGCGGCGAATTGCTCAGGGGTGAACATGTAGAAACTCCTTCGTATCTCAGGGGTACTCGAAAGGGGAAACACGCGGTGATGCAACGACCGGCAACGCCTGCTTGCCACACGGCCCGCGATATTCAGCTACGGGCTCGACGATCTTGCTTTTGTCTTGTGCGCTGCAGCAGAACCTATTTTAGGGCGCTTTCGCAAAAGTGCAAGTGTTTTCTTGTGCACCGCGTCAATAACCCTGAGGTTCGGTCAGATCATACGCATAACGTGTTGATTTTACGATGACTATTTTTTGAATAGTCATCGTCGCCGTAGGGCGTCTTGGGCCCGGTGAGGTTTGAATTGGCGCGACGCCGTACCGGTCGGCACCAGCCCGGCGATGGCTCCGCTTCGCGACGGTGCAGCACGCACCATCACGCCTGTCCTAGACGGATTTGCCTTCGACTTTGAATGCGCGGACCGACTCCGCGAGTGTGTGGGCGCGATCCTGCAGCGATGCGGCGGCTGCCGAGATCTCTTCGACCAGGGCCGAGTTCTGCTGTGTGGCGCCATCGATGTCCTGTACGGCACGGCGCACCTGCTGAATCTCTTCGTTCTGTGCGTTGGACGCGTCGGCGATCTGCGCCATTTCCTGCGTGACGCGCTGGATCGCCGACACGACTTCTTCCATCGTGCGTCCGGCGTCATGCACATGGGTCGCGCCGGCATCCACGGTGCTGATCGAGTGTCGAACCAGATCGCTGATCTCCTTGGCCGCGCTGGCACTGCGTTGCGCGAGATTGCGTACTTCCGTGGCGACGACCGCAAAGCCGCGCCCTTGTTCGCCGGCGCGCGCCGCCTCCACTGCGGCATTGAGCGCGAGGATGTTGGTCTGGAACGCGATGCCGTCGATGACGCTGATGATGTCGCCGATCTTCTTGGACGATGCGGTGATGCTGTCCATGGTCTGGACCGCCTGGGTCATGATTTCGCCGCTGCGGGCGGCGATGGCATAGGCGCTGCCGGCGAAGTCGCTGGCGCGCCGTGTGCCCTCCAGGTTGCGGCTGACGGTGTCGTGCAGCGCTTCCATGCTGGCGGTGGTCTGTTGCACGGTCGCGGCGATCCGCGCGCCGCGCGTCGCGAGATCGTTGTTGCCCTCGGAGATCTGGCTGGTCGCTACGGCGATGTCTTCGGCGTTGGAGCGGACTCCGTGCACGATGGTGGCGAGGTTGCCGACGCTGTCGCGCAGGGTGTTGATCGCGATCGCGAGTTCGTCGGTTCCCTTGGCGGGCCAGGACGGCGTCAGATCGCCGGTGCCGAGTCGATCCACACGCGTGGTGATGGCCTGAAAGCCACCTACCGACGCCACATAGAACGCCGTCAACAAATACGCGGCGATCAGGATCGACACGCACGACACTGCCAGCATCGTGATGCGTTTGCCATCGAGGCGGGCAATGCGCGCGGCGAGCAATTCATCCAATACCGGTTCGATCGATTCGAACATCGCGCGGCCGGCCGCGATTGCTTCTTCACCCGCGGTGTTGAACGTGTCGAAGCGCGCGATGGGCGCCTGGCCATACGGAAACCAGACGTCGAAGCGTTCGCTGAATTGGTCGAACAAGGCCAGCGCACGCGCATCGACACGTGTGCCGGCCGTGTCATTGCTGTCGAGCACCTTTTTCAGGTTGCCGGCGATTTGTCCGCCATATTCTTCGGCGCGGGCGCCGGCGTCGTGCAAGGCCATGAGCCGCTTGGCGGCGTAGTCGCCATGCGCGGCGAGATAACCGCCCAGCGCGATTTCCTTGGCGCCATGCTCGAGCGTGTTGGGCAGCAACACCGTGAGCATGTTCATCAGGTAATAGGTGTCGACATCCGGGTCCAGGGTGAGGTTGGAGTTGTCGGCGGCGAGCGTGATGAGCGCCAGCATGCTCGACGTCGCCCGGTCGTAGGCGGCCAGCGCTTCGATCGGATCGGTGCCTTGGTAGCCGTGCGCGGCTTCGATGGCGCTGCGCACCTTGGACACCATCGCGTCCAATTCCAGCGGGTCGCCATCGGCGGCGATCTTGGCTGAGAAGGTCGAGAGCAATTGTCCGATTCGCGCCGCATCGTCGTCGCGTTGTTGCGCGGCGCGTTGCGTGCCCAGGGAGTGCAAATCGTGCGTGC
>CAYUYC010000228.1:0-828 GCA_964448945.1 uncultured Burkholderiaceae bacterium
TGGTGGCGGCGCCTGCCCTTGGCGGCGGCCCTGCGCGTCGGCGGCACCGAATTGCGCGACGCCATCGTGCCGATCGTGCGCCGTCATCCGCTGGCCGGCCTGGCCGTGGCCGCTGCGCTCGGCGCCGCCTTGGTACTGTCCAGGCATGCGTTATGGCGCGTGGTCGCGGGTCAGGTCCGTCCCTTGTCGGGATCGGTCGGCGCCTGGATGTTGCAGCAGTTGTCGTCGCCCGCGGTCCAGGCCGCTGCACTCGCCTGGATGGCGCAACAAGCCCGTGCGCCCGCGCCAACCGGCGCGCCTGCGGCTGCGTCCGATCCGGCAGCCGCCGCCGTCGATACGCCCCCTGCGACAGCCACCGACGATCTGCGCTGAAGACATTCGCCCCCTGTTTAACGCGGAAATAACGCGAGGGGTGAGACGCTCTGTGCCGGATCGATCGGCTTCGAGCGCCCACCGTCCATCCCTGCGCGCGCGTCCTGCGAAAGCGGCATCCACGGCACCCGCCCCTTCGCTACACTGAGCCCACCCCAGGTCTTGCCGCCCAACCCGCCGACTTCAGGAGGAAGCATGTCCTTGTCCCGCCATCGCATCGCCGCGCTGATCGCCGTCCTTGCGGCTTGTTGCTCCATACCCGCCGTCGCCCAGCAAAAGGACGTCGGCGACCAATGGGAGATCACCACCGAAATGTCGATGCAAGGCATGACCATGCCGGGCATGACGCAGAAGGTATGTTCGCCGCGCAATGCCGACCCGATTCCTGCCGGCAACGACAAGGACAAGTGCGAGACCTATGACATCAAGCACGCCGGCAGCACGGTGAGTTGGAAG
>CAYUYC010000228.1:838-5412 GCA_964448945.1 uncultured Burkholderiaceae bacterium
GTTGGAAGATGCGTTGCACGAATCCGCCGAGCACCGGCACCGGCGAGATGACCTACAAAGGGCGCGATGCCTACGCCGGCAAGATGACCATGACGACCGAAGGCCAGACCATGCAGATGAAACTCGCCGGCCGCAAGCTCGGCGAGTGCGACGCCGGTGAGATGAAGCGTCAGATGGCCGCGGCCGAGCAGCAGGTTGCGGACGCCAAGCGCCAAAGCGAAGAAGCGCGCGCCAAGCAATGCGCCGAAGGCCTCAAGGAAATGCGCCCACAGGTGTTCACCTCCACCAGCGCCTTCAAATGCAGCGACCAGCAGAAGAAGGAATTCTGCGGCAAGCTCCAGACCACCGCGGGCTTTGCCGCCGTCGCAGGCCGCCCGTCGGCGCCCGGATATTCCGAACTCGCCGATGCCGGCAAGGTATGCGCGGTCGATGTCGAGGCCCAGCGCATGCGCATGTGCAAGACCGCGGAAGCGCAGGAACAGGTGGACTTCCTCGCCGACGCCTGCATCGGCTATGGCCAGCCCGCCTTCGGTACCAAGATCGCCGCGCGCGAATGCGCGGGCCGCGGCTACACCTCGCCGGTGGCGCAAAAGTACAGCCGGTTCTGCACCGCCTACGGTCGCCGCAACGCGATGCAGGCCGACGCCGAAGACGGCGCGCCCCAACCGACGGCGACCAAGCCGGCCACCGAAAAGCCCGCGCCCGCCAAGAGCGCCACCGATGAAGCCGTGAGCAAGGGCAAGGAATTGCTCAAGGGTCTGTTCCGTTAAGCGGTCGAGTGCAGGTGCGCATGGTTTCGTCGTTGCCGCGGCGATCGGCACTCGCCGCGGTTGCGCTGTTCGCCATGCTGGCGGTGCGCGCCCTGCATGCCGAACCCGTCGATCTGTTCCCGCGTGCAGGGGCGGCCTATGTGGTCGCGATCGACGGCGAAGTGCGCTGGGCCCGCGAGGCCGATGTGCCTCGCCCGCCCGCCTCGCTGACCAAGGTGCTCGCGGCGCTGGTCCTGCTCGATACCGATTGGCAGCCCGACGCCTGGGTCGCGATCGGACCGAACGCGGCCGGCGTCGACGGCACGCGCCTGGGCCTGCGCGCAGGCGAGCGCGCCCGCGCGCGCGATCTGCTCGAAGCGATGCTGGTCGCCTCGGCCAACGATGCCTGCATGGCCCTGGCCGAACGCGCGCGCGGTGCCGCCGAATTCGTCGCCCGCATGAATGCGCGCGCTGCCGCGCTCGGCATGACGCGTTCGCGCTTTGCCCATCCTTGCGGCCTGGACGATCCGCAGCAATACGCCACGCCCAACGATCTGCTGCGCATGGCGCAAGCCGCGCTGCGCCTGCCCGAGTTCGCGCGCATCGTGGCCTTGACCGGCGGCGCGGTCCGCACCGACACCGGCCGACGCCTGGCCTATCGCACCAGCAACGCCTTGCTCGGCCGGCTCGACGGCGCCGATGGCGTCAAGACCGGCCATACCCGGCGCGCGGGCAAGTGCGTGATCGCGCATGTGCGCCGCCACGGCACCGAGGTGCTGGTGGTGCTGCTCGATGCCGCCGATCGCTGGTGGTCCGCCGCCATCCTGGCCGAAGAGACCTTTCGTGAATCGCCGCGCTGAGCGCATCGGCGCGGCGGCGATGCTGGCGGCATTGGTCCTGGCGTATGCCGGTGCGATCGACGCCGCCTTCCAGTTCGACGACTGGAACGTGATCGTGAACTTCACCCCCGTGCATACGTTCAGCGCTTGGTTCGAGGCGCTGCCGTCGATCCGCCCTTTGCTCAAGCTGAGCTACACGCTGAACCATGCGATCGACACCGGGCCGATGGGATTCCGGCTCGTCAACGACCTGCTGCATGTCGCCAATGTCGCGCTGGTCTATCTCGCGCTGGAACGTCTGGGCCGGTGGCAGATCGGCGCAGCGATCGAGTCGGCAGCGCAGGGCCGGTTTGCGGCCGCGGTGGGAGCAGGCATCTTTGCGCTGCATCCGGTGCAGACCGAAGCGGTGACCTACATCTCGGGCCGATCGACATCGCTGTGCGCGTTCTTCGCATTGCTTGCGCTGGTGACCTGGTTGATGACCCAGACCGATGCGCGCGCACGCTGGCCGCGCATCGTCTCGCCACTCGCGCTGATGCTCGCCTTGTGGTGCAAGGAATACGCGGCGGTGCTGCCGCTCGTCCTGGCCTTGTGTGCCGGGCTCGCGCCCGAGCGGCCGGGCTGGCGCGCGGTATGGCGCGCGACCCGCGTGCATTGGGCCATCGTGCTGGGCATGGGCGCGCTCGCGCTGGCCACCCCGCGCTATCAGCAATTGCTGGCGATCAGCCTGCAAACACGCGACCCGATGACGGCTGTGTTCACGCAAGCGCATGCGATCGCCTATCTCGCGGGCCAGTTGCTGCGGCCCGATCGGCTCAACGCCGATCCCGATCTGCCGGTGATCGTCGATCCGGACTTCGCCACCTTGGCGATCTGCGCGGCCCTGCTCGGGCTGACGCTCGCCGGGCTGCGGCACCGGCGCCGCCCGGCCGCGTTTGCCGTGCTGTGGTTCCTGGTCTGGCTGGCGCCCACCAATTCCTTGCTGCCGCGCCTCGATGTCGCGAACGATCGTCAACTCTATGTGGCACTGATCGCTCCCGCGTGGATCTGCGGCCTCGCACTCGCGCACTGGCCGATACCGCGGGCGCGCGGCGCCGTCGCCCTTGCGCTATTGCTTGGATTGGCCTGGCTCACCCAGCAGCGCAATCAGGTGTACGCGAACGAAGTAAGCTTCTGGCAGGACGTGGTCGAGAAGTCGCCGCGCAAGGCGCGCGGCCACGGCAACCTCGGCTATGCCTATGCGCAGGAGTGCCGGCTCGATGCGGCGCGCATGGAATTCGAGCGCGCCTTGCAGCTCGATCCGTCCGACATGCGCGCACGCGTGAACCTCGCGCTCCTGCGCAGCGGCGATCTGCCGGGGCTGCCGCCGGGGTGCGCGGGTCAGGCGTTGGGTGCGCCGGCTCGATGAGGGGGGCGACGTCTTTGCAGCATCTCGACGAGCACCTGCACCAGGCGCTCCTCTTCGATCGGCTTGCTCAAGAAAGCGTCCATGCCCGCGGCCAGACAGCGGGCGCTGTCTTCTTCGAGCGCGCTGGCGGTCATGGCCACGATCGGCAACCCGCGTCCTTCGGGGATCGCGCGCAATGCGCGTGTGGCCGCGAGGCCATCCATCTCGGGCATCTGCACGTCCATCAGCACCACGTCGTAAGCGCCGGTGCGCACGCGTTCGATCGCCTCGCGTCCGCCGTTGGCGATCTCCACGGTCATGCCCAGTCCGCTCAACACTTCGGTGGCGACGAATTGATTGATCACGTTGTCTTCGACCACCAGGGCGCGTACCCCCTGCAACTCCGATGGCGCCGTGAGCCTCGATGAGGCATCGGGGACGATGGCGGGGTCGGGTGCAAGCGATGCCGGCGGCGGCGCGGGCGACACGCTCGCAGACTGCGCATTCGTCATCGGCATCGGCTGCGTCGTCCGATCCGCGAGGCAACTGGCCAGGGCATCGAACAAATGCGAGGGCGAGACCGGCTTGCGCAAGAATCCAGCGATGTGGATGTCTTGCGCAGCGCGCTTGATTTCGTCGATGTCGTAGGCCGACACCATGATGATGCGCGGTTGCTCCTCGGGCGCGAGCAATTGGTTGAGCCGCCGTATCGTTTCGATGCCATCGATGCCGTGCATGCGCCAATCCACGAGCGCGACCGAAAACCGTCGCTCGCGCGGCGTGCGACGCACCGCCTCGATCGCCTGTTCGCCGGATTCGACCGTGACCACTTCCATTCCCATCGCCTGCAGATACCCGGCCAGCACTTCGCGCCAAGCCGCCGTATCGTCGACAACCAGCACGCGCATGCCGACCAATTGAGGCGCCGCCACCAGACGCTCGGCTTCGTTCGAAACACCGGGCGTCAGGTCCAGGGTGAACCAGAAAGTCGATCCCGCCCCCGGAACGCTTTGCACACCGATCTCGCCGCGCATGAGTCCGACGATCTGACGGCAGATCGCCAGCCCCAGCCCCGAGCCGCCGAAGCGTCGTGTCGTCGAAGCCTCGGCCTGCACGAACGGCGCGAAGATCCGCTTGGACTGTTCCTCGGTCATGCCGATGCCGGTGTCGATCACGGCGAAGCGCAAGCGCACGGCCGTGGGTGTCTGATCGAGTACCGAAATTTCGATGCGCACTTCGCCGCGCTCGGTGAACTTCACCGCGTTCGTCGCCAGGTTCAACAACACCTGCCCGATCCGCACCGGATCGCCGATCAGATAACGCGGCATCTTCGGGTCGATCTTGAGCACCAGTTCGAGGTTCTTGTGATAGGCGTTCAAGCCGATGGTCTGCAAGACCGATTCGGTGACCGCCTCCATGTCGAAATTGGTGGTCTCGATCGACATCCGCCCGGCTTCGATCTTGGCGAAATCGATGATGTCGTTGAGGATGGTGAGCAGGCTGTTGGCCGAGCTGTGGATGCGCTCGATATAGATGCGCAGCTTGCCGGGGTCGGCATTCTGCGCGGCGAGCTTGGACAAATTGATGATCGCGTTCATG
>CAYUYC010000229.1:0-5401 GCA_964448945.1 uncultured Burkholderiaceae bacterium
AGGCCTTGGCGCGTTCGATCTGGCCGACCTCGAGCGCCGTCACGCGTTCGCGCAGCGCGGATTCGAGCGCCGCTTCCCAGCCCGATTCGATGTCGATGCGCTGCCACAGGCGCGGCATCTGCGCGAGGCCGTGCTTTTCGAGCCAGGGTTCGAGCTTGCCCTTGTGGGCCACGTCGTTCTGCAACTGGCGCAACGCCGCCAGGCGCGCCTCGATCTGCGACAACGCGCCGGCTTCACGTTGCGCGGTCTGTTGCGCCTCGCTGCGCGCCTGTTCGCGCTGCGGCTGTTCGGTGCGCGCGTCGTCGAGCTGGGCTTGCGCTTCGTGCAGACGTTCTTCGAGCATCGCCAATTGCTCGGACTGGCTCGCGAGCTTCTCGCCGTCGGGCGCCTGCAAGCCGCGGTTTTCGAGTTCGAGACGCTCGCGCCGGACCGCCAGGTTCTGCTGGTTCTGGCTCACGCTGCGCTGGCGATTGGACTCGACTTCCAAGCCTTTTTGCACCTCGACCACCGCGGCCTGTGCGGCCATCACCTGGGCGCGGCCTTCGCGCACTTCGTTCTCGAGCTCCGGGATGCGCTCGGCCGCGAGCGCAGCGCGTTCTTCGGACTCGGCCGCGCGGGCTTCGACTTCTTCCTGCGAACCGGTGGCCGAATCGAGCTGGGCGTCGTAGTCCTGCCCTTGGATGCGCCATTGCTCGACCTGAGCCGCCAGACGCGCGAGTTGTTCCTGATAGAAGTTGCGCTTGTCGACGACCGCACGAATTTCGGCTTCGAGCCGGCTGACCTCGGTGTTGACGTTGAAGTACGCACCCTGCGCCGTCGACACCGCATCGGCGGCGGCATATCCGGCCTGGCGCAGTTCTTCGAGCTTGGCCTCCACCGAACGCAGGTCGGCGGTCTGCGCTTCCAGTGCGATCTGCGCCTGCTCGATTTCGCGTGCGACCTTGTTGCGCTCGGCCTCGGCTTCGCGCTGGCGCAACAGCCACAAAAGCTTGAGCTTCTGATCGCCGTCGGCCTGCAGGTTCTTGTAGCGCTCGGCCACCACCGCCTGGGCTTCGAGCTTTTCGAGATTGCCCCCGAGCTCGCGCAGAATGTCCTCGACGCGGGTCAGGTTCTCGCGGGTGTCGTGCAGGCGGTTCTCGGTCTCGCGGCGGCGCTCCTTGTACTTCGATACGCCCGCGGCTTCTTCGAGAAAGACGCGCAGTTCATCGGGCTTAGCCTCGATGATGCGGCTGATCATCCCCTGCCCGATGATGGCGTAGGCGCGTGGGCCCAGGCCGGTGCCGAGGAAGATGTCCTGCACATCGCGCCGGCGCACCGGCTGGTTGTTGATGAGGTAGGTGCTGTTGCCGTCGCGCGTGAGCACCCGTTTGACCGAGATCTCGGCGTACTGGCTCCATTGCCCCGCCGCGCGCCCCAGCGAATTGTCGAACACCAGTTCCACCGATGCGCGTCCGGCGGGCTTGCGGGTATTGGTGCCGTTGAAGATGACGTCCTGCATCGACTCGCCGCGCAACTCGCTGGCCTTGGACTCGCCCAACACCCAGCGCGTGGCATCGATGATGTTGGACTTGCCGCAACCATTGGGGCCGACCACGCCGACGAGCTGGCCCGGCACATGGAAATGCGTGGGGTCGACGAAGGACTTGAAACCGGAAAGTTTGATCTGCGTGAGACGCACGGTGCCCTGCTGATGGGATGGTGTTGCGACGCCCGAATTCCCATGCGCTACGCCGGGAGGAGCCCGCTCGAAAAGTGGGCCGCATGATACCATCGCGCCCCTTTCGAACCGTCACCAATTGCTGCGATGTACGCAGGGAACGACGCGGCAGCGACCGGGCTTCTCAGCCCCGCGCGCCGACCGGTTCCGGCGCCATCGACTTGGCATTTCGCGTCATGACCACCAAGCCTTCCAAGAAGCTGGATACGTTTGCGAACCCGAATCCGGAGCGCGACTACCAGATTCACATGCAAATCCCCGAGTTCACCTGTCTGTGCCCGATGACGGGCCAGCCCGATTTCGCGAAGTTCACGCTCGACTACATTCCGGACAAGAAATGCGTCGAGCTCAAGAGCCTGAAGCTCTACATGTGGAGCTATCGCGACGAAGGCGCGTTCCACGAGAAGGTCACCAACACCATCCTCGACGATCTGGTCAAGGCGACCTCGCCGCGCTACATGCGCCTGGTGTCGCAGTGGTATGTGCGCGGCGGCATCTACACCAATGTCGTGGTCGAGCACCGCAAGAAGGGCTGGAAGGGCACGACGCCCTTGGCGAGCTTTGCCCCGGCGCAGCCCGCCGCCTGAGCGCAGATCGCAGCGGGCACCGGCCCGCTTGCGTTTGAGCAACCGCCGCGTCACGCCGACGCGCTAGCCTGTGCAGGTCACGTCGTCCCCGAGCGAGCGCCCAGACTTCCACATGCCTGACCACGATTCCAGCCTGCCTTACCTGCGCGAGAGCATGTTGTTCCTCGCGCTGGCCGGCGTGCTCATTCCGGTGCTCAAGCGCTATCGCATCAGCCCGGTGTTCGGATTCCTGGCCTTGGGTGCCCTGCTCGGCCCGTTCGGCCTAGGCTCGCTGGTGCCAGCCCAATCCGTGTTCGCCTATCTGACGTTTCCGCGCCTCGAGGGCGTCGTCGCGCTGGCCGAGCTCGGCGTGCTATTCCTGATGTTCTCGATCGGGCTCGAACTGTCGTTCGAGCGTCTGGCCGCCATGCGCCGCTGGGTGCTGGGTGCGGGCATCGCGCAAATGCTGGTCACCGGACTCGTGATCGCGGGCGTGGCGATGGCCTTCGGCAATTCCGCGCCGACCTCGCTCATCATCGGCTTCGCGCTCGCGTTCTCGTCGACCGCCCTGGTGATGCAATTGCTGGCAGAACGCCAGGAAAGCGCCACCCGCCACGGCCGCGCCGTCTTCGGCGTGCTGTTGCTGCAGGACCTGGCGGTCGTGCCGTTGCTGATCCTGGCCGATGTGTTTTCCAAGGGCGGCAACGATGTGCTGGTCGGCGCAGTGCTGGCCATGCTCAAGGGCATCGCCGCCGTGGTCCTCATCTATGTGGTCGGACGCAAGATCGTGCGCCCCGCCTTCCATGCGGTCGTGCAACCGGGGCAACCCGACGCATTCTTTGCGCTGACGATGCTCACCACCTTGAGCATCGCGAGCCTGACCTGGGCGGCCGGACTGTCGATGGCGCTGGGCGCCTTCCTGGCCGGGCTGTTGCTGGCCGAGACCGAATTCCGACACGAGATCGAAGCATCGATCGAGTCGTTCCGCGGTCTTCTGCTGGGACTTTTCTTCTTCACCATCGGGATGGGTTTCGATTTCCGGGCGCTCGAGCGCGAGCCGATCTTCCTGCCCGCGTCGGTGGCGGGCTTGTTCCTGGTCAAGACCCTGATCCTCGTCCCAATCCTGCGTTGGAGCGGGCTCGATACCCGGCGCTCCATCATCGCCGCCGCGCTACTCGGCCAGGCGGGCGAATTCGGTTTCGTGGTCGTGGCGGCCGGCACGCTGTCGGGTCTGATTCCGCGCGAAGTCGGTCAGTTCATGCTGCTCATCATCGGCCTGAGTCTGTTTGCGACGCCTCTGGTCGATCGCATCGCGCGCGCGGTGGGCGTGCGTCTCGGCGCACGCGATCGCAAGGCCATCGTCGACGAGGCGCAAAGCGAGGAGACCTTCGACCTCGATGGGCATGTCGTCATCGCCGGCTTCGGCCGCGTGGGACGCATGCTCGGGCATTTGATGGACCATGCGGGGATCGCCTTCGTCGCCCTGGACCACGACCCCGACATCGTCGCGCGCGAACGCGAGCGCGGTTATCAAGTCCATTTCGGCGACGCGAGCCGACCCGAACTACTGCGACGCTTTCATCTCGAACGCGCTTCGGTGGTGATCGTGACGATGAACCACCCCGCGCATGCGTTGCGCGCGGTACGCGCCTTGCGTCGGGAGTATCCGGACATGAGCATCCTGGCGCGTGCGCATGATCGCGAGCACGCCAAGCGTTTGTGCGCGGAAGGCGCCAACGAAGCCATCCCCGAGACCATGGAATCGGCCATGCGCCTCGGCTCGCTGGCACTCGAAACCGCGGGCATTCAAGCCGAGCAGATCGATGCCGCCGTCGAGGCCGAACGTCAACGCGCCTTGAGCTGAACGCAAAGCCGCGCCGGACCGCGGCTCAGTAGCGGCAAAACACCTGGCCGCGCGAAGTCGTGCGCGGCTTTGCGCCATTGAGCGGGCAGCGCCAATCATCGGACACCCGCTGCGCTGAGCTTGCGGTGCAGACCAGTTGCTTTTTGGACCCCGAACAAACGGTTTCGCCCTGATAGCCGGCCGGACAATCCTTCTCCGACAACTCGGGTAAGCAGGTGTTGGCTTGGTTCGACGGGGCCGCACCGGCGCGGAACAGACTTCCGGGCGTCGTGCTCACCTCCACCCAGCCCTCGCATGCCGGCGTGCTCTTGGAGCGGATGTGCGCCCAGGTGTATTCGTCAGTGTTGGTCGTGCCGTTGACGAATTGCGTCGACCGCGGCACATCGCGATATTCGAGCAGCAGGAACTCCCGCCCTTTGCGCCCGTAGATCTGGTAGTCCTCGGCGCACACCTGGCGCAGCGCCTCTTTGCGTCGCGTGTATTCAGTGCGCTCGTTCTGCGACTCGTCGCCGGTGACGGGCGCGGGAGCCGGCGCTCCTTTGCCTTCCATCACGATGACGCTGCCCACCGGCTGCAACTCGAACTTGGGACGATGGTCTTGGCCGGCCAGCGTGGGCAACGATACGAGGGCCAGGGTGGCAAACAACACGGGACTGGCGACACGTTGAAGAAGACTGGGCATGTCAGGGCTCCCGTCAGTCAGCAGTTTGGCGATCCAATCAACACAGTGAACACGCGGAATCATCCTTCACGCAAGGGCTACTCGATGCCGCGCGCGTGCAAGTATTCGTCGTACCCGCCGCGGTAATCCTCGATCGTGCCGTCGCCCTTGAGTTCGAGGATGCGCGTCGCGATGCCGCTCACGAACTGGCGGTCATGCGAGACGAACACCAGGGTGCCGACGTACTTTTCGAGCGCAACCTGCAACGATTCGATCGATTCCATGTCGAGGTGGTTGGTCGGCTCGTCGAGCAGCATGACGTTGTGCCGGCCGAGCATCAGGCGGCCGAAGCTCATGCGATGTTTTTCGCCGCCCGAGAGCACATTGACCGGCTTGCGCACATCGTCGCCCGAGAACAGCAGCCGACCGAGAATGCCGCGGATCGCCTGATCGTCATCGCCGGGCTTGGCATAACGGTTCATCCAGTCGGTCAGGGTCAGCGCGCCCTCGAAATCCGGGAACACGTCCTGGGGCATGACGCCGATGTCGAGGTTGTCGGCCCATTTCACCTCGCCGGCATCGGGCGCCAGCGG
>CAYUYC010000230.1:0-5339 GCA_964448945.1 uncultured Burkholderiaceae bacterium
AGCATGCCTGTGCGCGTGCGTCTGTCCAACCGCGGCGCGGGTTGAACCGCCGCCTTTACATCGCAACCAGCGAGACGACATGAACCGACTGATCGCCACTTTGACTGCCGGCCTGATCGGCATGAGCAATGCCGCCCATGCCCAGGTCGACGAGCGCGCGACGCTCGAACAATTGCGCGCGACCTTGAGCGCCACCATCGACGCCCTGGTCGAGCAAGGCGTGCTGACGCGCGCGCAGGCCGACGAGATCGTGCGCAAGGCCACCGAGCGCGCGCGCGCTGCGAACGCACCGGCGGCACCGGTTGCCGCCGACGTGGTCCGGGTGCCGTATGTGCCCGAGGCGGTGCGCGCCGACATCCGCGAGCAGATCAAGCAAGAGGTGATCGCCACCGCCAAGGCGGAGCGCTGGGGCGATCCGGGTGCGGTGCCGTCATGGCTCGATCGCGTGCAAGTCGAAGGCGATCTGCGTTTGCGCTACCAGGCCGACAAACTCGACGACGGCAACGCCAGCCCGGTGGAATTCGCCAGTGCCGCGGTCGACAACGGACTCACGCGTGCGGCGTCGCTGGCGACCTTCGGCTCCAACGGACTGGCGACCGGCAACACCACCGAGGATCGCGAACGCCTGCGTGTGCGTGCGCGCATCGGCGTCATTGCGCGCGTCAACGAAGACTGGGGTGCGGGGGTACGCATCGCCACTGGAACCTCCGGTTCGGGTGCGACCAACACCAACCAGACCTTGGGTCAGAACGGGACCACCTATGGCGTCGTGATCGACCGCGCCTATCTGCGCTATGAGCCGGGTCCGTGGCTCACCGCGAGCGGCGGGCGCATTCCGAATCCGTTCTTCAGCACCAATCTGGTCTGGAACGACGATTTGAATTTCGAGGGCGTCGCAGTGACTGCGCGCTACCCCGAATGGCGGCGTTTCGAGCCGTTCGCGACGGTGGGCTATTTCCCGTTGCGCGAAGCGGTGCCGCCCGCCACGCCCGAGCGGCATTACGCGGGCGCGCAAGTCGGTTTCCTGGCCAAGCTCACCGGCGAGCTCGATTGGCGTCTGGGGCTTGCGTACTATCGGTTCAACAATGTCGAGGCGCACATCGAAGACGATTACGCCGAGACCGACACCGTCGGCTACGGACGCTACGAATATCCATCAGCGCTGCGCCAGCGTGGCAACACGCTGGTGCGCACCAATTCCGCGACCGATACCAGCACCACCAGCATCTGGGGTCTGGCTTCCAAGTTCGCGCTGCAAAACGTCACCACGTCGCTCGACTGGAGCGCGTTTGATCCCTACCACGTCGTGCTGACCGGCGACGTGGTGCGCAACAGCGAGTTCGATCGTGACGAGATCGCTGCGCGCACCGGCGTGCGACTCGATGACGGCGACAATCGGGGCTATCAGGTACGCGTGGCGATCGGCAGTCCGAGCGTGCAGGCCTCCAGCGATTGGCAGCTTTATTTCGGTTACCGCAAGCTCGGCAGCGACGCGGTGCTCGATGCCTTCACCGATACCGATTTCGGCCTCGGTGGCACCAACAGCAAGGGCTATTTCATCGGCGCATCGAAGGGCCTGAAGTACAACACCACGCTCACGCTGCGCTATCTCGCCGCGCGTTCGATCGACACGCCGACCTTGCGCCGCGATGCCAGTTCAGGCGCGCTGGCGCGCGACGAGTTTCGTGCCGATGTCGTGCAGGTCGATCTGAACGCGCGCTTCTGAGTCCGGGAGATCAGGCATGAAAGTGATCCGTCGTTGGCAAGGGCTGCTGGTCTGTGCGCTGGCGTGCTGCGCCTTCGGCGCGCACGCACAGCAAGACACCAAGCAATCGCGCGAGCGCGATCTGCTGCGCCGTCAAGCCGAACAGATGCGGCAACTCGAATCCGAGCGCGCGACGCTGCAGCAGGAACACGCGAAGGTGGCGGGGGAAAAGGCTGCGTTGCAGCGCGACCTCGACGCGGCGCGCAAGAAGGTCGTGGCGCTCGACGGCGCGGTGCGCAACAAGCTGCATCAGACCGAGACCGATCTGGAAGCCGCGCGGGTGGAGAACGCGCGATTGCAGACCCAGTTGGCGGGCGAGCAGACCGCCAATGCCGAGCGCGAGCGCCGGATCGCAGCGCTCGAAGCCCAGTTGGCCGAGGCCAACGCGCTCGCGACCCGACTGGGCGGCACGTTGGCCGAGCGCGAGCACCAGGTCGAGGTGTGTTCGGGGCGCAATCAGCAACTGGCCGCGACCGGGCGCGAGATTCTCGATCGGCTCACCGACGGCCGGTGCGGCAGTTCGAGCGACTTTCACTGGGAGCCTTTCGTGCAGGCCGGGCGGGTGCGTTTCGAGAACACGGTCGAGTCATATCGCGACAAGCTCGCGGAGCAGCGTCATGCGCCGAGCGCTGCGCAATAGCACACTCGCGTTGGCGTGCGCCGTGCTGATGCAGCCGGTGTTCGCGCAGGTCTATGTAGCGCAGGGCGCGCAAGGCGAGCCGTGTTTCAGCGATGCGCCCGACGGTGCCGCATGGTCGGTGTTCATCGATGATGATCGCGTCCCGGCTCCGCCAGCGGCTGCCGTCGCGGCGGCAGCCCCGTCCGCCGTGCGTGCCTATGTCGACGCTGCCGCACAGCGCCATGGCGTGTCGGCCGCCTTGCTGCACGCGGTGATCGCGACCGAATCGGGGTATCGCGCACGCGCGGTTTCGCCGCGCGGTGCGATGGGGCTGATGCAACTCATGCCCGCCACCGCGCGTGCGCTCGGCGTCGACGATGCCTTCGATCCTCAGCGCAACATCGATGCCGGTGCGCGACATCTGCGCGGACTGATCGATCGCTATCGCGGCGACTGGCGCCTGGCACTCGCGGCCTACAACGCCGGCGCGGGCACGGTCGATCGATACGGCCGCGCCGTTCCGCCGTATCGCGAGACCGTCGACTATCTCGCGCGCGTCCAGGCCCATCTGCGCGTCGACGATCCCGCCGGGATGGCGCGGTGAACCCATGACCCGCGCGCGCAAGCCGTCAACCGGCGCGCCGCCGGCGCCGATGGCGCAGGCGCCCAGCGGAGACGGGCGGGTCGACTATGACCGGCTGCTGGACGCGCTGATGCGCGCACGCAGTGCATTTGGGCCCGAAACGGAATTGCGTCGCATCGAAAATCTGCCCGCGCTCACGCTGTTGCACAGCGTGATGCGATTGGACGCTGCGGTGCGTGCCCTGCGCGCGCAAGCGCGGCCCGCGCAGGCGGCCGCCACGCTCACCCGGCGTGATCGCAGCACGCGCGACGACGATTGAGTCGCGCCTACGGCGTGGACCATTCCAGACAGCAGGAGAACCGGCATGGCAGCATGGATCGTGGACTTCGGACGTTTGTTCGCGGCGCTCGACGAGGCGGCGCTGTGTTTGCCGCGCGCCGATCAGACCGACCAGGCGGAAGTGATCGGCGTCGGGTTGCGTTTGCAGGCGGTCCGCATCGAGGCGCTGCAGCTTTACCACATCTGCAACGCCGGTCGGACGGTGCGCCGGGCCCCGCGCCGCGCTCGTGCGTAGTCCGTGCGGACTATGTCTGCAGCAGTGCACAGTCATGCAGATTTCATGTTCTTCGGGATGTGCGTTTGTTCGCGGTCAGACACCGGTCACCTCGCCACACTGGCCGACATGGATGCACTGACCGACGCCATTGCCGCTTTACCTTTCGACGCGCGTACACACGTGCGTGAGCGCATGTCCGCGCGTCAGGATCGCTCGGCGCTGGCCACGCATCGGGTTGCGCGGGTGTGGCTGACCTACCATGGTTTGTGCATGGAGCGTTACGCGGTGGGCGCGTTGCCCGAGCATTGGCCCGACCCGGTGCCCGAGCTGTTGACCCAGGCGTGCGATCTGTTGGCGGGTGCGGTCGACCCGGCCAGTCCGGACCATGCCAACGCACGCGTGGCCTGGGCGCATTACGAGCGGGACATCGTTCGCGACTCCGGCGTTTGAGGCGCCGCGGATGGGGGCGACCATCGCGCGCCGATGAGGGCGCCGAGCGCCGCCGCCAGGGCGAGCGCATAGCGTCCGCCGCCGTTCATCGCATGCATCCATAGCACCGGCCATCCGGGTACTTGAGGGTCAGTGTGCGTCGTGGCGACGAGGTCTTCCAGCGCGCCGGCGAGGACGAAGGGGGTGTCTAGCATCAGGGCCATCGCCCCGAACGGGACGACGAGCACGCAGGCGATCAAGCGCTGCTTCGCGTTGCGCATCGGCCAGAGCGTCAGACAGCCGGTGATGACGATTGCTTGCGCGAGCAGTGCGCCGGCCGGGGTGATCACGGTGATCACGGTACCGCGCGGCAGGCGGGCATCGGCCAGGGCGAGTGCGCGCATGGACAACATCCATTCGGTGTCGTGCAGCTCCAGCGTTGGGCCGTGCAAGGCATAGGCGGGCAGCAGGATGCGCACGGTCCAGCGCACGAGTTCGATCATCTGGACGATGAACGGTTCGGCTTGCCAGAGCGCAAGCCCGACGCATGCGGCAAACACCGCCACGCGCGCAGCGATGGCGGTGCGCGGCGTCATGGCGCCCGAGGCGCCGCGCGCGTTTGCCAAAACACGAATGCGGCCGTGACACCGATCAGGGCGACGGGGAGCACGACGCCGTGCAGTACGCCAAACCAGGCGCGCGCGTCGCGCAACGCGGCGAACAAGACGACGATGCGTACGAGGTTGAGCACGTACACCAAGGCGGTGCCGATCAGCAGCGCACGCCAGCGGCGGCGCGCATCGATGGGCAGCACCGCCAGCGCCGCCACCAGCAGAAAGAAGGTTTCGGTGCCCTCGCAACCGTTGCGCACATTGAGCGAAACGCGCTCGGAACGCAGACGCGTCGCTTGCGCATGAATGGCGGGATCGTCGAACGCCACCGCGGCGAGCGCGGCGGCCGGCGCGACCACTGCGTCCTCGACGTAGCGTCGTGCGGGCGTGGTGTCGCGCAGCGCAGCATGGGTGATCGACAAGGCGAAGAAGATCGCGACGAAGCCGAGCACGGCGCGTGCGGCGGATGATCCATTGTGCCCAGCCGGGCTCATCAGGCGGTCATGCATGCGCGGCATGATCGGCAACGATCATGAACACCACGCGACAATCTTGGATGCCGCCTCGGACACTTCTGCGTGCCGTGCAGAGGGTCTGTCTGCTTGCGCTCCTTGCGTGTGCCATGCCGGCATCCGCAATCATGGCCGGGGCGGCACCCGACACACCGGCCGCGCGCGTGGATGCCAACACCGAGACGTCGACCTGGCGCGGCGTGGTCGCGGTGCTGGTCGGCGGCGGGATCTATTCGGGCGCCCTGATCGGGCCTCGGCATGTGC
>CAYUYC010000231.1:0-5332 GCA_964448945.1 uncultured Burkholderiaceae bacterium
CCAGTAATCGATGACGGTCATGGAGTGGGGCGCCCGCAGGCTCAGAAGGGTTTGACGATCACGAGCAGCACCATCGCGATCAAGACCAGCACCGGTGCTTCGTTGAACCAGCGGAAGTAGACATGCGAGCGCGTGTTGCGGTCGCGCTTGAAATCGCGCATCAGCTTCCAGCACCAGACGTGATAGCCGATGAGCAAGAGCGCAAGCGTGAGCTTGGCATGCAGCCAATAGCCGGTGATGCCGTAATGCAGCCAGAGCATGAGGCCGAGCACGACGGTGATGAGTGCGCCCGGGGTCATGATGCCCCAGAACAATTTGCGCTCCATGATCTTGAAGCGCTCGCGGCTGACGCTGTCTTCGGCCATCGCGTGGTAGACGAACAAGCGCGGCAGATAGAACAGCCCCGCGAACCAGGTGACCATGAAGATCACATGGAAGGACTTGACGTAGAGATAACCGCTCATGTGCGCACCTGCCCGGAGCCGAACACCACCCATTTGAGCGAGGTCAGCCCTTCGAGGCCGACCGGCCCGCGCGCATGCAGCTTGTTGGTGCTGATGCCGATCTCGGCGCCCAGGCCGTATTCGAAGCCGTCGGCAAAGCGGGTGCTGGCGTTGACCATGACCGAGGCCGAATCGACCTCGCGCAGGAAGCGCATGGCCTTGGTGTAGTTCTCGGTCACGATCGCATCGGTGTGCTGAGAACTGTAGGTGTTGATGTGCTC
This sequence comes from uncultured Burkholderiaceae bacterium, assembly GCA_964448945.1. GTDB lineage: Bacteria > Pseudomonadota > Gammaproteobacteria > Burkholderiales > Burkholderiaceae_E > CAXBRX01. The sequence continues at coordinate 725 of CAYUYC010000231.1, forward strand.
GATCGCCGCATCGAGGCCGGCGACGGTTGCGATCGAGACGATGGGCGCCAGGTATTCGGTGCGCCAGTCTTCTTCGGTCGCATCGACGAGCTTGGTGAAGCCCGCCGCTTCGAGCACGGTGCGCACCTCGGGACTCACGCGCAATTCCACGCCTTTGTCCTGATAGATCTTGCACAAGGGCGGCAGCACGCGCGCGGCGACGCTTTGCGCGACCAGCAAGGTCTCCATGGTGTTGCACGGCGCATAGCGCTGGGTCTTAGCGTTGTCGGCGATGTGCACCGCTTTGTCGAGGTCGGCCTCGTCGTCGATGTACACATGGCAGATGCCGTCGAGATGCTTGATGACGGGCACGGTCGCCTCTTTGGCGATGCGCTCGATCAGACTCTTGCCGCCGCGCGGGACGATCACATCGATGTACTCGGGCATGGTGATCATCGCACCCACGGCCGCGCGGTCGGTGGTCTCGAGCACTTGCACGCCTTCGGCCGGCAGATCCGCGGCCACCAGGCCGTCGCGCACCAGCTTGGCCAGCGCGGTGTTGCAGCGGATGGCTTCCGAGCCGCCGCGCAGCACGGTTGCGTTGCCGCTCTTGATGCACAAGCCCGCGGCATCGACGGTCACATTGGGCCGCGCTTCGTAAATGATGCCGATCACGCCGAGCGGCACCCGCATCTGGCCGACCTGAATCCCGCTTGGGCGAAAACGCAGATTGCTGATCTCGCCGATCGGGTCGGGCAGCTTGGCGATCTGTTCCAGGCCTTCGGCCATGGTGTCGATGGCTTTCTCGGACAGCACCAGGCGTTCGACCAATGCGTCAGCCAGGCCCGCGAGGCGCGCCGCGACCACATCGGCATCGTTGGCGCGCTTGAGCTCGGCGCGATGGGTGCGGATGGCGGCCGCGATATAGAGCAGCGCTGCGTTCTTTTGCGCGGTGCTGGCGCGTGCCATGGCGCGGCTGGCGGCGCGCGCGGCGCTGCCGATCTGGCGCATGGTGGTGGCGATGTCGGTGGTGGTGTCCATGGGCACTACGTGGCGGTGCAACGAAAACCGCAAGACTACACGGTCGCGCGTCGTGCGGCGGGTTTGGCGCTGCGGCCCATCAGGCTCAGGCCCACGGCGAGCAGGTCTTCCCAGACATCGCCGGTCATGCCTTCGTCCTGCGCGGCGCGCGTGAGGCCCTTGGCGGTCTTGTCGAGCGCGGCGCAACGCCGGATCGCGCGCGTGAGCAACGCCGGGGTGACGCGGGCCACGGCCTGCGGCATGAGTTTCTCGCGCATGCCCCAGACCCGCATTTCGCGCAGCACCGCGCCGACCGGCTTGCCGGCCTCGGCGGCCTGCTTGACGCGCCAAAGCGTGCGCAATTCTTCGGCAAAGGCCCAGAGCACGAGCTGGATCGGTTCGCCTTCGCCTTGCAGGCCATGGACCATGCGCGCAAAGCGCGGCGCGTCGCCGGCCAGCAAGGCTTCGGACAATTTGAAGACGTCGTAGCGCGCCACATTGAGCACCGCGTCCTGCACTTCGTCGAGCGTCAGGGCGCGCGGGCCGTAAAGCAGATCGAGCTTGCGGATTTCCTGGTGTGCGGCGAGCAGATTGCCTTCGACCCGGTCGGCGATGAAATCGAGCGCTTCGCGCGGCGCGCTCTGGGTCTGTTTGCCCAGGCGCTCGCCGATCCAGCCCGGCAGCGCGGCGCGCTCGACGGCCTCGATGGCGATCATCGTGCCGGCGTCCTGCAAGGCGGTGAACCAGGCCGATTTCTTCATGTCGCCGTCGGGGCGCGGCAGGGTCACGAGGGTCAGCAGACTGTCGTCGCCATGGGCGGCAGCGGCGGCCAGCGCCTGCAAGGCTTGCGAGCCGTCCTTGCCCGGCTTGCCGGTCGGGATGCGCAATTCGACGATCTTGCGTTCGGCAAACAGCGAAAGACTGCTGCTGGCCTCGGTCAGTGCGCTCCAATTGAAGCGCGGGCCGACGGTGACGACTTCGCGCTCGGTATAGCCGGCCGCACGCGCGGCGGCGCGGATCGCATCGCAGGCTTCGATCTGCAACAAGGGCTCGGCGCTCGCCACGGTGTAGAGCGTGCCCAGACTGCCGCGCGCCAGATGGGCGCCGAGCGCGTCGAGTCGCAATTGCATGGCGGGCCCGGGTCTTATTGCGCTTGCGCGTCGGGGCGGATCAGCGACAAGCGGCGCAGGATCTGCTGGACCATGTCGGACTGCATGTCGCGAAACAGCAGGCCTTCTTCGGCTTCCTTGGCGAGCGTCGCGTCTTCGTTGAACGAGACATCGCGCTTGAGGGTCAGGATGCTCGGCTCGATGAAATCGCGGCCCTTGCCGTCGTGCACCCGGTATTTGATGCTGTAGCGCAGGGTGTATTCACGCGCGCGGCCGGCCGAGTTGATCGACAGCACTTCCTTCTCGCGGGTCTCCGACATCAACTCGAAGCGCGCCTGCGCTTCTTTCGGATCGTCGACCACCGTGGTGTTCGAGGCCGATCGCAGATTGCGCCGCAATTCGTTGCCGAGACCGGACGATTCGCCCACGCCGAGGTACATGCTCGCAAACGGAATCTGGGTCGAGCCGCGCAACTGAAAGCCGCACCCCGTCAGCACCGCTGCCGCGGCAAGCGCCGCCGCCGAACCCAGCCAGGCCCGGCGCCGGCGCGCATGCACCATGGCCGCATCGGCCGCGGCCAGACCGCGCACTTCGGCCTGCAGAGCGCCGGATTCGATCGCTGGCGGGCGGGTTTGCATCAGACCACCACGTTGATGAGTTTGCCGGGCACCACGACGACCTTCTTCACCGTCTGGCCGTCGACGAACTTGCGCACATTCGCATCGGCCAGCGCCGCGGCTTCGATCGCCGCCTTGTCGGCCGCCTTGGGCACGGTGATGGAACCGCGCAGCTTGCCATTGACCTGCACCACGAGTTCGATCTCGTCTTGTTCGAGCGCCGCCGGGTCCACGGCGGGCCAGGGCGCGTCGAGGATGTCGCCGTGCGCGGCGGCATAGCCGAGTTCGGTCCAGAGCACATGCGCGATGTGGGGCACGGCCGGGTAGAGCACGCGGATCAGCACCGACAAGGCCTCGCGCGTGACGGCAGCGCTCGCGCCGCGCAACTCGCCGTCTTCGGGCAGCTTGGCGTCGTCGATCGCATTGAGCATCTTCATCGCGGCCGAGACCACGGTGTTGTACTGCATGCGCTTGTAATCGTGGTCGGCTTGTTGCAGCGTCAGATGGATCTGGCGGCGCAGCGCCTTGTGCGCGGCGGGCAGCGTCTTGGCATCGAGCGCAGCGGCGTCTTTCAGCAGCCCGTGCTTGGCATAGGCCAGCGCCCACAAGCGCTTGAGGAAGCGGTGCGCGCCTTCGACGCCGGCATCGTTCCATTCGAGCGTCTGTTCGGGCGGCGCCGCGAACATCGTGAACAAGCGCGCGGTGTCGGCGCCGTACTGGTCGATCAATTGCTGCGGATCGACGCCGTTGTTCTTGCTCTTGGACATCGTGCCCACGCCGCCGTATTCGACCGCCGAGCCGTCGGCCTTGAGCTTGGCGCCGACGATGCGCCCATCGGCGCCGAAGACGTTCTCGACTTCATCGGGCCAGAAGTATTCGATGCCGCCGGCCGCGCTTTTGCGCGAATAGATGTGGTTCAGCACCATGCCTTGGGTCAGCAGGTTCTTGAACGGCTCGTCGAACTTGACCAGCCCCAGGTCGCGCATGACCTTGGTCCAGAAGCGCGCATACAACAGGTGCAGCACCGCATGCTCGATGCCGCCGATGTACTGGTCCATCGGCATCCAGTAATCGTTGCGTGCATCGACCATCGCCGTGTCGTTGCCGGGCGAGCAATAGCGCATGTAATACCAGGACGAATCGACGAAGGTGTCCATGGTGTCGGTCTCGCGCCGCGCCGGCTTGCCGCATTTGGGGCAGGTGCACTTGAGGAAGCGTTCGTCCTTCGCAAGCGGATTGCCCGAGCCGTCGGGCACCAGGTCTTCGGGCAGCTTGACCGGCAGGTCTTCGTAAGGCACCGGCACATCGCCGCAAGTGTCGCAATGGATGATGGGGATCGGCGTGCCCCAATAGCGCTGGCGCGAAACGCCCCAGTCGCGCAGGCGCCAGGTGGTTTGCTTGTCGCCCAGGCCCAGAGCCTTGAGGTCGGCCGCGATCGCATCGATGGCCGCGCTGAAGTTCAGTCCGTCGTATTTGCCGGAGTTGACGCAGACGCCGTGTTCCTTGTCGGCATACCACTCGGCCCAGGCGTCGGTGCTGAAAGCCTGGCCTTCGACCGCGATCACCTGCTGGATGGCGATGCCGTATTTCTTCGCGAACGCGAAATCGCGCTCGTCATGCGCGGGCACGCCCATGACCGCGCCTTCGCCGTAGCCCATCAGCACGTAATTGCCGACCCAGACTTCGACTTGCGCGCCGGTCAGCGGATGGGTGACGTAAAAGCCCGTGGGCACGCCCTTCTTTTCGAGCGCGGCCATCTCGGCCTCGGTGGTGCCGCCTTTCTTGCATTCCTCGATGAAGGCAGCGACTTCGGGCTTGGTCCGGGCCACATGCGCGGCGAGCGGGTGTTCGGCCGCGACCGCGCAAAACGTGACGCCCATGAT
>CAYUYC010000232.1:0-5321 GCA_964448945.1 uncultured Burkholderiaceae bacterium
CTGACGCCGGCGCAGCGGGCATACGTGCTGGAGGCCAACGCATGATCACCTGGTTGCGGCCGATCACTTGCTGACGATAAATGCCGAGGTTTTGGCGCGTCTTGTGCGGCCCTTTGGTGATCGTCAGGCCCCAGGTCAGCAAAGGACCGGCATCGTCAGGCCAACACGTCTGGACGGGCAGGGCGCCGAGATCGACCGCAGGGCCTTCCAGCACGATCTCTTGGCACGGCGCGCTGCTGCGCACCGCGGGCTTCATATCCCAAACCGCCTTGATCATTGCGCCGAGCTTGCCGAGCTCATTCAATCCGCGCGGTGGTTCCGGCTCCTTGAGTGCCGAAAGCAATTCGCCGATGCCGCGCAGCTCGGCCACGGAGTCCGCGCCCATGCCGAGCGCAACGCGTTCGGGCGTGCCGAACAGGTTGGTCAGCACCGGCAAGCCGGAATTTGCGACGCGCTCGAAAAGCAGTGCCGGGCCTTGAGCTTTGAGCACGCGGTCTGAGACCTCGGTCATCTCGAGCCGCGGAGAAACCTCTGCCACGATGCGGCGAAGCGCCCCGCGGGTCTCCAGTTGGGCCAGGAAATCACGCAAGTCTTTGTATTTCATCGAGATTTGGCTCGGCAAATTGTGCGTCGCACAATGATTGAACAAATCAAAGGCGGGCGAGGCTGTTGTAATAACTACGGAAAATCAATGGGTTAGCGTGAATCAGTTCACGCCTGGACACGTCCGTTACCCTGTTTCTGAGTTGACCCTGGGGATGTGCCTACCTACACTCCGCGCAAATTTCCGGATTCGCCACTCGGGAATCGTTTTTCGGTGGCCCGGACAGCGCGCTTCGCGGGCAGCGCACGCATTGTAGGCAATGCCCTGTTCTTTGACCGGCACGACATCGTCGTGCCACGCCCGCATCGGCGATGCCGACAGGGCCGGACACCCAGAACATGACAAGTCCGGTACCGCAGCCCCAACACGGGGCCATCCATGGCGCAGCGCCATGGTTGTCGGTCAACGCCCAGCACGGTCGCGGCCATCGCACCAATGCGATCCGCGGCGCCGACCCAATGTCGTTTCTTGGGCCGAACGACGCAGTTCATCGTGTCCACGGCACTCGAGGCACAGCAAGGAGGTATGCATGCATTCGTCTTTTGTGGCGATGTACCGATTGTTCGAAGCGCGCGGGATCATTGCGCGCGACACCGCCGCGGGCTTTGTCAGCGTCGCGCGCAAAGGGATTGCGCTCGTTGGCATCACCGTGGTGACCGTCGCGCTGCTCGCCGTGGCGCGCCCCGATCTGCGCCAGTCGATGATGACGGCGATGATTCAAGCGGGCACCGAACTCAAACCATTGTCCGATCTGCCGGCGAGCGAATTGGCGGTTGTCGGCGGGGCGGTCGAAACCGCGCTGGCTACTGCAGGCGGTGTTCCCGGGCAGGCCTTGTCCGAGCACCCCGGTTATTCGGCGCTCACGTCGGAGCAACGCGCTGCCGCGAATTTTCTGGTGCGCAAGTATCGGCTGGCGCCGGACGCCGTCGCGGCCGTGGTGGCTGAAGCTTATGTCGCGGGCCGTGAACTCAAGATGGATCCGTTGCTGATCCTTGCAGTCATGAGCATCGAATCGAGCATGAATCCGTTTGCGCAAAGCTCGGTCGGGGCGCAAGGCCTGATGCAGGTCATGACGACGGTACACGCCGAACGCTTCGAGGAATTCGGCGGTCCGCGTGCGGCGCTCAATCCGATCGTCAATGTGCGCGTCGGCGCGGGCATTCTCAAAGAGCTGATCGATCGGCATGGCTCGATCGATGCCGGCCTCAAGGCCTATGTCGGCGCGGCCATGATGGACGACGATGGCGGTTACGGTTTGCGCGTGTTGGTCGAACGCGCGCGTCTGGAATCGGCGGTGACGGGTCGCCCGCCGGTCATGCCGGCCCAACAGGCCAACGACGAAGCCAAGCCGGTGGTCACGCCAACGGCCTATGCGCCGACGGCCGCCGCGAGCGTCATCGCCATCGCCGGGCATTGATCGTTTCGGTGCGCGCGGGGCCGGTGGTCCCGCGCGATGCCGCATCCCCTGTTTGCGTTGAATCATTGAAGCCGCAACGGCGGCAACCGCGCATGTCGCGGCAAGTAGAATGCGTCGATCCTTCGCGACCATCCCTCACTTGCCGACCATGTCCGATCTCTCCTCGCTTCTCGAACCCATCTCGGACGACGCCCCTTGCGGGGAAGATCTGTCCTTCTCGTCCGAGTTCGACGCCATCCAGGAAGCGCGCCGCGAAGACGACGCATCGCTGGATCAGGGCGAATGGGTCACCGCGCTCAAGTCGGCCGATTGGCGCACTGCTGCGTCGATGTGCAAGGACCTGCTCGCAACGCGCAGCAAGGACATCCGCCTGGGCGTCTGGCTGGTCGAAGCGTCGTGCAAGCTCGATGGCGTCGAGGGACTCGCCCAAGGACTGAACCTGCTGAGCGAATTGTGCGATCGGTATTGGGACGGCCTGCACCCCTTGCCAGAAGACGGCGACCAGGAACAACGCATCGGCAATCTGGCCTGGCTTGCGACGCGCGCGGTCGAACTGAGCCGCGCACTGCCGCTCACCGCGGCCCCCGCGCGTCTGTATAGCCTCAATGACATCGAATCGGCGCGTGCGCTGCAAAGCGCGCTCGATCACGACCCCGACCAAGCCGCTTCATTGTCCGAAGGGCGGGTCACGCTCGCGGACATCACCAAAGCGCGGCAGAAGACGCCGGTCGCAGCACAACTGAAATTGCTGGAACAGATCGAGGGCGCACGTGCGGCGCTGGCGCGTGTCGAGCGCAGCGTCGACGAACGGCTGGCCACCGACGGCCCGAGTTTTGCGCATGCGCGCGAAGCACTCGAGACCTTGGCCACGACGGTGCGCATCATGGCGCGCGAGAACGGCGCTGCACTGGACGGCGATGCAGGCACAAGCACTGAAGCCGAATCCACCGAGAGCGTCGTTGGCGCGGGGGGCGTGTCCATCGCCGGCGGCCCCATCGGGTCACGCCAGCAGGCGTTGCAGCAATTGCGCATGGTCGCCGATTTCTTTCGGCGCACTGAACCGCACAGTCCGGTGGCCTACCTGGCCGACCGCGCGGCGCGTTGGGGCGAGATGCCGCTGCACCAATGGTTGCGGCACGTCATCAAGGATCAGGCAGCGGTCGGGCAACTGGAAGAACTGCTCGGCGTCGAACCGCCGCCCGTGGCGAGCGACGACGCCGAATAAGCCATCCGCCTCGCGGCGCTCAGGTGCCCACGCGGAATTCGATGCGGCGGTTGCGTGCACGCCCGGCCGAGGTTGCGTTCGACGCGACCGGACGATCGGGACCGAGGCCCGAGGCCTGCAAGGTCGACGGATCGATGCCGTGATCGCGCAGATACAGCCGCACCGCCTCGGCACGGGCCAGCGATAGCGCGATGTTCGCACTGCGTGCGCCGTCGCTGTCGGTATGCCCGACGATGTCGACCTTGCGCCCTTGCATCTTCTTGAGCACCGCCACCACTTCGTCGAGGATGGACTGGCCGGCGGGCGTGAGCACCGCGCTGCCGCTTTCGAACTCCACCGTACGATTGGCCAGCAGATCGTCGATCGTCGATTGCTCCGACACGCTCACGCGCAACGCGTTGCGGATGGTGTAGTTCGCATTCAGCGCAGTGGCGAAATCGCTGGCGACCTGTTGGCGCGTCGCTTCGCTGTTGACCTCGCCCTTGAGGGTCACCATCGTGCCGTCGATCGTGACCTGACCGCGGTTGATCGACTTGATCTGATAGCCCAGCGCCTTGCGCACATCGGTCGACCAGTTGGCCGGGGTGACCACGCCGCCGACCGTGATCTGATCGACCACGACCTCAGCGCCGTACAGCTCGCGCAAGCGCGCCAGGACCGAAGCCTTGGTGGCTTCGTCGGGCACCGCGCCGGAGACGACGACCTTGCCGGGCTCGACGCTGGTTTGCGCAAGGCCGCTCGCGCTCATGCCCAGCGCAGCGAGTGCGATCGCGCATGCCGCCAATCGACGTGGGGATGGGATGGGATTCATGTTCATGCTCCGATGAAGGTCTCGCCGAACGTCGAGAGCATCTGGCGCAACGAAAGCGATCGCTGCTCCATGTAGTCCGACAGCTTGCGCAGCGCGTAATCCTGGTCGACCCATTCTTCGATCCAGTCGGCTTGCGCGATGGTGACGCCATGCTGACGGCAGGCCTCAGGGTCGACCAGCGACTGGAACACCCGCGCCGATGCGCCGTTGAAGCCGATCAGCATCGAGGGCAGGGTTTCGAATTGGCCCACGAACAGGCCGATCTCGATATCCGAGCGCGCGAGAAAGCGCGTGACCAGATCGGCCCAGAGCGCGGCGACGAAGGTCCGTCGCCGCTCGGGGCGCGGCAAGGGCAGCACCAGCGCCTTGTCGAGTTGTGCGGTCGGGCTGGCGATCAAGGGTTGCAGCAGCAGTCCGAGCGCGATCACCGAGCGCCGCACCGACACCACGTGCCCGGCGGCGATGAGCCAATCTTCGAGATCGCCGATGGTGGTTTCATCGAGCAGATGGTCGAATTGCTCGTCGAGTTGCGGCATGCGGGTGTCGCAGGTCAGGTCGGCGTTTGCAATCGCGTCCAGCGCCGGCGCGGGCTCGGCGGCCGAGAACGCATCGGTCGCGAGCGATTCGAGCCGGCCCCACAACGACGACAGCGCGAGCGGACTGCGCGCGATGAAGCGCACCGGGTTGTCGATCTCCACCGCGGTGGCGGTGATGAACGGATAGCGGCGATGCGAGGCGTCGAAGCTCGGCGTCAGGTGTCCCGACAGCGCAATGCGGCTGCGCGACCCCATGAATGCAAAACTCGCCGGCGGCGCTTCGTCGTAGATCAGTTTCCAGCGCACATCGCCGGATAGCAGATCCATGCCGCGCGCGAGCCAATCGTCGAGCGTATGCACGAGTTGCGGCTCTTGCGGACTGCGCACGAAATCGCCGCGCGAAGGCAGCTTGCCAAAGTAAACGACCGGTCCGGATCCGTTGGCGCGCGACATATCAGGCTCCTTGCGCGGGAACGGCGGGACGTTCGCCGCCGGCAACCGCTGCCGGTAGGCGTGTGCCGCGCAGATTGCCGGGGGCGCCGCCATTGCTCGCGGGAGCGGGCGGCGCGCTTGCGTTGCTGATGATGCGCAAGAGCACCTTGACCGCGGTCTTGCCGTTGGTCCAGGTCAGCTCGAACGAACCATCGGGGCGCTTGTTGTTCTTGGCGCTGCTGATCATGCGCTCGAGGCCATAGCGGCCGGGCTCGTTGAGCAGTTCGACCGAGCGT
>CAYUYC010000233.1:0-5320 GCA_964448945.1 uncultured Burkholderiaceae bacterium
GGTTATGGCGGCGGCGGAGGCGGCGGCAAGGGCAATGGCGTGGGCACCGGCGGCGGTGGTGCCGGCGGCGCCGTGCACAAAGGCACGAGCGGCAAGGCCTCGCGCTCGATCGAAGAAATCAAGCTCGTGTTCGAACGCAACAAGGGCGCGATCTACGCGATCTACAACCGTGCGCTGCGTGAAGACCCGACGCTGCAAGGCAAGGTCGTGCTGCAGCTCAAGATCGCGCCGTCGGGCGAGGTGGTCGACGTCAACATCCAGTCGAGCGAACTCAAATCGCCCGATCTGGAGCGCAAGCTGCTCGCGCGCATCCGCCAGTTCGACTTCGGGGCCAAGGACGTCGATACGATGACCGTCACCTGGCCCGTGGACTTCCTGCCGTCCTGAACTTCCTCACTCGTGCCGCAGCGCCTCGATCGGATCGAGTTGCGCTGCGCGCCGGGCGGGGAAGTAGCCGAACACCACGCCGATCGCCGCCGAGAACACGAAGGCGAGCAGGTTGATGCCGGGGTTGAACGCATACGGTACGTGCATCACCGCGGCCAGCCCGATCGACGCGAGCGTCGCGATCACGATGCCCACCAGCCCGCCGAGCGCGGCCAGGGCCACCGCCTCGATCAGGAATTGCAGCAGCACCTCGCGCTCGAGCGCGCCGATCGCCAGGCGCACGCCGATTTCGCGCGTGCGTTCGGTGACGCTGACCAGCATGATGTTCATGATCCCGATGCCGCCCACCAAAAGGCTCACCGCAGCGACTGCGCCGAGCAGGGTGGTCAGCACCTTGGTCGTGCCCGACAAGGTCTCGGCGATCTGCTTGGTGTCGAGAACGTTGAAGTTGTCGTCGTCGGCATCCGAAAGCTTGCGCCGCTCGCGCAGCAATTGCGTCAGGCTCGCCTTGACGCGCTCGCTGTCGCTGCCGTCGTTCATCGAGACCAGCAGCGTCGCCACGCGTTGATTGCCGGTCACGCGGCGTTGCGCGGTGTGCAAGGGGATCACGACCACGTCGTCCTGGTCGTTGCCCATCGCGGCCTGGCCCTTGGAGGCGAGCAGGCCGATCACTTCGCACGAGAATTGTTTGACCCGCACCTGCTGGCCCACCGGATCGGCGCTGCCGAACAATTCGCGGCGCACGGTCGCGCCGATCAGGCAGACCGCTGCGCCGGCGCGCTCTTCGGTGTCTTCAAACGTGCGACCCGAGGCGATGACCCAGTTGTTGGTCTTGAAGTAGGCGTTGGTCGTGCCGGTGACGGTGGTCGTCCAGTTCTTGCCGTTGGCGATCACCGTCACCCCCGCGCGCACTTCGGGCGCGACGGCCGCGATGCCGCCGATCTGGGTGGCGATCGCTTCGGCGTCGGCCTCCTTGAAGAACGGGGCGCCGGCTACGCCGGCGCTGGGCGGCCCCATGCGCTGGCCGGGGCGGATCATCAGCAGATTGCTGCCCAGACTCGAAATCTGGCTTTGCACCGCCATGGTGGCGCCGTTGCCCAGCGTGACCATGGTGATGACCGCGCTCACGCCGATCACGATGCCGAGGATGGTGAGAAAGGAGCGCAGCAGATGCCGGCGGATTTCGCGCAGGGCGAGCCAGAAAGTATTGAACAGCATCACATCCCCTCGGCATGGTGTTCGCCGCCCGCGCCAGGCGCGGCGCGCACGTCGTTGCGGACATCGCTTGCGATGCGGCCGTCCACGCAGCGCACGATGCGCTTGGCATAGGCCGCCATGTCGGGTTCGTGCGTGACCATGAGGACGGTGATCCCGCGCTCGTCGTTGAGGCGGACCAGCAGGTCCATGATTTCGCGGCTGCGCTGCGAATCGAGATTGCCGGTGGGTTCGTCGGCGAGCAGCACTTGCGGCTCGGTGACGATGGCACGTGCGATCGCCACGCGTTGTTGTTGCCCGCCCGAGAGTTCGGCCGGCGTGTGGTGTTCCCAACCGGCCAGGCCCACCGAGGCGAGCGCGCGCCGCGCACCCGCTGCGCGTTCGTTGCGCGGCTGACCGCGATACAGCAAGGGCAGCTCGACGTTTTCCTGTGCCGAGGTGCGCGCGAGCAGATTGAAGCCCTGGAACACGAAGCCCAGCCAGCGCCGACGCAAGCGTGCGCGCTGATCGCGCGAGAGTTGCTCGACATGCGCGCCATGGAACAGGTACTCGCCCGCGGTCGGCGTGTCGAGACAACCTAGGATGTTCATCACCGTCGATTTGCCCGAACCGCTCGGCCCCATCACCGCGACGAAATCGCCGGGTTCGATGTCGAGGTCGATGCCCTTGAGCGCGGTGAACGCGGCCTGGCCTTCGCCATAGACCTTGGTCACGCCGCGCAAGGAGATGAGCGGAGTGCCGGGCGGTGTGCCGGGGCCGGCGCGGCCATCGTCGGCGCGCGAACCGCCCGCGCCGTCGGTGGGGCCGGCGCGCAATGCGAGGTGATCGGCGATCGCGCTCATTTGGCGTTGCCCGCGCGTTGATCGGTGATGACTTGCATGTCGGGCTGCAGATCGGGCGAGGCGACTTCGGTCAGATGCCCATCGGTGAGGCCGGGCGTGACATTGATCGCCACCGGTTGTCCGTCGCGCAGTACCCAGACTTGCCGCGCCCCCGCGCCGGCCGTACCGGCGCTGCCGTTGGCGCCCGGCTTGCGGTTGCTCGAACGATTGCTCGGCATGCGCGGCATCAGGCTGGCGACGATGCCGCCCGAACCGCTGGCGCCCGCCGGCGGCGCATCGCCCGCCGCGGCGGCCGGGGTAAAGCGCAACGCGGTGTTGGGCACCAGCAGAACATCATGCCGCTCGGCCGACGCGATGGTGGCGGTCGCGGTCATGCCGGGACGCAGGCTCAGATCGGCATTGTCGACGTCGAGATAGGTGGTGTACGTGACCACGTTGTCGGTGGTGGTCGAGCCGTAGGCCACGCGGGTGATGACGGCCGGGTATTTGCGGCGCGGATACGCCGCCACGGTGAAGTTCGCGTTCTGGCCGTTCTTGACCGTACCGACATCGGCTTCGTCGACGCTGACTTCGAGCTTGAGCTTGTGCAGATCCTCGGCGATGGTGAACAAGGTGACCGCCTGCAGCGAGGCGGCCACGGCATTGCCCGGATCGACCGCGCGCGTGAGGACCACGCCGTCGGTCGGCGCGCGGATCGAGGCCTTGGACAAATTCGTCTCGTCGGTGGACAACGCGGCCTTGGCGTCTTGCACCGTCGCGCGCGCCGCGGCTTCCGAGGCCTGGGCCTTGTCGAGCGTGGCGCGTGCGGTGTCGAGTTCGCTTTGCGACGGCACCTTGCCGCCCGACAGCTTGGCGACTTCTTCGAGACGGGCGAGATTGGTTTGCGCTTCCTTCACCGTGGCCACGGCTTGCGCGACCGACGCTTCGGCCGAGGCCAGCGTCGCGCGCGAGCGCACGATCTGGTCGTTGAGCTTGGCAGTGTCGAGGTCCACCAGCACCTGGCCTTTGCGCACCTGATCGTTGACGTCGACATAGACCTTGGTGACCGTGCCCGACAGCTCGCTGCCGATGTTGACGGTGCGCGTGGGCTGCAAGGTGCCGTTGGCGATGACGGTGACGGCCAGATTGCCGCGCGTGACCGCTTCGGTCACATAGCTTGGCCCCGCCGCGCGCTGCACGCTTGCACGCCATGCGACGACGGCCACGATCGCAGCGATGAAGAGCACCGCGCCGATCCAGGTCGAACGACGGCGCCACCAGGCGCGCCGCGGCGGTTCGTCGAGCAAGGTTTGCAGGTTCGCGTCGGACGCGGCTTGGGTGCTGGTAGCGGTGGTGTCGATGGTGCTCATGATCCGGAGGGCGTCGCAGCGCTGTTGGCTTGGGTGGAGGGTTCGGCGTTCGCCTCGGCGGCCTGCCAGCCGCCGCCGAGGGCTTTGTACAAGCGCACATAGTCGGCGCCGAGTTCGGCCTCGACGCTGGCCACGCTGTCTTGCGTGTTCAATTGCGTGCGCTGGGTTTCGAGCACGGTCAGAAAATCGATCAGGCCGCTCGCATAGCGCTGGCGCGCGAGCAAGGCGGCGTTGTTCGCGGCCTCGGCCGCCACGCGCAAGGTGGCCAGCCGTTCGCGCGTCGTGCGCAAGGCGACCAGCGCGTCTTCGACATCCCGGAGTGCGGAGAGGATCGCGGCCTCGTAGGCCACCCGTGCTTGTTCGAGCGCGGCGTCCTGCGCACGCACCTTGGCGCGCGCTGCGCCGCCGTCGAACAAAGGCACTGAGATGCTGGCAAGCAAGGCGCTCGCGACATTGCCCCCGCCGGTGAGTGCGCCGACCGTCAGCGCGCTCAAACCGATCGAGCCGCTCAGATTGAAACTCGGATAACGCGCGGCCTGCGCTGCATCGACGCGCGCGATCGCGGCGCTCACGCGATGTTCGGCGGCGCGTACATCGGGGCGTTGACGCAAGGTCTGCGCGGGTATGTCCAAGGCGATGTCGGCCGGCGGCGCGGGCGTGGCCACCGGCACCTGCAATTGCGCGACCAGTGCACCGGGCACCTGGCCGGTCAGGACCGACAAGCTGTGCTGCGTTTGCGCGATGCTGGCTTGCAGGGCCGGGATTTGCGCGCGGGTCTGCTCGGTCGATGCGCGCGATTGTTCGACATCGAGCGAGGTCGCCAGGCCCGCCTGCGCGCGCCATTGCGTGATCTGCAGGGTCTCTTCCTGGCTCGCGAGATTGGCCTGCGCGATCGCGAGCCTTGCTTGATCACCGCGCAATTGCATGTAGGCGATCGCGACTTCGGCGGCGATCGACACGCGGGTGTCGCCGAGACTGGCCGCGCTCACGGCGGCATCGGCATCGGCCGCCGTCACCGCGCTGCGCGTGCCGCCGAAGATGTCGGGCTCCCATGCGGCGTCGAAGCCTGCCTTGAACAGATTGCCGGCGGCGCTGCTGGCGGTGCGGCTGCGCTGGGCCGATGCCGAGGCATCGAGCGTCGGCAGCAAGCCGGCCGCCGCCTGGTCGCGCAAGGCGCGGGCCTGGCGCAATGCCGCTTGCGCGCTGCGCACATCGGTGTTGGCTTGCAGCGCACGATCGATCAATTGCGCCAGGGTCGGATCGTCGAAGCGCTGCCACCATTGCGCGAGCGAGGCCGGCGCCGTGCCTTGGGTGCCGGCACCGTCCTGCGTCCAAGCCGTGGGGACTTGTACGCCTGCATCATTCACATCGATGCGTTGCGGTGGACTCGCGCAAGCGGCGAGCGCAAAGTGCGCGGCGAGGCTTGCGGCTTGGATCGTGCGCGTGAATACGCGTCGCGGCGCGTGCGCGAGCGGCGGTGCACACACGACGATCTTCGGTAGGGAGTTCAGGGGGCGGGTCATGGGG
>CAYUYC010000234.1:0-5297 GCA_964448945.1 uncultured Burkholderiaceae bacterium
CCCCCGCCCGACCGGTCGGGGGAATGCGCAGCATTCCTCCGACGCGAGCGTTGCGCCCGTGCGCCCCAGGCCCCAAGCGCGCCAAGCACCTCACCACCAGCGATCACTTCTTAGCCGGCGCAGCACCGAAGATGTTGCGTTCCGCCGCGCTCGGCAAATACCCATCGGCAAACACCGTCGCCGGATCGATGCGGTTCTTGGTGTTGAACGCATCGGCCACTTGCGAAGCCATCAGCGCCAGGCGCGGACCCTTCACTTCGCCAAAGCCTTCGGCCTTGGCATCGGGCGTGGCGATCGAACCTTCGATCGCCAGCTTCAGACGGCGGGTTTCAAGCTCGGTGTTGATCACGCCGTCGCGCGCCTTCACGTACTGGATGGCCGCGGCCGGATTGGCGATGACTTCCTTCGCACCTTTGGTGAACGCGCGCAGGAAAGCTTTGACCGCCTCGGGATTCTTCTTGAGGAACTCTTGCGAAACGATGATCGCGTTGCCGTAGAGCTTCACGCCGTATTGCGGATACGGCATCACGTTCACATCGGCCGCCTTCACGCCACGCGCTTCGAGGCTCAGCAGCGAGGTGAAGTAAAAGCCCGTGATCGCATCGACATCGCCCTTGGCGAGCATGGTCTCGCGCAGCGCCGGGTCCATGCTGATCCATTCGACTTGGCCCACGCCGTTGGCCTTGGCAAAGATCGGCCACGACTTGCGGCCCGAGTCGAAGACCGGCGCGCCGAGCTTCTTGCCTTCGAGCGCCTTGGGCGTTGCGATGCCGCTCTTCTTGAGCGTGAACACCGCGGCCGGCGTGTTGTTGTAGACCATCATCACCGCGATCGGCTTGTTCGGCGCCGTCGGGTTGTTGGCGTGGAATTCCATGAGTGCGGCCAAGTCGGCGAAGCCCATGTCGTAAGCGCCCGAAGCCACGCGCGTCACGGTGCCGCCCGAGCCGTTGCCGGCATCGACCGCGACCTTGAGTTTTTCGGCCGCGAAATAGCCCTTGGCCTCAGGCAACAGGAAGAGCGCGGCCGGGCCTTCAAAGCGCCAGTCGAGCTGGAATTTGATCGGGGTTTCCTGTGCGTGCGCGAGGGGCATGAATGCACCAAGGGCAATCAGGGCGGCGAACGCATGTCGCTTGAGCGTGCTGGCAAAACGCATTGGTTTCTCCACTTTCGTGTGCGGGACTGAGAACGCTTGGCGCCGGTTGCTTGTGCGCCAGGCGGGTTGCGGTTTTTGGTCGCAAGAAGCGTGCCGTTTGGGGGGACGGGGCTCATGCGCTGGGCGCGGCGGCCTCATACGCTCGCGTCGGCCTGCGGCCGAACGGTCGGGTGGGGCCCACGAAGCGCAGTCCCGCCAACCCAAGGCGGGACCGCGCTTCGTACCCACCTGTCCCTCGCAAGCGAAATCGGCCGCCACGCCCAGCGCATGAGCCCCTTGTGCCGCGCGGAAGATCGGAAAGGCGCTGCTCGCAAAGCGAGCGCATCGCACGAAGCGCGCTCACCCAAGCCTTGGGTCCTCTAAGCAAGAGCACCGTGCTGTTGCGGCGAGCTTGGGTCAGGGCCGCCCGGGCGGCCCTGACCCAAGCTCGCCGCCCAAGCCCGATCTCAACGCAAGGCAATCTCAGTGCAGCAACTCATACAACGCCCGCGCCACCACCTTCGTCGCCCGCCGCAAATCCTCGAGCACCAAATGCTCATCCGCCCGCTTGGCATTGGACTCCAACACCGTGCGCGGCCCCGCGCCGTAAATCACCGCCGGAATGCCGCGCGCGCAATACAGCCGCACATCGGTGTAAAGCGGCGTGCCCGAGGTCGGAATCGGTTCGCCGAACACCGCTTCGCCATGCTTTTGCAGCGCGGCCACCAGCGCAGCATTGCCGGGCAGCGGTGTCAGCGAATTCGCGAGCAACAAGCGTTTGATCTCGACCGTGATGCCCGGGTAGCTCGCCGCCGCTTCGGCAATCACGCGGCGGATCTCGGCCTCGACTTGCGTCGGGTTCTCTTCGGGGATCATGCGGCGGTCGAGTTTGAACACCACCTTGCCCGGCACCACGTTGGTGTTGGTACCGCCTTCGATGCGCCCGACGTTGAGATAAGGATGCTCGATGCCCGGCACTTGCGAGCGCAGCGCGCGGTACTGGATGTTCTGCGCGTACAGCGCGTTGAGGATGGCGACCGCGCCTTGCAAAGCATCGATCCCGGTGTGCGGAATCGCAGCGTGCGCCATCTTGCCGTGCACCGTCACTTCCATTTGCAGGCAGCCGTTGTGCGCGGTCACCACCTGATAACTGAAGCCCGCGGCAATGACGAGATCGGGCTTGGTCAGTCCTTGTTCGAGCAGCCAGCCGGGCCCGACTTCGCCGCCGAATTCTTCGTCGTAGGTGAAGTGCAATTCGACGCCGCCCTTGAGCGGCGCACCCAGTGCTTCGAGCGCGCGCACCGCAAAGATGTAGCTCGCGAAATCGCTTTTGCTCACCGCCGAAGCGCGGCCGTAGAGCTTGCCGTCCACCACTTCGCCGCCGTACGGGTCGTGGGTCCAGCCTTCGCCCGGCGGCACCACGTCGCCATGGGCATTGAGCGCGATGGTCGGGCCGCCCGCGCCATACGGCCGGCGCACGATGAGGTTGGTGATCGACTGCAAGCCCGCGGCCTGCACGCGCTCGGCCGGCACCGGATGGCGCTCCGCCTCGAAGCCCAATTGCGCGAGCAATTGCGCGGTGCGTTCAGCATGCGGCGCGTTGTTGCCGGGCGGGGTGTCGGTCGGCACTTGGACCAGCGCTTGCAGAGTGCGCACCTCTTCGTCGAAATGGGCGTCGATCCACGCGTCCAGGGTGTGTTCAAAGCTCATGCGTGTTCCGCGGCAAGTTGGTCGAGCAGTTGCTGCATGGCCTCGACGCACAATTGCGCGTCGTGGTTGGTGATGGTTTCGAGCGGGTTGTGGCTGATGCCGGCATTGCCGCCGCGCACGAAGAGCATGGCCTGGGGCATGACTTCGTGCAGCTTCATCGCGTCGTGCCCGGCACCGCTGGGCAGGCGATAGACCGGCAGGCCGAGCGCGCCCACGGCGAGTTCCCAGCGCATCTGCAATGCGGGGTCGCTGGGCGCGGCGGCGATGCGCAAGGTTTCTTCGAGCGTGCAACGCACATTGCGGCGCACGCAGATCTGTTCGATCTCGTCGACGATGTCGTCGACCATGCGGTCGCGCTGGCCGTCGGTCGGTGCGCGCAGATCGAGGCTGAACAGACAACGCCCCGGCACCACGTTGATCGATCCGTCGGGCACTTCGAGCATGCCCACGGTCGCGACCGAATCGGCATCGACGCGCCCGCGCCGCTCGGCATACAGCGCGATCTCGGCGACTGCAGTGGCGGCGTCGCGGCGCCGGTTCATGGGAGTGGTGCCGGCGTGGCTCGCGGTGCCGAGTACCTCACCCACATAGCGCACGCTGCCGTTGATCGAGGTGACGATGCCCAGCGGCATGTCGAGCTGGTCGAGCACCGGGCCTTGTTCGATGTGCACTTCGATGAATCCGAGGTAGCGCGCCGGGTCACGCCTGAGCGCACGGATCGCCTCGATGTTGGCGGTGAGGCCGGCGTTGTTCATGGCCTCGCGCATGCGCACGCCGTTGACGTCGGCCAGGTCGAGCCAGGCCGCATCGAACTGCCCGACCAGCGCGCCCGAACCGAGAAAGGTAGCTTTGTAGCGCTGGCCTTCCTCTTCGGCAAAGGCCACCACTTCGATCGCATACGGCAGGCGCCGCCGACGCGCATGCAAGGCGTGCACACAGGCCATGGGCACGAAGATGCCCAGGCGCCCGTCGTACTTGCCGGCGTTGCGCACGGTGTCGAAATGCGAGCCGGTGAGCAGTGCGCGCGCATACGGATCGGTGCCGTGATACCGCCCGACCACGTTGCCCACGGCGTCGATCGAGACTTCGTCGAAACCGCATTCGCGCATCCATTGCTGCAATTGCAGCGCGCATTGGCGATGGGCGTCGCTCAGATAGGTGACGGTCAGTTGCCCGCGCTCGCGAAAGCCATGCTCGCTGAACCCGGCCAGATGCTCGGCCCAATCCCAGACCAGATTGCCCTGGGTGGGCGCACTGCCGAGTCGATCATCGAGCCGGATCTCGGCGATGCGATGGATGTTGCGCAGGCATTCCTCGAACTCGAATTCGGCCGGGTGATCGAGGCGGCGGCGAAAGGTCTCGATGATCTGCGTGCGCGACAGCCCGGTGCCGCGCGGCCCGCGCACCGCGAGGATGAATGGCCAGCCAAAGCGCGCGTTGTAGGTGGCGTTGAACTGCTGGAGCGTGGCGTATTCCTCGGGCGTGCAATGCGCAAGCCCGGCCTTGGTCTGCTCGTGGTTCGACTCCAGCGTGAGCGTGCCGGCCACCGCGGCCTTGCCTGCCAGCTCGGGGTGGGCGCGGATGAGCGCGGTGCGCTCGACCACGCGCGCTTCGCGCACCACGCGCACCATCGCATGCTTGAGTTCGGCCAGCGTGCGAAACGGTCGCGCGAGCCAGGCGCGCTGCGCGATCCAGGGCGAATGTTCGTAGATGCCGCCGAGCAGACGGACGAACTCGTCTTCGGTGGCGGTATTGAGTTGGTCGAGCGTGAGCGTCTTCATGGCGAGTACGGATGCTCCCGTTTCCAGTGACGCGCAATGTCGATGCGTCGGCACACCCAGACGCGATCGTGCGCTTCGAGGTGATCGAGAAACCGCTGCAGACCGCGCATGCGCCCGGGCCGCCCGAGCAAGCGGCAATGCATGCCGATGGACATCATGCGCGGCGTGTCCTGCCCTTCCGCGTACAGCACGTCGAAACTGTCGCGCAAATAGGTGAAGAAGTCATCGCCTTGCGCAAAGCCCATGGGCGACGCGAAGCGCATGTCGTTGGCATCGAGCGTGTAAGGCACGACCAGATGCGGCACCACCGCGCCGTCGGTGCGCCGCACTTCGGTCCAGAACGGCAAGTCGTCGCCGTAGTAGTCGCTGTCGTACTCGAAGCCGCCGAAGTCGGCGACCAGACGTCGGGTGTTGGGGCTGTCGCGCCCGGTGTACCAGCCCAGCGGACGCTCGCCGGTGAGCCGCTGGATGATCTCGACCCCGCGGCGCAGATGCTCGCGCTCGGTGGCCTCGTCCAGGGTCTGGTAATGGATCCAGCGCCAACCGTGGCAGGCGATCTCATGGCCCAGATCGACGAAGGCGCGCGTGAGTTCTGGATGGCGCTCGAGTGCCATCGACACGCCGAACACCGTGAGCGGCAGGCCGCGCTTTTCAAACTCGCGCAGGATGCGCCA
>CAYUYC010000235.1:0-5270 GCA_964448945.1 uncultured Burkholderiaceae bacterium
CGTACTTCGACCATCGCGGCCTGATCGAAGAAGGCTTGCGCTGGATGCGCGAGGCGGCCGACGCGCCGCGCGTGCGCGACGACCTCGCGCTGCGCGCGCTGCTCGAAAGCCGCGCGGCGCACCTGTGCTACCGGCTCGACCGCTACGCCGAGGCCGAGCGCCTGGCCGCACACGCCCTCGCGCGCGCGGGGCCCGACGAAGATACGCAACACGACGAACGCGACACCGCCGCGCGCATCCAGGCCATGATCGTGCTCGCCGCGTGCGCACTGCGCTTTGGCCGCCTGGACGAAGCGCAGCAGCGTTACGAACAACTGCTCGCACGCGTGCGCGACGAAGGCAGCCCGCAACATATCGCCGGCACGCTGGACAACCTCGCGCTGGTGCACAAACGCCTTGGCCGTTACGACGAGGCACTGCGCCTGACGCTTGAATCGCTCGAACAACATCGCCGCATCGGCCATGGCGCGGGCATCGCGCTATGCCTGAACAACCTCGGGTCGCTCTACATGTCGCGCGGCGAACCGGCCGCGGCCCAGGCCCCGCTGCACGAGGCGCAGGCGCTGTGCGAGCGCGACGGGCTCGGCAACACCTTCGTGCTGGTGCAGGCCAATCTGTCGCAAGTCGCGATGGCGCTGGGCGACATCGCCGCCGCACGCCGCCACGCCCAACGCTGCAACGAAAGCGCGCAGGCCAACGGCAATCGCGCCGTCTTGGCGTGGATGCAATCGCACAGCGCGCGCCTGTCGGTGCGCGAGGACGATCTGGTGCAAGCGCGCACCGCATTGGCGGAAGGCTTGTCGACGGCCATCGCTCTGGGCGCGCCGTCCTTGCTGGCGCCGGGCCTGCTGGCCTTTGCCGAGCTGCTCGACGCGCAAGGCCACCCCGTGCTCGCGCGCCGCTGCCTCGCGTTCTTCGGCGAGCTTGCCGAACTGACGCCATCGGACCGCGACGAGATGCGCACCCAGCTCGCGCGCTGGGGCGGATTGCCCGATGGCGCTGCCGCCTGGCCCGGCATGGCATTGCCCGAGCTGATGCAGCGCATCGTCACCGAAGCACCGCAACTGCATGCGCCGCTGATCGCGCAACTGCAAGCGCCGCACTAAGTACGCCGCACTAAGCACGCCGCACTGAAGACCCCACGCCGAGTCCGGTGTTCGCCGTGACCGGGTGCGCGCGGAACGCTCGCGGAACGCCCCCTTCTGCACTGTTCGCTCCACGCAAGGAGGAACGAACCATGCACACCATCACCGCCATCGTGATCGAACCCGGTCTTGCCGCCAAGGCACGACGCGCGTTGGGGCCCCTGACGCGGACCCTGAGCAATGCCTATCGGCGCTGGTTGCGCGCACGCCAGACCAGGGCCACCGCGCGCGCACTGGATCTGCTCGACGACCGCCTGTTGCACGACATCGGACTCGATCGCAGCGAAGTGCTTTCGATCGCAGCCGAGCTGCACGGCCAAGTCGCGCGCGAACGCCGGCATGCATGGCTCATGACCTCGCTGCCGCGCTGAACCGGATACCGACTTCCTGCTTCGGCAGGTCGACCCCGCGTGGCCCCGCGCCGCGCTTTTTTGAAACCACCCCTGAGTGAGAGCCCCACCATGAACACTGTGATCGCAACCCCCAAGACCGCTGCCCCCGACTACACCGCCATCAAGCTGCGCCAGCAAGCAGCGTGGTCCAGCGGCGACTACGCCGTCGTCGGCATCACACTGCAGATCGTCGGCGAGAACCTGGCCGAAGCGGTCGACGTGCGCGCCGGCGAGCTTGTGCTCGACGTGGCCGCCGGCAACGGCAACGCCACGCTGGCCGCCGCGCGCCGCTATGCGCACGTCACCTCCACCGACTACGCGCCTTCGCTGCTCGACAAGGGCAGCGTGCGCGCCAAGGCCGAGGGCCTGGAGGTGCAATTCCAGGTCGCCGACGTCGAGGCGCTGCCTTTCGACGATGCCGCCTTCGACATCACGCTGTCGACCTTCGGCGCGATGTTTGCGCCCGACCACGCGCGCACCGCGCACGAGATGCTGCGCGTCACGCGTTCGGGCGGGCGCATCGGGCTGGCCAGTTGGACGCCCGACAGCTTCATCGGCCGCTTGTTCAAGGTGATCGGTGCGCATGTGCCGCCGCCGGCCGGCGTGAAGCCGCCCGCGCTCTGGGGCACCGAAGAACATCTGCAAACGCTGTTTGGCGCAGAGGCGGCGCAGATCGAATGCCAGCGCCGCGTCTTCAATTTCCGCTACGCCTCGCCGGCGCATTTCATCCAGGTCTTTCGCGACTACTACGGCCCGACGCACAAGGCCTTTGCCGCCCTCGATGCGGCCGGCCAGCGCGCGCTCGAACGCGACCTGAACGCCCTGCTCGATGCGATGAACACCGCGGGCGCGGCATCGCTGGTGGTGCCCAGCCAGTACCTCGAGGCCGTGATCACCAAGCGCGCCGCGCATTGAGGCGGGAAACACCGCTCGAACGACCACTTCTACCGGAGACACCCATGATGATGAACCGCACTCCCCTTGCCATCGCCTTGCTGTCCATCGCCGCGTTTGCGGCGACCGACGCGCGCGCCGATGCCGTGACCGACTGGAACCTCAAGTCGGGCGAACTGATTGCCGAAGCCAAGCTGGGCACGCCGCCCGCGGCGCGCGTGATGGCCATCGTGCAGACTGCCGCGCTGCAGGCGGTCGACACCGCGCAGCAGCGCCAGGCCTCGGCCGAAGCGGCGTTGGCCGCGGCGCACCGCGTTACGTTGACCAAGCTGCTGCCGACGCAGCAAGCCGCGATCGACGCCGCCTACCAGGCCGCGCTCGACCGCGTGACCGACGATGCGGCCAGAAGCAAAGGCATCGCGGCCGGCGAAGCCGCGGCCAATGCGGTGTTGGCCGCGCGCGCCGAGGACGGCGCCGCCACGCCCGAGGCCTACCGCCCGCACACCATGGCCGGTGCCTACGTGCCGACGGCCCCGGTGGCGGTGCCGCAATGGCCGCAACGCAAACCCTGGCTGATGAGCAGCGCGGCGCAGTTCCGCCCCGCACCGCCGCCCGCGCTGAACAGCGCGCAATGGGCGCGCGACTTCAACGAGGTCAAGACCTTGGGCGGCAAGGCCAGCACGCAGCGCAGCGCCGAGCAGACCGAGGCCGCGCGCTTCTGGGACTACTCGCTGCCCGCGATCTATCACGGCGTGGTGCGCTCGGTCGCGCTGCAGCCGCAACGCGATCTGGCACGCAACGCGCGCTTGTTCGCCGCGGTGGCGCAGGCCATGGACGATGCGCTGATCAGCGTCTTCGAGGCCAAGTACCACTACCGGTTCTGGCGCCCGGCCACCGCCATCCGCAACGGCGACCTCGACGACAACGACGCGACGGCGCGCGATGCGGCATGGGCACCGCTGATCGATGCACCGCTGCACCCCGAGTATCCGAGCGGGCACAGCATCCTCGCAGCGTCGGTCGCCACGGTGCTCGATGCCGAGATCAAGGACGGTGCGATGCCGGTGCTGGCCACCAGCAGCCCCACGGCCAAGGGCGCGACGCGGCGCTGGCAGCGCACTGACGACTTCTTGCGCGAGGTTTCGGACGCGCGTGTGCACGGCGGCATCCACTTCCGCTCGGCCACCGACGCCGCCGAAGCGATGGGACGGCGCATCGGCGAGTTGGCGGTACGACAAGTGCTGCAGCCGGCCCAGGCGCACGCCGAGCGAACTGCCGAGGGCGATGCGCTATGCCGGAAGAACGCACCGGCATTGCTGTGCCGACTGTGAGGTCCGCAGCGCGTTGGGTTGACCCACGCGCTGGCCGGCCTGCATTACTTGCCATCGCCGCGGCGCGCAGCCTCGATCGCGGCGATGTCGATCTTTCCCATCTCCATCATGGCGTCGAACGCACGCTTGGCGGCAGCGCGATCCGGATCGCTGATCGCTTCCATCAACGCCACCGGCGTGATCTGCCACGACAGGCCCCATTTGTCCTTGCACCAGCCGCACGCGCTCGCTTGGCCGCCATTGCTGATGATCGCGTGCCAGTAGCGATCGGTTTCCGCTTGATCGGCAGTGGCGACCTGAAACGAGAATGCTTCGCTGTGTTTGAAGGCGGGGCCGCCATTGAGACCGACGCAGGGAATTCCCATCACCGTGAAATCGACCGTCAAGACATTCCCCTCCTTGCCGGAGGGAAAGTCTCCTGGTGCGCGATAGACCGGGCCGACGGATGAATCAGGAAAGGTCTGCGCGTAAAAGCGTGCAGCCTCTTCGGCATCGCGGTCGTACCAGATGCAAATCCGGTTCTTTGCTTGCTTCATCAAGTCACCTCCCCATGCAAGAGCGGGTATGCCGGTTGCTCGATGGTATGGCACCGTGCCGTACAAATGCACAAAGCCCTTGGGTATCGACCTTGGCGCGCCTGCGCAGAGGGGTGAAGCCTGTAGCGCTGCCATTCAGCGCCGCGTCGATGGCAAACATGGTCCGTGCGATGAAGAAAAAAAACGTCCTGCGCCGGCCCACCTTGGGCCGTGCGCAGGACGATGCCGATGAGAAATCTCAGGCCGCGGCGCGCAAGGGCTCGCAGCGGGCGAGCAGTTGCCGGGTCAATGGGCTATGGCCGCGCGCCGTCAGGCGTTCGGCGCACAGCGCCGTGGCCAATGCGTGCTGGCCGCCGCGCAGCGTGGCTTCGATCAGCGTCAGATCGAGCAGGTCGCGCTGGGCATGGCTGCCGCCGAAGCGGTGGGCGATGCCGCGGATGTCGCGGACCAGGTGCATGCATTCCTCGTAGCGCCCCTGGCCGAAGGCCTGGATGGCCATGGCCAGCGGCCGGCCGACTTCGCGGGTGAAGGCGGCGTTGTCGCTGTCGCCCTGCATGACCCGCTGCTGCGTTTCGAGCACCGCCGCAACGCTATCGGGGCGCTGGGCGCCGACGAAGGCCATCACCGCATGCACGTCGTTGAAGGCGTAGTTGCCGGCGCTGGCGAGCGGCTGCCAGCCGTCGGCCACGGTCGCCCAGCGCGAGCCGACATTGACGCCGCGCAGTTGCAGACGCCAAAGCAGCGCCGAGGCATCGATCATGTCGAGTACCACGGTCGAGCGCGCGCCGTGGATCGGGCCGTCGAACAGCGCCAGCACTTCGTCGATCTCGCCCAGTTCGAGGTGGTAGAGGGCGAGGTGCCACCACAGATGCACCTTGAAGAAGCTGTCGGGCGACCAGACGTCCGAACCGGCGCCCAGCCAGGCAATGCCATCGCGCGTGCGGCACTGCATTTCCATGACGTGGGCGACGG
>CAYUYC010000236.1:0-5248 GCA_964448945.1 uncultured Burkholderiaceae bacterium
GCACCACGATGGCGGCGTCGCTGGCGTCGATCTTCTGGATGCCGAAGGTCTTGGACGCGATGCGCAGGCGGTGCACGTCGAGCAGGGCACGGGTGGCGTCGGGCAGCTTGCCGAAGCGGTCGATCAGTTCTTCGCGCAACGCATCGATCTGATCGCCGGTTTCGCAATTCGACAGGCGCTTGTAGATCGTCAGGCGCTCGTGCACATCGCCGCAATAATCGGCGGGCAGCAAGGCCGGGGTATGCAGATTGATCTCGGTGACCGCACCCAGCGGCCGTTCGAGATCAGGCTCCTTGCCCTTCTTGAGCGAGCGCACCGCCTCGTTGAGCATCTCCACATAGAGCTGGAAGCCGATCTCCTGCATCTCGCCCGATTGCTTGTCGCCGAGCACTTCGCCGGCGCCGCGGATTTCGAGGTCGTGCATCGCGAGGTAAAAGCCCGAGCCGAGTTCTTCCATCGACTGGATCGCGTCGAGGCGCAATTGCGCTTGCTTGGTCAGGCCGGCCGGGTCATGGACCATCAGGTAAGCATAGGCCTGGTGGTGCGAGCGGCCCACGCGGCCGCGCAACTGGTGCAATTGCGCGAGGCCGAACTTGTCGGCGCGATGGATGATGATGGTGTTCGCGGTCGGCACATCGATGCCGGTCTCGATGATGGTGGTGCACAACAGCAGATTGAAGCGCTGATGGGTGAAGTCGCGCATCACGCGTTCGAGATCGCGCTCGTGCATCTGGCCGTGGGCGACCGTGATGCGCGCTTCGGGCAGCAGCTCTTCGAGCTTGAGGCGGCGGTTCTCGATGGTCTCGACTTCGTTGTGCAGGTAATAGACCTGGCCACCGCGCTTGATTTCGCGCAGCACCGCCTCGCGGATCACGCTGTCGGATTCGCGCCGCACGAAGGTCTTGATCGCCAGGCGCTTTTGCGGCGCGGTCGCAATGACCGAGAACTCGCGCAAGCCTTCCATCGCCATGCCGAGCGTGCGCGGAATCGGCGTCGCGGTCAGGGTCAGGATGTCGACCTCGGCGCGCAATTCCTTCATGCGCTCTTTTTGCCGCACGCCGAAGCGGTGTTCTTCGTCGACGATCACCAGGCCCAGGCGCTTGAATTTCACGTCTTCGCTCAAGAGCTTGTGGGTGCCGATCACGATGTCGACCTGGCCGTCGTTGATGCCCTTGATCGCGGCCGTGACTTCTTTGCCCGTCTTGAAGCGCGAGAGTTCAGCCAGCTTGACCGGAAAGTTCGCGAACCGGTCGGAGAAGGTCTGGAAATGCTGTTCGGCCAAGAGCGTGGTCGGCGCGAGGATGGCGACTTGCTTGCCGCCCGCCACCGCCATGAAGGCCGCGCGCAAGGCGACTTCGGTCTTGCCGAAGCCGACATCGCCGCAGACCAGGCGGTCCATGGGCGCGCCCGAGGTCATGTCGCGTGCGACGGCTTCGATCGCGGCGGCCTGGTCGGGGGTTTCCTCGAAGCCGAAACCTTCGGCAAAGGCTTCGTAATCGGCGCGGCTGAATTCGAATTTATGGCCTTGGCGCGCGGCGCGGCGCGCGTACAGGTTGAGCAATTCGGCCGCGGTGTCGCGGATTTGCTGAGCCGCCTTGCGGCGTGCCTTTTCCCATTGCCCGGAGCCCAGCGTATGCAAGGGCGCGGCGTCGGGGTCGGCGCCCGAGTAGCGTGAGATCAGATGCAATTGCGCGACCGGTACGAACAACTTGGCGCTGCCCGAATAATGCAACTCGAGGAACTCCATCGCGCCGTCGCCGAGGTCCATCGAGATCAAGCCTTGATAGCGTCCGATGCCGTGCTGGGCGTGGACCACCGGGTCGCCGATCTTGAGCTCGGACAGATCCTTGATGATCGCGTCGACGGCGGTGATCTGCTCTTGCTTGCGCCGGCCGCGGCGCGCGGCGCCGACTGCATAGAGCTCGGACTCGGTGATGATGTGGATCGCATCGTCGCCGGTCCCGAGCGAGAAGCCGGCCGACAAGGGCGCGACGCCGATCATCAGCGGCGCGGCCTCGGTCTCGAAGGCTTCGAGCGAATCCACGGGGCGCGCGCGCAAGCCGTGTTCGGCGAACAACTCCTGCATGGTCTCGCGCCGGCCCGCGGATTCCGCCGCGATGTAGATGCGCCCGCGCGTGGTGGTCGCGAACTTGCGCAAGGCAGCGACCGGATCGGTCGCGCGGCGGTCGATCGTCAGTGCCGGCAAGGCCGAGGCGATCGCGCCATGGTCGGCACCGCCGGTCTGCTCGGCATGGAGCACCAATCGCGCATGCGGTTTGGCCAGGGTGTAGAAGGCTTCGGTGCCGAGGTACAAGCGCTCGGGCGCGAGGATGGGGCGGTCCTTGTCGGCCGACAGGAAGCGGTAGCGCGAACCCGTGTCGGCCCAGAAGCGCTTGAGTGCGCCATCGATGTCGCCCGCGAGCACGAGACGCGCGTCATCGGGCACGTAGTCGAAAAGGGTCGCGGTTTCGTCGAAGAACAAGGGCAGGTAGTACTCGATGCCCGCGCCTGCGATCCCCAGGCCGATGTCCTTGTAGATCGTCGAGCGGGTCGGGTCGCCTTCGAATTCTTCGCGGTAGCGTTTGCGAAAGCGGGTGCGCGCGGCTTCGTCGAGCGGGAATTCGCGGCCCGGCAGCAGCCGCAATTCCTTGACCGGATACAGGCTGCGCTGGGTGTCGACGTCGAAGCTGCGGATCGATTCGATTTCGTCGTCGAGCAGATCGAGCCGGTAGGGCACGACCGAGCCCATCGGGAACAGATCGATGAGGCCGCCGCGCACCGCATATTCGCCCGGCGACATGACCTGGCTGACATTGGCGTAACCGGCCAGCACGAGTTGGGCGCGCAGTTTTTCCGCGTCGAGTTTCTGGCCCTGGGTGAACGAGAAGGTGTAGGCCGCCAGATACGACGGCGGCGCGATGCGCTGCAACGCCGTGGTGCTGCCGACGATCAGCAGTTCGCATCGACGCTCGTGCAAGGCGTGCAGCGTGGCCAGCCGTTCGCTGACCAGATCGTGGTGGGGCGAGAGCGTGTCATAGGGCAGCGTTTCCCAATCGGGCAGGGCATGCACCGTGATGCGCTTGTCGAGCGTTTGCGCCCACCATGCAATTTCTTCAGCGTAGCGCTGGGTGTCGGTGGCGTTGGCGCACACCAGGACCGTGGTGCGGCCGGACTCGACCAGGCCGGCGATGGCCAGGCTGTCGCTCGATCCGGCGAGTGTCGGGGCGGCGTAGCGGTGGCCCGCGGGCGGGAATTGCAGCTCGATCTTCATGGGGTACGCAAAATGACGGCACCCCGCCGATGCGCGATCCGTGAGGAACGCATGGGCGGGGTGGGGGTGAAAGCGTGGCGCATTGTGCCATGCGCTCGCATGCGAGAATCGCGCGCGCAGACTCGGGCGCATCGCTGCGCCGCCGATCAAAGAACATCCTCGAGACGACCCCTATGACCGCACCGCGCTTCTTCGCGCTCATTCCTGCAGCCGGCGCCGGCGCGCGCATGGCGCTCGATGGTCCCAAGCAATACGCATCGCTCGGTGCGCGCACCGTCATCGATCGCACGCTCGATGCGTTTCGCGCCTGCGCGCTGATCGATGCCACCTATGTGGTGCTCGCGCCGGACGACCGCGCCTTCGACTGCGCGAGCGAAGAGGTCGTGCCCTTGTATTGCGGCGGCGCGACGCGGCGCGATTCGGTGCTCGCGGGCCTCGATGCCATGGCCGAGCATGTGCGCCCGGACGATTGGGTGTTGGTGCACGACGCTGCGCGTCCGGGCATCACGGTCGAGTTGATCGAACGTCTGATTGCCGAATGCCGCGACGATCCGGTCGGCGGTCTGCTCGCCTTGCCGGTGGCCGACACCCTCAAGCGCGCCGATGAAGCGAGCGGCGACGACGGCGCGCGAGGTTCCGCCACGGTCGAGCGTTCAGGGCTATGGGCCGCGCAAACGCCGCAGATGTTCCGGCATGGTCTGCTGGTGCGAGCGCTGCGCAGCGCCGAGCAGGTGACCGACGAGGCCGGCGCGGTCGAGGCGTTGGGGCTGCGGCCCAAGCTGGTGCGCGGTTCGCCGCGCAACTTCAAACTCACCTATCGCGACGATCTGGCACTTGCAGCCGCCTTGTTCGGCGCACATTGATCGCGACTTTCGGCGGGCACCACACCATGACCATTCCATTTCGCATCGGCACCGGCTTTGATGTGCATGCGCTCGTGCCCGGGCGTCGCTTGATCATCGGCGGGGTGGAGATCGCGTTCACCGCCGGACTGCTCGGGCATTCCGATGCCGATGTTCTGCTGCATGCGATCACCGACGCCTTGTTCGGCGCTGCAGGCCTGGGTGATATCGGCCGGCATTTTCCCGACACCGATCCGACCTATGCGGGCGCGGATTCGCGCGTGCTGCTGCGCGCCTGCGTGGACCGTGTGCGCGCGGCCGGTTACCGCATC
This sequence comes from uncultured Burkholderiaceae bacterium, assembly GCA_964448945.1. GTDB lineage: Bacteria > Pseudomonadota > Gammaproteobacteria > Burkholderiales > Burkholderiaceae_E > CAXBRX01. The sequence continues at coordinate 4,446 of CAYUYC010000236.1, forward strand.
GGCAACATTGACGCGACCATCATCGCGCAAGCCCCCAAGATGGCGCCGTACATCGGCACGATGGCGGTGGCGATCGCGAACGACTGCGATATCGATGTGAGTCAGGTCAACATCAAGGCCAAGACGACCGAACGTCTTGGCTTTACCGGGCGCGGCGAAGGCATTGCGGCCGAAGCGGTCGCGCTGCTGGTGCGCAGCTGACCGCATCGGTGCCGAGCATCGACCGCGCTCAGCCTTGCGCGACGAGGACTTGCGCGGCCGCGTTGACCACCGCGGCGATCCGGCCCGCATCCTTGAGTTGCTGCATCGTCATGCCGTTTTCGCGCAGCAGCTCATAGTGGCTCTTGATGCAGAAATGGCATTTGCCGACGACCGAAGCGGCGAGCGCGTAAAGCTCGAAGTTCAATTTGCTCGTACCGCCATGTGTCGCATAGGCGTTCATGCGCAATTGCGCCGGTGACTTCTGCAACTCGGCGTCGCCGGTCATTTCGGTGAACGGATACCACGCGTTGTTCATGCCCATGAGCGCGGCCGCCGTCAGCGCGCCGGTCAACTCGGGCTCGGGCAGCGCGCCTGATTGACGGATCGCATCGATGATCGGCTTGCACTTTGCGGCGAACGCAGCGGCGAGCGCCACACCGAGCGCTTGCTCCGGTGCGAGCGAAGAACGCGCGATCGTGCCGTCGAGGTTCAGGCGGATGTCCTTCGCGTAATCGGGAATCTGTGCCTTGATGGTTTCGAGAAATTCCATTGAGAGCCTCTATCCGGTAATCCAAAAAAGAGGCGAGATCGCGCATTGCGCA
>CAYUYC010000237.1:0-5219 GCA_964448945.1 uncultured Burkholderiaceae bacterium
CTCGACGGCCTGGTCAATTGCGCCGGCATCGGCGGCGGCGAGCGCGTGGTCGGCAAGGACGGCCCGCATCGGCTGGCCAGCTTTGCGCGCACCGTGCAAGTCAATCTGATCGGCAGCTTCAACATGATCCGCGTCGCGGCCGATGCGATGAGCCGCGGCAGCGCCAATGCCGAAGGCGAGCGCGGCGTGATCGTCAACACCGCATCGGTCGCGGCCTACGACGGCCAGATCGGCCAGGCGGCGTATGCGGCGTCCAAGGGCGGCATCGTGGCGATGACGCTGCCGATCGCGCGCGAACTGGCCCGGTTCGGCATTCGCGTCGCGACGATCGCGCCGGGCTTGTTCCAGACCCCGATGATGGCCGAGCTGCCGGCCGAGGTGCAGGACGCCCTGGGCAAGTCGGTGCCCTTTCCGCCGCGCCTGGGGCGCCCCGCCGAATACGCGGCGCTGGCCCGCCACATCGTCGAGAACACCATGATCAACGGCGAGACCATCCGTCTGGACGGCGCGATCCGGCTCGCCCCGAAATGAACCCAGGAGCCCTCCGCATGCCCCGCAGCCATGTGCACCGCCTGCGCATCGCCTTCAGCGATTGCGATCCGGCGCAGATCGTCTTCTTCGCCAACTACTTTCGCTGGTTCGATGCGTCGACGCGCGAGTTCTTCACCGCCTGCGGCGTGCCGAGCTGGCGCGACACCGAGCGCGAGCGCGGCATCATCGGTACGCCCTTGGTCGACGCGAGTGCGCGCTTCGTCAACTCCGCCACCTACGGCGAAGACCTCGACATCGAGACCTGGGTCGAGGAATGGCGCGGCAAGAGCTTCGTGCTGCGCCATGTCGCGCGGCGCGGCGAGACCGTGATCGCCGAAGGCCGCGATGTGCGCGTGTTCGCGATCAAGGACCCCAACGATCCGCTGCGCATCAAGGCGATCCCGATCCCCGACGACATGCGCGCGGCCTGCTCCTGAACGCGGGCCATCGCAAAGTGCGAAAGCTGCTAGCGATGCCCTGCCGTATGCGTGCCGCATGCGCCTGCCCAGAATCGGATCACCGATCGCCGGCCATCGTGCTGCACCTGCACGCGAGGACCGCGATGGACGACACCCGCCACGGCTGCAGCAGGCCGACCAAGAGCGGATCAGCCGGCAACGATCGGCCTTGAACTACCGAACCCCGGAGGAGACACCATGAAGTTGAGCACCCTCGCCTTGCCCGCCCTGCTGGGCATCGTCGCCACCACCGCGCAGGCCCAGTCCAACGCGCCCTCGTCGGTCACCTTGTACGGCATCGTCGATACCGGCATCGAGTACCTGAACAACGCCAACGCCGCGGGCGACAAGCTCGTGCGCGTGCCCACGCTCACGGGGCTGTTTCCGTCGCGCCTGGGCGTGCGCGGCAGCGAAGACCTCGGCAACGGATTGCGCGCGATCTTCACCATCGAAGCGGGCATCGGCCTGGACACCGGCGCGGCGCAGCAAGGCTCGCGCACCTGGGGCCGCCAAAGCTACGTCGGCCTGGCCGGCCCCTGGGGCGCGGTCACCGTCGGTCGCCAGTACACCATGACCTTCTGGGGCACCGTCGATGCCGATCTGATCGGCCCGGCCATCTATGCCATCGGCTCGCTCGACAGCTACCTGCCCAATGCGCGCTCGGACAATTCGATCGCCTACAAGGGCACGTTCTCGGGCGTCACGCTGGGCGCCACCTACAGCCTGGGCCGCGACACCGCCACCACCGGCGGCCCCGCCGCCACCAACTGCCCCGGCGAAAGCGCAGCCGACAGCAAGGCCTGCAAGCAGTACTCGGCCATGGTCAAGTTCGATTCGCCGAGCTTCGGCGTCGCCGCGCATTACGACCGCATGAACGGCGGCACGACCGCGGCCTTCGGCCTGAACACCAGCGACAAAACCGACACCCGCTCGGGCCTCAACGGCTACGTCAAGTTCGCCGGCGTCAAGGTCGGCGGCGGCTTCATCCAGCGCAAGAACGAAGGCAGCGCCACCCAGCCCAAGAGCACCCTGGCCTATCTGGGCGCGAGCTATCCGTTCACCTCGTCGTTCACCTTCGAAGGCCAGGTCGCCGATCTCAACTTCAAGGACAGCGACAACGATGCGCGCCTGTATGTGCTCAAGGGCGTGTATGGCCTGTCGCCGCGCACCCAGGTCTACCTGACCACCGGGCACGTCAGCAACAGCGGCACGTCGGCGATCTCGGTCAGTGCCGGCGGCTCGGTGGGCGCCGGCCTGTCGCAGACCGGCGTGATGACCGGCATCAAGCACACCTTCTGAGCACGGAGCGCGCCGACACCGCATGAGTGCGGTGCCGGCGCTTCTTAGCGGATGAACCGCCTGCCATGACCGACTACCAAGCCCCGTTGCGCGACCTGCAATTCTTGCTGCGCCATGTCGCCGGCCTGCCCGAGATCCAGGCGCTGCCCGGCTGCGAAGAAGCCACGCCTGATCTGGTCGACGCGATCCTCGACGAGGCGGGCAAGTTCGCCACCGGCGTGCTCGCGCCGCTCAACCGCATCGGTGACGTGCAAGGCTGCCGGCTCGATGCCGATGCGAGCGTGCAGACCCCGCCGGGCTGGGACGCGGCCTATGCACAATTTGCGCAAGCGGGCTGGATCGGTCTTTCGCTGCCTGCCGAGTACGGCGGCCAAGGCCTGCCCAAGCTGGTGTCGACGCCGGTCTGGGAAATGTGGTTCTCGGCCAATCTCGCGTTTGCGATGCTGCCCCAGCTCAATGTGGGGCAGGCCGAAGCCTTGCTGATCGGCGCGAACGACGAGATCAAGGCGCGCTATCTGCCGCAGATCGTGAGCGGCCGATGGGCCGCGACGATGAACCTGACCGAGCCGCAAGCCGGCTCCGACCTGGCCGCGACGCGCACCCGCGCCGAACCGCAGGCCGACGGCAGCCATCGCTTGTTCGGGCAGAAGATCTTCATCTCGTATGGCGAGCACGAACTCGCCGAGAACATCGTGCACCTGGTGCTGGCGCGTCTGCCCGATGCGCCGCCGGGGGTCAAAGGCATTTCGCTGTTTCTGGTGCCCAAGTACCTGCCCGATGCGCACGGCCAGCCCGGCGCGCGCAACGACGTGCGCTGCATTTCGATCGAACACAAGCTGGGCATCCACGGCAGCCCCACCTGCACCATGAGTTATGGCGACGCGGGCGGTGCGATCGGCTGGATGGTCGGCGCGCCCCATCGCGGGCTCGAGACCATGTTCATCATGATGAACGACGCGCGCTTTTCGGTCGGCGTGCAAGGCGTGGCCTTGGGCGAGCGCGCCTATCAGCACGCGCTGGCCTACGCGCGCGAACGCGTGCAAGGGCGCAATGCCGTCACCGGCGCGATGGGCGATCCCATCCTCGCGCATCCCGACGTGCGGCGCATGCTGCTCACCATGCGCGCGCGCCTGATGGCCGCGCGCGCCTTGCTCTACACCGCGGCGGGCTGGTTCGACCGCGCGCATCACGCCCGCGACGCCGCCGATGCCGAGCGCTGCCGGCGCCTGGTCGATCTGCTGATGCCGGTGGCCAAGGGCTGGAGCACCGAACTCGGCAACGACCTGTGCGACGAAGCGATCCAGATCCATGGCGGCATGGGCTTCATCGAAGAGACCGGCGTGGCGCAGTACTTGCGCGATGCGCGCGTGATCACGATCTATGAAGGCACCACCGGCATCCAGGCCAACGATCTCATCGGCCGCAAGATCCTGCGCGAGCGCGGTGCCACGCTGCGTGAACTGATCGCCGACATGCGCGCCACCGGCGCCGACGCCTTGCGCGACGACGCCTTGCGCGCCCATGCCGACGCCTTCGGCGCCGATCTCGACGCGCTCGAACGCACGCTCGACTGGGTGCTGGCGCAAGGCGATGCGGCGCTGGCCCAGGTGCTCGCCGGGGCCGTGCCCTTCCTGCATCTGCTGGGCACGGTCTGCGGCGGCTGGCAGATGTTGCGCATCGGCCTGGCCGCACGCGCGGCGCTGGAGCGCGCCGAGGGCGATGCGCAATATCTGCGCGGCCTGCTGACGCTGGTCGCGGTCTGGTTCGGCCATTGCGCACCGCAAGCCGGGGCCTATGCGCGCACCGTGATGCAAGGCGGCGCGGCCATCGCCGATAGCGCGAACGCGGCGTTCTGATCCGAGCGGGCATGCGCCGGACATACAATCGCGAGCAGCCGTTCGCCATCGGTGCGACGGGCAACGCCCTCAAGGGCCGCTCGCCCATGAACCTCAAGCAACTCGAATACTTCATCAGCGTCGCCGAGCACGGCAGCTTCAGCAAGGCCGCGCTGGTGCTCGACATCGCCCAGGCCGCATTGAGCCGCCAGGTGCGCCTGCTCGAAACCGATCTGCGCACCACCTTGCTCACCCGCACCGGCCGCGGCGTGGTGCTGACCGAGCAAGGCCAGCGCCTGTTCGATCACAGCGTGGGCATCCTGCAATTGCTGGCCCATGCACGCGAAGACATCGACGCGAGCCGCGATCAGCCCAGCGGCCGGGTGGTGGTGGGCCTGCCGCCCAGCATCAGCCGCATGCTGACGCTGCCTTTGGTCCAGACCTTCGGCCGCGAATTGCCGCGCGCCAAGCTCGCGGTGGTCGAGGGCTTGTCGACCCACCTCACCGAATGGATCGCGACCGGGCGCACCGACATCGGCCTCGTGCTCAACCCCGAGCCGCAGGCCGCGATCGAGACCACACATCTGTTCGACGAAACCTTGTGCCTGATCGGCCCGCGCAATCCGCGCCGGCGCAAGGAAGGCGCGCTCGCGCCCTTGCCGTTTGCCGAACTGCCCCAGTACCCGCTGGTGGTGCCCGACCGCTCGCACACCTTGCGCAAGCTCGTCGAAACCCATGCCGCGCGCGCGGGTCTCAAGCTCGATGTGGCGTGGGAGGTGTCGAGCGTGCCGTCCATCCTCGAACTCGTGCGCGCCGGCATGGGCCATGCGGTGCTGGTCGGCAATGCGATCGGCACCGGCGAACAGGCCGCGCAATTCGAGGTGCGTCCCATCGTCGATCCGGCGCTCGAGATCACCTATTGCCTGGCGGTCTCGGCGAGCAAGCCGCTCACGCCCTTGCTGCGCCAGACCATGAAGATCGTGCGCACCCTGGTCATGAACACCATCGCGCCGTCGCCCCGCGCACCCGCCACCCATCCCACCACCCATCGCGAAACGCGATAGCTGCTAGCCCCGCGTCCGGCTAGCCGGACGCG
>CAYUYC010000238.1:0-5218 GCA_964448945.1 uncultured Burkholderiaceae bacterium
CCGGTCACGCGCAAGAGCGATCTGCACGGATTGCAGGAAGCCGGCATCGCCGCGGGCATCGGACCGTTCGGCGGCCTCAACGCCACGCCGGTGGCGTGCATGGGGCATTTGTACATGTCGCCCGGCCCGATCTTCGACCCCGAAGGCCGCGGCGAGGATTGGTGGCGCACCGCGCGCGCCTTGTGCGCGGCCGGCGTGCGCGCGGGGGACGTGATCCACAATTGCTTCAGCTACCACTTCACACCCGGCGCCTGGATGATCGAAGGCGGCGCGCGCAAACTCGGCTGCCCGGTGGTGCCCGCGGGCATCGGCCAGACCGAACAACAAGTGCAGGCCATCGCCGCGCTGCGCCCGCGCGCCTACACCGGCACGCCGAGTTTTCTCAAGATCATCCTGGAGAAGGCCGCCGAGATGCAGGTGCCGCTGCCGAGTCTGCAGATCGCTCTCGTGGGCGGCGAGGCCTGCCCGCCTGCGCTCGAAACCTGGTTGCGCGAACACGGTGTGGCCGAGGTCTATCAGTGGTACGGCACTGCCGACCTCGGCTGCATCGCCTACCAGACGCCGGCGCGCGCGGGTCTCACGATCGACGAAGAACTCATCGTCGAGATCGTGCGGCCCGGCACCGGCGACCCGGTGCCCGAAGGCGAGGTCGGCGAAGTCGTCGTCACCTTGTTCAACGACGATTACCCGCTGGTGCGTTTCGGCACCGGCGACATGAGCGCGGTGCTGCCGGGTGCGAGCCCCTGCGGACGCACCAACACCCGCATCAAAGGCTGGATGGGCCGCGCCGACCAGACCACCAAGGTGCGCGGCATGTTCGTGCATCCGGGCCAGGTCGATCAGGTGGTCAAGCGCTTTGCCGAGATCAAGCGCGCGCGCCTGGTCGTCGAAGGTGAACTCGCCAACGACCGCATGACCTTGCATTGCGAACTCACGCCCGGCAACGCCAGCGGCGCCGAGGTCGACGCGCTGGCGGCGCGCATTGCCGAGGCGCTGCGCGACCTGACCAAGCTGCGCGGCGAGGTCGCGTTCGTTGCTAGCCTGCCCAATGACGGCAAGGTGATCGAGGACGCGCGCAAGTACGCGTAGCGTCTTGCCTCGACGATCTTGGGAGCATTGCCATGACCACGCGCGCAGACGAACTCGCCAAGCTGCTGATCCGCAATTTCAACCAAGCGCCGATGCAGCGCTTTGTGCGCGAGCCTTTGTATGACGCGCTCGGTGCGCGGCTTGCCAAAGGCACCGCGGCCAAGAAGCTCGGCGCATCGGTCGATGTGCTGGCGCCCGGCAAGTGCAGTTGCCCCTACCACCTGCATCATGCGCAAGAAGAAATGTTCATCGTGATCGAAGGCAATGGCACTTTGCGGGTCGCGGGCGAGCGCCTGCCCGTGACAGCGGGCGACATGATCTTCATCCCGCCGGGGCCCGAGTATCCGCACCAGATCATCAACACCTCGGATGCGCCGCTCAAATATTTGTCGATCAGCACGATGGAAGTGCCCGAGATCTGCGAGTACCCGGACTCGGGCAAGTTTCTGGCCGAAGGCAGTCTCGATTCTTCCACGCCGTTCGAGACGATCCGGCGCAAGGACGCGAGTCTCGACTATTGGGACGGGGAGCCCTGAGCGCTGGCGCAATCCGCTGTTGCGCGGTTCACCACGACATCGCGCGCGGGTCCGGATGCAGCAACCGTTGGTCCGAAAGTGGCCGGCGCGGGATGGTCAGGCGATGGCCGCGCGGGTTGAATCCGCGCATCCGGGCCGGCGGCGCGATCGAGCGCCGCGGCCGATCCCCAACGCCCAAGTACGCACATGTCCGCCTTCGAAGACGCGATGAACCGCCTGTCCGACATGGACTCCGGTTGGTGGCCGTTTCTATCCCAGCGCCCGCCCAAGGATGTGTTGATCGACGATGCCCGCCTGCTCGGCATGACGGTGCGCTACGGTCCGGTCTATGGCGCGGCGCTGGCCGTGGCCGCCATGGCCACCCGCACGATCGAACCGTCGTTTGCCGCCGGTGCAGTCTGCATCGCCGGGTTCTCGGTCAGTTTTTATCTGAGCTACAAATACACCTTCGCGGTCTACTGGAACCGACGCGCGCGACGCTTGCAGAGCATGTCCTCCAAAGCGCGAGGATCTTGATTCCGGGCTTGGTGGCGGATCGGCCGACGCCTCACTAATTGCCAATGTGACCCGGCTGCGCACCCGTGACGGCGCCGGTACCTTTACGCAACTCCTCGCCCGAAATCGACTCCGTAGGACTGACGGTACCTGAGTTCGACCGGCGGCAAATGCCTGAACCAGTGACCTGTACGCACTCTTCCGCGCGGTTGCTGGCTGCGGTCACGGTTTGATCGGGTGCGGTCGCGCAAGCGGTCAGCGCGATGGTGAGCGAGACGAGCGAGAAAAGGCGCAAACACGGCTTCATAAAGTACCGCTCCTAGGCAGGGCGCGACATGTCGGTCGCGCAATTGAGATTTCGATGATGATGAGCGTGGCGAATGTACGCGGCATCTGGCAGAACACATCTGTTCGACCAACTCTTGACGGTCAACGCACCAGAGAATGGCCCTCATCGACGACCATCTCATTGATCCAGTGCGCTGATCAGCGCAGCGTCACGCAATGTTCCGTTGATTCACGAAAGTTCGCAATGAAGAAAGTTGCTGTCCTTGCCGGCTGCGTCGGCGTCCTGATGCTGGCCTCGTCGATCCAGTTGTTCATGCAGGCCCGCAGCGACGGCGACATGATCTTCCTATCCAGCGGCATCGGTTTCGAGCCCAAGGATCTGGCGCTCGCGCTGCGAATGCTCGTGATGATGCTCGCGGTATTGCTCGCCGCGGCTTGGCACGATGCGAAGAAGGCCACCCGCTGGTTGCGCTTGGCGTCGATCGCGGCTTTGCTCGTGCCCTTGGTGTTCGCCGTGCCGTTCGAGGCGCGGCGATGCCCAGGTTGACGAATGCGTGTTTCGAGATACGCGCCATGTGCTGGGCTTCTACTGGCGCGACGACCGCGGCGAAGAAATGCAGTACTGGGAGCACGACCGCCTGCCCAAGGATCGATGCAATCTGATCAACCGTCCGGCGATCGGTTCCGAATTGCCTTGAACCTCGTGCCGCGACACGATGCGGTCTACACACCATGGTCGCACATCACCCCGCCATCGAATTCGATACCGCGCGCCTGCGCTTGCGGGTGTGGCGCGAGGCCGATCGCGCGCCCTTTGCCGCAATGAACGCCGACCCCGCTGTGATGGAGTTCTTCCCATCGTTGCAAACCCGCGCCACCAGCGATGCCAGCATCGACCTGTGGCTCGCGCAATTCGCCGAGCAAGGCTGGAGCAATTGGGCGGTCGAGTTGCGCGACAGCGGCGAATTCATCGGCTTCGTCGGTTTGTCGGTGCCGCGACGGGCATTGCCATGCTCGCCCTGCGTCGAAATCGGCTGGCGACTCGCGCACGCGCATTGGGGGCAGGGCTACGCGAGCGAAGCGGCGCGTGGCGCTTTGCGCATCGGGTTCGAGCGCCTCGCGCTCGACGAGATCGTCTCGTTCACCGCGCTGGGCAATTGGCGTTCGCGCGCGGTCATGGTGCGCATCGGCATGCACAACGCGGAGCAGGATTTCGAACATCCCGGCGTGCCCGAAGGCCATGCGCTGCGCATGCATTGCCTGTATCGCATCGGGCGCGCGCAATGGCGCGCGCAAGCAGGCTGAGCGCGCCGAAGCTCAGCCCGGCTTGCGCTGGTCGGGCCGCACGCGCGGTGCCAACAGCCGATCGGCCTCGTCGATGTTGACCGGCCGGCCGTGCGCATCGACGAGCGGCTGCTCGAAATCGTTCCAGCCGCGCACGCCGGTCTTGAGCGAGACCACGTCGCGAAAGCCCAGCGTCAGCAAGGTATCGGCTGCCAGCACCGAGCGATGACCCGAGCGGCAGATCACCACGATCGCGCGCGTGCGCGTGGCCGCCAGTGCCGGCACGGTGTCGTCGTAATCCCATTCGCAGGCTTGTTCGAGTAGGCCGCGCGGCACGTGGATCGAATGCGCGATATGCAAGGCCGCGAACTCGGCGGGCTCGCGCACATCGAGGAGCAAAGGCGGTTCGGCGGCGTTCAGCCGGTCGCGCAAATCCCAGGGCAGGATCTCGCGTACCCGGGTGAGCGCATCGGCGAGCAGATCGGCATAACGCGGCATCGGACAAGACCCTCCAGGCTGGTCGGCAACTTGGCGCAGCGTCGGTCATGCGGCGGTGCTCGTGCAAGTTGTTTCCGTCACGCAGCAAGGAGGGTTGCCGGCCCAAGAAAAAGGGCGCCGCGGCGCCCTTGATCCTCTTGCATCGCGCCGTCATGCGGCGCCGGTGTCGGTCAGCCCTTCAGGCATTCCGACATGAACTTCTTGCGTTCGTCGCCCTTCTTGCCGGTGGCTTCCTTGTTGCAGCTCTTCATCTTTTCTTGCTGCGCCTTGCGCTTGTCCACGACTTCGGCCTTCTTGGCGCCCAAGCATTCCGACATGAACTTCTTGCGTTCGTCGCCGGTCTTGCCGGCCGCTTCCTGATTGCAGGTCGCCATCTTGGATTGTTGTGCGGTGGGTGCCTTGGCGGCGTCTTGCGCATGGGCGCTACCGACGGTGAAGGGCAGGACGGCGGCGGCAAACAACACGGACAGTGAGGCTTTTTTGAACATATGGTGCTCCCCTGGGAGGTGAGCGGGGCGCTGCCCCGCGAATGGGCCGAGTCGCGACGTGGTCATGCGGTGCGGATCGACGCGAACTGGCGGTACTACGCGCTGCAAATCCGAGCTTTGAACGCCGGAAGTATGCGCTACGTTGACGCCTGGATTGACTGACCTCTGGAGACATCATGAGCCGCATGCCGCATGGACAAGAAGCCGACGCGTTGCAAAACGCCCAGATCGAGGCTTTACGCGCCGAATGCGCCGAGGTGTTCGGAGCGTTTCGCGATCGCATGTTTGAACACGGCATCTGGATCGACGCGGTCCGCATGCTTTACGACAACATCTACGGCCGCGATCTGCTCGATCAGGCGCAGTTCATACACGACCGCCGCCTGCACGACATCGCGATGCGCGTGTTCTCGCTGTACGAACGCGGGCGCCGCACGCCGCTGGCTTTGCTGCACTGACCCGACGCGCGGCCGGTCGCGCTACAGCGGCCGGAACCCGCGCATGAAAGTCTCCACCGCGTCGGGTCAGTGCAGCAAAGCC
>CAYUYC010000239.1:0-5213 GCA_964448945.1 uncultured Burkholderiaceae bacterium
TGATGATCTTGTGCACCACCGTCTCGAAGTCGGTGCGTTCGCGCAGCGCGGGCAGATGCACCACCAGCGCGTTGAGCCGGTAGTACAGGTCTTCGCGGAACTGGCCTTGCGCCACCAGCTCGTGCAGATTGCGATGGGTCGCGCAGACCACCATCACATTGACCGGAATGCTCTGATGCCCGCCCAGCGGGGTGACCACGCGCTCTTGCAGCACGCGCAACAAGCGCGCTTGCAAGGCCAGCGGCATGTCGCCGATCTCGTCGAGGAACAAGGTGCCGCCATTGGCGGCCAGGATCTTGCCGGTCTGCCCGCGCTTGCGCGCGCCGGTAAACGCGCCGTCGACATAGCCGAACAATTCCGACTCGATCAGGGTGTCGGGGATGGACGCGCAATTGACGGCCACCATCGGCATGCGCGCGCGCGAGGAGTCGTTGTGCAGCGCGCGCGCCAGCAGTTCCTTGCCGGTGCCGGTCTCGCCCACGATCATCACCGGGATGTCGCGGTCGATCACCTTGCGCAGTTTGGCGATCACCGCGGCCACTTGCGCATCGCCGGTATCGAGATCGTGCAGGCCCGATGGCGCCAGGGGCGTGGCGGGGGTGCGCGCCGGTGCAGACGCGGGCTCGGGGCGCGCGGGTGCAAAGCCCGGCGTGCTCCAGCGATTGAGCGCCTGGATCTGCGCGCGCAGATGCACGATGAGTCCGTTGTGCAGCCGGGTCTGGATCGGCCCCGGGTTCCAGCAGCGGTAATGCTCGAACAAGGCCGAGATCGGCATGCCGAACAAGGAACTGAAGGTGTGCGCCGCGAGCGCGCCGGCGCTCATTCCAAACTGCTGCAAGGCGCTGCGGTTGGCGGCCAGAAAACGCCCTTGCATGTCGAACGCCGCGATGCCTTCCATCAGCGTGCCGATGAACTCGGGCCGGTTGTAGAAATGGATGCAGACCGATTCCGCATAGGCATCGGTAAACAACTGGTTCTCGATGATCTGGCCCGACATGCGCACCAGGGCCATGGTGTGCTGGTGGTAGCTGCGGAAGTCGCCGGTCACGTCGAGCACGCCGCAGACCTTGCCCAGCGGATCGAGGATGGGCACCGCCGAGCAGGTGAGGAAATGATTGGCGCGCAGGTAATGCTGATCGGCGTGCACGACCGTGGGCTGGCCTTCGGCGATCGCGGTGCCGATGGCATTGGTGCCCTTGGTGCGCTCCGACCAATTGACGCCCGGCGCGAGCGCCACCTTTTGCGCGCGCTGCAAGAAGTCGTCGTCGCCGAGCGCGTGCAGGATCATCCCGCTCGCATCGGTCAGCAGCACCATGCTGTGGGTGTTGATGATGTTGGCGTAGAGCGATTCCATCACCGGCATCGCATGCTGATGCAAGGCGCGATTGCGCTCGATGGCTTCGGCCAGCGCGCTGCGCGAGAGCGCATCGAATTGCGGCGCGACCTCGGGCGCCAGGCCAAAGTGGCGGCTGCGCGCATGCGAATCGGCGATCACGCGGCGCGCGTGGTCGGCGGCATCGGAATGATCGAGTTCGGGGTCGGCCAGCAGCGCCTGATCGGCGCCGGCATCCGCACCCACAGGCGTGCGCTGTGGCGGCATGGCGTGTCTCCTTGCACCGGGCGGCTGGCGGTGCGCCGCGCGCCTCTTCGTGTCGGTGCATGGTACACGCGCGATTTGCGCGTGGATCAGCCCGCGCCTACGCGTAAGCCCTCGGGTAGGTCGATATCCACATGCACGCCGGGGTCGTCGACGGCGATGAGCTGCATGCGCGCCGCGTCGCGCTGCAACAGCGCTTGCGCCCCGCGGTCGCCGTCCAGCGTTTGCAACTCGGCGAGGTATTCGGGCGCAAAGCCCACCGGATGCCCGCGCCGGCCTTGGTAGGTCGGCACCGCCAGGGGCGCGCCTTCGCGCAGCGCGTGGGCGATGCGCGCGACGGTCGCCGATTGCACGAAGGGCATGTCGCCCAGCATCACGATCGCGGCCCAGCCGGGCGGCACCTGCGCCGCCACGCACGCAAGGCTATGGCCCATGCCGCGATCGGGGTCGGTCACCAGATAGGTGCGCGCGCCTTGCATGTCGAGCAGGTACTTGAGCATGTCGTCGCGCGCGGGCACCGCGGCGAGCAGGGTGTCGCAATGCCCGCGCAAGGCACGCAATGCCTCGACCACCACCGGGCGGCCGCTCGGTGCGCGCGCCAGCAGCTTGTTGTCGCCGCCCGCGGCGCGAAACCGCGTGCCGCGCCCCGCGGCCAGCACGATGCCCGCGATCTGCAGATTCATGCGTCCCCGCAGACCGGCGCGCCGGCCGGATGGGCGATGGCTTCCTTGGCCTTGGCCACTTGCACCGCGGCCGGCAATTCGACCCCGTTCTTGACCGCGATGACCTCGGCCAGGATGGACACCGCAATCTCGGGCGGCGTGCGGCTGCCGATGTACAAACCCACCGGGCCGCGCAAGCGCGCGAGCTGCGCTTCGCTCGCGCCGAAATGCTCGCGCAGGCGCTGGCGGCGCTTGTCGTTGTTGGCGCGCGAACCCAGGGCGCCCACATAGAACGCCGGCGTGCCCAGCGCTTCGAGCAAGGCCATGTCGTCGAGCTTGGGATCGTGGGTGAGGGCGAGCACCGCAGTGCGTTCGTCGGGCTTGAGGGCGATGACCGTATCGTCGGGCATGTCGCGCGCGATCGTCACCTCGGGCAAGGACCAGCCCTCGGTGTACTCGATGCGCGGATCGCAGACCGTCACGTCGAAGCCCAGGCCCACCGCGGTCTGGCACAGGTAATGCGACAACTGCCCGGCGCCGATGACCAGCATGCGATAGCGCGCGCCCAGCATCACGCTCAGGGTGTCGCCGTCGTAGGCCAGGGCCTCGCCCGGCATGCCGTCGTCGATGGTGACCCGGCCGGTATGGAAGTCCAGGGTGCGGCGCGTGAGCGTGCGCTTGGACAGGCGCGCCACCAGCGCGTCGAAGGCGCTGTCGGGATGGAGCTTCTCCAGCGCCAGTTGCAGCGTGCCGCCGCAGGGCAGGCCGAAGCGATGCGCCTCGTCGGCAGTGACGCCGTAGGTGATGACGGTCGGCAGACCGTTGGGCAATTGCGCATCGACGCCGTCGCGCTGCACGCGCATCACCAGGTCGTCTTCGATGCACCCGCCCGAGACCGAGCCGCGCACCAGACCATCGTCGCGGATCGCGAGCATCGCGCCCGCGGGCCGCGGCGACGAGCCCCAGGTGCGAATGACGGTGACAAGCACGCCGGTACGCCCGGCGCCCACCCATTGCGCGCATTCGCGCAGCACATCGATGTCGGCTGCTTCCATGATCTACCCCGCTTTCCCGAACAGCCGCGCAAACCACGCGGCGATGCGCGCCCAGAACGACGGCGCGGGCGCTGCTGCGCCTGGTGCCGCCGGAAATTGCATGACGAAACGATCGAAGAAATCGTCGGCGGTCTTGCGCGCCGCCGCGTCGACCAGGCGCGACCCGATCTGCGCGAGCTTACCCCCGACCTGGGCGTTGACTTCGTAATGCATGAGCGTGCCGGCCACGCCTTCTTGTGCGCCTTCGGACAGGCGCACCGACGCGCGGCCCTTGGCAAAACCCGCCACGCCGCCCTGGCCCTCGAAGTTCAGCGCATAGGCGCGCGGCGGTTCGATGTCGGACAACTGCATCGCACCCTTGAAGCGCGCCGATACCGGGCCGACCTTGGCGAGGATCTGGATCTCGTAGCGATCGTTGCCGACCGCCTCGAACTTCTCGCAGCCCGGGATGCAGGCCTGCAGCACGGCGGGATCGTTGAGCGCCTTCCAGGTCGAGGCCATGTCGGTCGGAATGAAGCGTTCGGCATTGAGGTCCACGCGGATCTCCTCGGTTCAGGAATGGGGATGTGCGGGCGCGGCGCGCAGCAAGGCGCGCGCCTGCATCGCGAGCGCCGCGGTGCTCGATCGATGCGACAGGCCCGCAAACACCGCGCCGAGCTGGCGCAGGCTTTCGAGGTTGTGCGCGGGCAGGAAAGCCGAGCAATGCGGCAACAGCGCGCGGATGCTCTGCGCGCGCGCCTCGAAGCCCGCATAGCGCAGCAAGGGGTTGAGCCACAGCACATGCCGCGCCGAGCGGCGCAGGCGCGCGGCCTGCACCGCGAGCGCATGCGCGCGCGGATCGTCGGGCGAAACATCGAGCCCATCGGTGATCAACAGCACGCTTGCACCCTGGCTCAGCACGCGGCGCGCCCAATCGCGGTTGAAGCGATCCAGACATTGCGCGATGCGCGTGCCGCCGCCCCAATCGCCAGCGCGTGCGGCCAGCCGCGCCAAGGCGCGATCGGGGTCGCCCGCGAGGTCGGTGGTGATGCGCGCCAGCCGCGTGCCGAAGGCGAAGGTCTCGACCCGCGCATCCAATTGCGCAACCGCATGCGCGAAGAAGATCAGCATGCGGGTGTAGCGCTCCATCGAGCCCGAGACATCGGCCAGGATCACCAGCGGCGGACGCACCGTGCGTTGCTCGCGATAGGCAAAGCGCAGCGCATCGCCGCGCAATTGCGCGCGCACCGTGCGGCGCATGTCGATGCGCGTGCCGTGCCAGGCCACGCGGCTGCGGCGCGAACGGCGCTCGGGCAAGGGCAGATGCAGCGTGCGCATCAGCGCGCGCACGTCGGCCAGTTCATCGAGCGTCATGGTCTCGAAGTCCTTGTGCGCCAGGCGCTCGCTGCTGCCGGCCGTCATCGCGGCGTCGAGCAGCACGTCTTCATCGAGCGGCTTGAGCTGCACTTGCGGCGCATCGCGCTTTTGCATGAGCGCCTGGTCGAGCCGATGCGGGCGTTGTTCGTGCTGGGTACCGGTGCGGCCGTAGATCGTCGGCAGCATCGCCGCCATCATTTTCTCGGCCAGGCGCGGGTTGCGCCAGAACAGCGCAAACGCCTGGTCGAACAAGGCGCGATGTTCGACGCGCTTGACCAGCGTGGCCGCGAGCGCGGCATGCAGATCGTCGCGCCGCGCGACGCCCACCGTCTCGAGCGCCGTCAGCGCGTCGTGGATCTGCGCATGCGCGATCGGAATCCCCGCACGGCGCAGCAAGCGCGCGAAATGCACGACGTTGTCGGCGAGTTTTTCGGTGCTGGCAAAGTGGAGCCACATGGTCGGTCACCTTGCTGCCGTGGCGCACTGACCCCGTCGGGCGTCCGGCGCGGGCGCGCTTGGCCCAGGGGCGCGGGCCCGAATCTG
>CAYUYC010000240.1:0-4281 GCA_964448945.1 uncultured Burkholderiaceae bacterium
AGTCCCCACCGCCGGCCGATGCGCCCGCGCCGGTCGAAGCACCCGCGCCCGAGACACCGCCTGCGGCCGACGCCGCGCCCGAGATCCCCGCCGCTGCGCAAACGCCGACGATCCTGCATTGGCCGCCGGCCGGGACTTTGCATTTCAAGGTCGAGGCCATGCAGCGCGGCACCCAGTACCACGGCACGAGCGAGTTGCGTTGGCAGATCGGGGACGGGCGCTACCGCATCGAGCAGACGACGGGCGTGGACTTGCTGATCACCACCTTGCGCCTGCAATCTGCGAGCAGCGAAGGCGCCGTCGAGCGCAGCGGCCTGGCGCCCGAGCGCTATACCGAGCAGCGCCGCAACCGCGCCGTGGTGGCCACCAATTTCAATCGCCAGCCCGAGCGTCGCAGCATCACGTTTTCGTCATCGCCCAACGAGGCGCCCTTGGTCGATGGCGCGCAGGATCGCGCGAGCGTGATCTTCCAGCTCGCGGGCTTGCTGGCCAGCCGGACCGATGCCGTCGACGTGGATCGTTACGAGGTGGTGCTGGCCGGCACGCGTGAAGCGCAGACCTGGGTGTTCGTCGCCGCGGGCGAGGAGACCGTGAAGACCGGCGCGGGCGAATTCCGCGCGCGCCGCTATGCGCGCGAGCCGCGTGCCGAGTCTTACGAGTCGCGCATCGAGCTTTGGTATGCGGACGAGGCCAGCGGCTACCCGGTGCAGATCCGCTATACCGAGCGCAACGGCGATGTGATCGAACTCAAGCTCGATCGCTACGACACCGGGGCCCCCGGCCCCGGTTGAATCCGCCGCGCGCCGTGGCGACGCGCGGCATGCCCGAATTACTTGGCAGCCTTGGGCGCCTCGGGTTCCTTGAACTTGCCGCCGGCCTTGCTGGTCAGGTAGACCACGGCACGGGCGATTTCGTATTCCGATGCGTCGGTGACGCCGCCCTTGGCCGGCATCGCGTTCTTGCCGTTGAGCGCGTTCTTCATCAGCACGTCGAAGCCTTGCGCGATCCGCGGCGCCCATGCGGCGGCGTCGCCGGTCTTGGGCGAACCCGCAGTGCCGGTCTCGTGACAGGCGAAGCAGGTCGCCTTGTACAACTCTTCGCCGGTACGCGGTGCCTTGGCCGCACCCACGGTGCCGGCAAACTTGAATCCGCCGACCGGCGCGATGCGCTGTGCGATCGCCTCGTCGGTCATCGCGTCGCTGCCCGCGCCGCCCACGCTGCCGGTGGCGACGAAGGTGACGAGCAGGAAGATCACCGTGATCGGCACGATGAAGGCAAGCGCGACCACCCAGATCAGTTGGCGCGGGGTTTTGATGAAGCTTTGTTCACTCATGATGGCAAGTCTCGAAGTCGTGGGGAAATCGGCGGGGAGTGCGCGCAGCGTCGACGCGCGCCCGGCGCGCGGCGCCGGTTTCAGGGTTCGGTAGCGCGGGCGATTATAGCCACGGCGCTCGGGGCGCCGACGCGAAGTGGTATCGTTACGCCCGTTTCGCGCCGCAGCCTGCCTGCGGCTTCCCCAGGCGCCCGTAGCTCAGCTGGATAGAGTACTGCCCTCCGAAGGCAGGGGTCGGACGTTCGAATCGTCTCGGGCGCGCCAGCAACCATCACCGTGTTTGCCAGAGCACCCGCGCGCCATGACGTTGGCCGGCCCGCGCGAACTCACTCCATCAAGTCTTCGGCCCCGTCGAGCAACTCCTGGTAGGTCGTGGGATCGAAACCCAGGAACGCCAACGCGGCCTTGCCGCCCTTGTCCCATTCGCTGCTGTGCGCCTGTCCGGTCACATGCTGAACGCAATGCTCGGCCAGCAGCCCCATGGCCACCAGATACCGCGAGGCATCGGGCACCGCACCGCAATCGTCGAGGATCTCGAAGCGATGGTGATGGCGGATGGCCTCGCTCAAATGCGCGGGCAAGCCCCAGGTGCGCGCCAGAAAATACCCCACCGAAGCGTGGTCGGTGCGATGGCGCTCGGTTTCGATCTCGGTGAACGATTTGTCGACGGAACGATTCGCCGCAATCAAGGTGTCTTTGTAGGTCGGGATCTGCTGCATCAGCAAGGCGATGCCCGCGTCCTGGAACAACGCGAAGGTGTGGGCCTCTTCGGGGCTCGTCCCTTTGATGAGCTGCGGCACCTGGCGCGCGATATGCGCGGCCAATAACGCCACCTTTGCCGAGACGTCCCAAAAACGGTCGAGTTGCACGGCGCCAGCCGGGCTCAGTGTCTGTCGCAGCAACAATCCATGGACCGCATCGGCCACGCGCCGCATGCCGACCATGCTCAAGGCCTCATGCACCGAGCTGACCTGTCGACGCAGGCCGAAACTGGCGCTGTTGACGGTGCGCACCAGCATCGCCGCCAATGCGACGTCCTGGGCGATCAGGTCGCCGATCAGATTGAGATCGGTGTCGTCCTTGGCGAGCTCGTCGCGCAATGCGAGCAGAACCTTGGGGCAAGAAGGGATGCCAACTCCATCAGGCAACACGATCGGATCTTGCGTGTCCGGCGCCGATGGCGAACGCTGTTGAGCCATGATGTCCAGTCTTTTGGATGGGAGAAAAACGGAGGAGGAACGCGCTTCGTTTTAGCACCGACACATCCGCACAACCATTGGAAATCTGCCGCACAGCAACAGCGCAATGTGCAAAATTGCGCGCACGGCCGGCCCATGAAGGGCCGATGTCCCGTGAATGGGCGACTCACCGGCCGTGCTTGGCAAGAAAACGGCGCAGGTCTTTGAAGTCCTCCAGGCACTCGCGCAGGCGTTCGTGCTCCCAGTCCCACCAGGCGATCGCCTCGATCGACTCGGCAATGGCGCGATTGAAGCGCTGCCGGATCACCCGTGCCGGGTTGCCCGCCACGATGGCGTAGGCCGGCACGTCACGCGTCACGATGCTGCCGCTGCCGATCACCGCGCCATTGCCGATGCGCACCCCCGGCATGACGATCACACCGTGCCCTATCCATACGTCATGGCCGATGCTCACGCGCTGGATCCGGCGCCAGGCGAAGAACTCGGCGTCGTCGGCCTCGGCCAGACCGTATTGCTGCGCGCGGTAGGTGAAGTGGTGCTGGGTCGGCCGCTCGACCGGGTGGAACCCGGGATTGATGCGCACCATCGCGGCGATGTTCGCGAACTTGCCGATGTCGGTCGAGATCGCATCGCCGAATTCGCAGATATAACTGTAGTCGCCCAGGGTGACATCGTTCAGGCGGGTCTGGTCTCCCACCTGCGTATACCGGCCAAAGCGCGAGTCGATCACGCTCGCGGTGGGCGCCAGGGTCGGCGCGGCGGACAGTCGGACGGCCGCGGCGCTCTGATGTGCCGCGATGTAAGTCAGGCTCATGACGGTGGCTCGCAAAGCAGCGCATTACGCCAGCCCACCATGTCAGCCGCTTGACAGTCCGGCGCGCATTGCGCGCCCGGCGATGTCATCACCCAATCACGCGAACGTCGCAATTCGGTCAATCGGCTGTCACGCGCGCCGCGCATGCTCGCCGCGCTTATCTAGACAACCCCACTCGATCGGGAGATGCGATGAACGCTGCAGCAGCGGTGCAGGTGCAAGGACTGTCGAAGTCCTTCGGCGCGCCCAATGGCGCGTATCGCGCGCTCGACGATGTGCATTTGCGCGTCGTGCCCGGCGAGATGGTCGCACTCATCGGCGCATCGGGCTCGGGCAAGTCCACGCTGTTGCGGCACTTGTCGGGCCTGGTGCGCAGCGATGCCGGCAGCTCCCGCGTGCAGATCGGCGGCCGCGACGTGCAGATCGGCGGGCGCCTGCAGCGCGACATCCGGCATACCCGCGCCGATGTCGGCTTCGTGTTCCAGCAATTCAATCTGGTCGATCGCCTGCCGGTGCTGACCAATGTGCTCGCCGGCCTGCTGCCGCGCGTGCCGATGTGGCGCTCGCTGTTGCGCCAGTTCACGCGACACGAACGCAAGCTCGGCCTCGAAGCGCTGGCGCGCGTGGGCATCGCCGAACACGCGCACAAGCGCGCCTCGGAACTCTCGGGCGGTCAGCAGCAACGCGCCGCCATCGCGCGCACGCTGGTGCAAGGCGCCAAGGTCATCCTCGCCGACGAGCCGATCGCCTCGCTCGATCCGGAGTCGGCGCGCCGCGTGATGCAGATCCTCGCGACCATCAATCGCGAAGACCGCACCACGGTGCTGGTTTCGCTGCATCAAGTGGACATCGCGATGCGCTACTGCCCGCGCACCATCGCGCTGCGCCAAGGACGCGTGGTGTTCGACGGCCCCTCGTGCGCACTCACCCCCGAG
>CAYUYC010000240.1:4291-5187 GCA_964448945.1 uncultured Burkholderiaceae bacterium
CCCCCGAGATGCTGCGCGATCTGTACGGCATGGAAGCCGATGAGTTGCTGACCACGTCGAGCCTCACCCAGGAGGCGATGGAGCGGGCGGCACCCAGCCCGCGCGCCCACGGCGCGCGCGACGCACTGACACCCGACTTGGCCGCCGCAGCCTGAGCGCCCGGCCCAGTTCGATACGACACACCTCACCAAGGAGAGCACCACCATGTTGAAGCAACTGATCGCCGGCGCCGTTGCCGCGCTGAGCGTCGGCGTCGCCGCCGCGCAAGAAGCGCCGAAGGAAATCAACTTCGGCATCATCTCGACCGAGGCATCGCAAAACCTCAAGAGCGACTGGGCGCCGGTGCTCGAAGCGCTGCAAAAGGCGGTCGGCGTGAAGGTCAACGCCTTCTTCGCCTCGGACTATGCCGGCGTGATCGAAGGCATGCGCTTCAACAAGGTGCAGGTCGCGTGGTACGGCAACAAATCGGCGATGGAAGCGGTCGATCGCGCCAACGGCGAGATCTTCGCGCAGGTGATTCAGGCCGACGGCACGCTGGGCTACCACTCCTATCTCGCCGTGCACAAGGACAGCCCCTACCAGTCGCTCGACGATCTGCTCAAGAATGCCAAGAACGTGAACTTCGGCATCGGCGATCCGAACTCGACCTCGGGCTTCCTGGTGCCCTCGTATTACATCTTTGCCCAGCACAAGCTCGACCCCAAGACCGCCTTCAAGACCATCCGCGGCGCCAACCACGAAGCCAATGTGCTGGCCGTGGCCAACAAGCAAGTCGACGCCGCGGTGTTCGCGTCCGATACCTTCGAGCGCATCGAAGCGCGCCAACCCGAGATCGCGAAGAACGTGCGCAAGATCTGGGAATCGCCCTTGATCCCGTCGGACCCGCTGGTCTGGCG
>CAYUYC010000241.1:0-5186 GCA_964448945.1 uncultured Burkholderiaceae bacterium
CGATCGAGCAACTGCTCACCCTCGCGCGCTTGGACGATCAATCGGGCAAGCGCACGCAAGCCGAATCCATCGATCTGTCCGACCTCGCGGCCGACATCATTGCCGACATGCGGCCCTTGATCGAAGAGCGCAACGTGCGCATCGACATGCATCTCAACGAATGCGTGGTGATCGGCCACCGCTTCGGGATCGAACCCATCGCGCGCAATCTGATCGACAACGCCACGCGCTATTGCGGCATCGGCGGCAAGGTCGCGATCACCACCGGCATCGACGACTACTGCTGCGTGCTCATCGTCGACGACTCGGGGCCGGGCATACCGCCGGCCGAGCGCGAACGCGTCTTCGAGCGCTTCTACCGCCTGCGCGGCGCCGAAGTGCCCGGCGCGGGCCTCGGCTTGTCGATCGTGCGCGAAGCCATCGCGATGCATTCCGCCCGCATCGAACTACTGGATTCCCCCCTCGGTGGGTTGCGGGTGCGGGTGCTATTCCCCGAAACCGCATCGAAAGCGTGAACTGCGACACGTTTTTGCGAACTCAGCCCCGTCGACTTAATGGCTGGTTAAGCCGCGCCCCCCGAAATGTCAGCGTAGTTCCTACACGCGCATCAGACTCGATGCCGATGGAAACGGGGCCCAGGTCGTAGTTGCCCCCATCCATCGATGGGGATGTCTCCCCATGCGTGCGCCGGCACTTCATGGGAGACAACATGTTGGGAACACTCGCCCGCGCCAATCGCCGACGCCTTCGTCGTGTCATGCGCGGCTTCACGCTGCTGGAGTTGCTGGTCGTCGTGGTCATCATCGGCTTGCTCGCCGGATTGGTGGCGCCGCGCTATTTCGAGCAACTCGGCAAGTCCAACACCAAGATCGCACGCGCCCAGATCGATGCGCTGGAAAAGGCGCTCGACCAATACCGCCTCGACATCGGCCATTACCCGAGCGCCGAACAAGGCCTGCAGGCGCTCATGGCCAAGCCCAACAACGAAGAACGCTGGCAAGGGCCCTATCTCAAGAAATCGCTGCCCAACGATCCCTGGGGCCGCCCCTACCTGTACAAGGCCCCCGGCGAACACGGCGACATCGATCTGTACTCGCTCGGCGCCGACGGCCAGGCCGGCGGCAACGGCGAAGCCTCCGACGTCGGCAACTGGATGCAGTCCTGAGTCCATCGCGCGCCATGGCCACGACCGAATTCGCCCTCACCGCCGTCTCGTCGCAACGCGGCGTGCGCCAGGTGCGCGTGCGGGCCGAAGACGCCCCCGCGGCACGGCGTGCGGTCGAGTCCGACGGTTCGCGCGTGTTGTCGTGCGAACCGATCGGCTCCACCGTCACCAGCGCGAGCACGCGGGCGCGCTGGCTGACCGGGCGCCGCTTCGATCCGGCCTTGTTCGCGCATGAACTCGCCTCCTTGCTCGACGCCGGCCTGGGCATGGTCGAGACCATCGAGACCCTGGCCGAGAAGGAACGCCACGACGGCGCGCGCCAGGCCTTGTCGGCGGTGTCGATCTCGTTGACCGAAGGACGCACGCTGTCGACCGCGATGGGCGAACACGGCGACGTCTTCCCCGCGCTGATGATCGCGTGCGTCGCGGCGAGCGAGCAGACCGGCGCGCTGTCCGAATCCTTGCGCCGTTACGCGGGCAACTTTGAAGCGGTGCGTGCCTTGCGCACCAAGGTCGTCGGCGCGGCGATCTATCCGGCAGTGCTGCTCGTCGTCGGCGGATTGGTCGTGCTGTTCCTGCTCGGTGTCCTGGTGCCGCGCTTTGCCGGATTGATCGAAGGCGCGCGGCGCGACGCCCCCGGCGCTTCGCAACTCCTGCTCGCCTGGGGCCGCATGGTGGCGGCGCATCCGGCCATCGTGGTCGGCGTGTGCGTCGCGCTGGCGGCTGCGGCGGTGATCGGCGTGCGGCGCCTGATCGCCTCGGGCTGGAATGTGCGCGGCATCCAGACCATGCCGATCATCGGGCCGCAAGTGCGGCGCTTTCGCCAGACCAATTTCTATCGCACGGCCGCGATGCTGGTCGCCGGCGGCGTGCCGGCGGTGCGCGCCTTCGAGATGAGCCGGCAATTGCTGACCGCCGAAGATCAGACCGCGCTCGACGGCGCGCTCAAGGCGATCCGCGAAGGCCGCCCGATCGCGCAGGCGATGCAGGACGCGGGCGTGGCCGACGGCGTGGCGGTACGCATGCTGGGCGTGGCGCAAAAGACCGGCCGCCTGGGCGACATCCTCGCGCGCCTGGCCGCGTTCAACGAAGACCAGCTCGCACGCGGCATCGACGCCGCGGCCAAGCTGGTCGAGCCCTTGTTCATGGTGATCATCGGCTTGGTCATCGGCGCGATCGTGGTGCTGATGTACCTGCCGATCTTCGATCTGGCCGCCAGCCTGCAATGAGCCCACGATGAACGCGCCCAACACCATCACCGACTTCGGCCAGGCGCAGCTCAGCCCGGCCCTGGTGCGCGATGCGATCGCGCATTGCCCCGACGGCACCCGCCCGATCGACTGGCTGGCCGAACGCCTGGGCCTGGACGACACGCAGTTCACGCTGCAGGTGGCCGCGCATTTCCGCCTCGCGCCGATGTCGATCGGCACGCTGCGCGACTCGACGCCGCAGTTCGATCTGATCGCCTTCACCGACGCGACGCGCCGCCTGGTCGTGGCCGTCACCACGCCCGCGGGCGAGCCGTGGATCGTCACCGCCGATCCGCTCGACCGGCGCACGCGCGCCTGGATCGAAGCGCGTCTGGTCGACACCCAATCCGTTCCGCGTCGCTGGGCCTTCATCGCGCCCGCCGAATTGCGCGCCTATTTCGCGCTGCTCGAAAAAACCATGCGCGCGATGGACGCGGTCGGCGAAGACCAGACCGGCGGCGCCACTGCCGACCCGAATGCACTCTCGCTTTCGCTGGCCGACATCAGCGCGACCGCCAGCCCCATCGTGCGCCTGGTCGACTCGACCCTGCACGACGCGCTCAAATCCGATGCGAGCGACATCCACCTCGAGACCCATGCCCATGGCATGACGATCAAGTACCGCATCGACGGCGTGCTCAATGTGATCAAGCGCATCGACGGCATCGAGATCGCCGCGCAAGTGCTCTCGCGCATCAAGGTGGTGGCCGAACTCGACATCTCCGAGCGCC
Source organism: uncultured Burkholderiaceae bacterium (assembly GCA_964448945.1). GTDB lineage: Bacteria > Pseudomonadota > Gammaproteobacteria > Burkholderiales > Burkholderiaceae_E > CAXBRX01. The sequence continues at coordinate 3,147 of CAYUYC010000241.1, forward strand.
GCGTGCCGCAGGACGGCCGGTTCAAGGTGTCGATCGAAGGCCGCGAGATCGATCTGCGCGTGTCGATCATGCCCAATCTGTTCGGCGAAGACGCGGTGCTGCGCATCCTCGACCGCAAGCATCTGTCGGGCGAGGCGCAGCAGCTCACGCTCGACATGCTCGGCTTCGATGCGCGCGTGAAGACCTTCGTGCGCGACCTCGCGGCCAAGCCTTACGGCCTGCTGCTGGTCACCGGCCCGACCGGCTCGGGCAAGACCACCACGCTCTACGCCGCGCTGACCGAAGTGCATACCGGCCTCGACAAGATCGTGACCATCGAAGACCCGGTCGAGTACCAGCTCAAGGATGTGCTGCAGATCCCGGTCAACGAGAAAAAGGGGCTGACCTTCGCGCGCGGTCTGCGCTCCATCCTGCGCCACGACCCCGACAAGATCATGGTCGGCGAAATCCGCGATGCCGAGACCGCGCAGATCGCGGTCCAGGCCGCGCTCACCGGCCACCAAGTGTTCACCAGCGTGCACGCGAACAATGTGTTCGATGTGATCGGGCGCTTCACCAACATGGGCGTGGATGCCTACAGCTTCGTCTCGGCGCTCAACGGCATCGTCGCGCAACGCCTGCTGCGCGTGAACTGCCCGCAATGCAGCGAGCCCTATGCGCCGACCGAAGAACAACTGCGCCAGGCGCGCATCGCGGTGCCCGCCGACGGCTATACGCCGCGCCATGGCCGCGGTTGCGGACATTGCCGCGGTACCGGCTACAAAGGCCGCAAGGCGATCGCCGAGACCTTGCCAATGACCGACCGCCTGCGCGATCTGATGTCCGAGCGCGCCTCCTTGTCGGCCATCAAGCACGAAGCGCGCAGCGCCGGCATCCAGACCCTGCGCGAAGCGGCGATCGAAGTCTTCATGCGCGGCGAAACCACCCTCGAGGAAGTCAATCGTGTTACGCAGGTGGAATAGAACCCTGACCCTGGCGCTCAGCGCGAGCGCGGTGCGCGCCGAGCTGCATGGCGGCTGGCCGGTGCAGCGCTCGATCGCGCGCGCGTCGTGGCTGGTCGAGCCCACCGCGGGCGCATCGCGCGGCACGACGGTGGCGCTGGCCATCGACCGCGCACTCGCCTTGCTCGAATCCGCGGGCCATCGCCTGAACGGCGTCGGCGTCGAGATGGGCATCCCCGACAGCATGGTGGTCTACGACGTGGTGCGCGGCGAATTTGCGGCGATGACCGACAAGCGCATCGGCGAGATCGCCACCGCGTCGATCGCCGAATTGATGCAATTGCCGCTCAATGAAGTGCAGGCCACCTGGCATTTGCAGCGCGGCGGCGAATCGGCCGTGGTCTGCGGCATGGCGCGCGCCATGCTCGATCCCATCCACGCGACCTTCGACAAGCGCCGCATGCGCCTGACGTCGATGCTGCCCGCCTTCGTCGCACTCTGGAACCGGCAGCGCGCGTCCATCCGCGCCCTGCCCGCGATCGTGGCCACCACGCGCGGCACGCACGCCCTGGTCTCGGCCATCGACGAGCGCGGCATCTTCGCGATGGAAGCCTCGCAACTCGCCCTGCCCGACTGGAGCGCGGTGCGCACACTCGCCGAAGGCTTCGCGGTCGCGCTCGGCCTGGATGCCGAACTCGGCGTGCATTACTACCTCGATGTCGAGTTCGACGTACCGCGCACCTCCACGCGCTGGCGCGCGATCGCCGACGCCGCGCTGCCCGGCGGCGCCCTCGCAGGAGCCTCGGCATGACGCGCCTGGACGCCCTGCAGCTCGATTTCGCCGGCCGGCGCCGCGCATCGCCCGCGCTGGGCCTGGGGCTGCTCGCGGTCGGCGCGGTGGCGGCGTTCTTCACCTTCACCGACTTCGAGGCCGCGCGCGAAGCGCTGACCCAGCAGCACACCGAAAAGAAGAAGATCGAAGAACTCATCGCCGACATCCGGCGCATGGAAAGCAACTCGGCCAAGCTCAGCCCCGCCGAACAACGCGTGGCCCGCGCGGCCTCGGGCGTGGCGCGCGATCTGCAGGCGCCGTGGATCG
>CAYUYC010000242.1:0-540 GCA_964448945.1 uncultured Burkholderiaceae bacterium
CTCTCCAAAGAATCTGTGCCGCATACGCCGCGCTGCCGACGAGCCAGAGGATCGTGAGCACTTCGAGCGTCAGACGCACACCGGTGGGTTTGATGTAGTCCATCCAGAGGTCGCGCATGCCGATCCAGGCGTGATAGAGCAGCGACAAGATGGCAACGAAAGCGAGCAGCTTGCCGACCGGCAGGCCGAGCACGGTCCAGGTGAACAGCTTGACCCAGGCGACGTAATCGAGCGGGTTCGAGAACAGAATGCCGACCAGGAGAATCAGCGAGTACACGGCCATGATGATCGCCGTGACACGCTGTGCGATCCACTCCTTGAGGCCGTAATGCGCGCCCACGACGAGGCGCTTGGAACCGACGTTCGCCATGATCAGAACACTCCGAACAACTTGAGACCGAAGACCGCCGTCAGCGCCAGGCTGACGGCGAACGAAATCGCGGCGCTCTTGCGTGCGGAGTCTTTGTCGACGCCGATGTGCAGATCGAGCAGCAAGTAGCGGATGCCAGCGCAGAAATGGTGCAGGTAGGCCCACAACAG
>CAYUYC010000242.1:550-5111 GCA_964448945.1 uncultured Burkholderiaceae bacterium
AACTCCGACGTCAGACTGGCCTCGAATGCGGGCAACAACACCAAGGGCAAAGCGAGGAACAGCAAGACCCCGGTCGCGCGGTGCATGATCGACAGCCGGCCGGCGAGCGGAAGCCGGTATTTGGCGATCTGTGAGATGTGAATATTCCGGAACTCCGGACGCTCTTTGCGCGTCAACTCGGACATGGGTTTCCTCTTACTCGTGATGGAAGCTTCGAAACTGCTGGTCTGTTATTTTGAACTATTTCTCGTGCACCGCATCAGCGCAGCCCCGCGAGACCAGGGCCATTCCTGTTCAGCCCTAACTCAACTCATTGCGATACGAATGCTCGCGCGTTACGTAATAGCCGCGTCGCACTTCGACCGGACGATCCTGGTACGTGTAGGAAACGCGCTCGACGTACAACAGCGGCGTTTCAGGCGTCACTTTCAATTGTTCAGCCAACATCTGATCGGCGGCGACAGCCTTGATGCGTTCGGTCGCACGGATCATGCGCGTGCCGAACTCGGATTCGAACAATCCGTACATCGGCCCTTTGTAATCCACGATCCGTTCTGCGGTCAGCCCTTTGAACAACGTGCCGGGCAACCAGATTTCATCGAACACGATCGGCGTCGATTCCACCACCAGGAGCCGTCGGATCATCACCACGCTATCGCCGGTCTTCAGATCGATCTGCTTGGCGATGTCGGCGGGCGCACGCAGACGACGGCACTCGAGAATGACCGACTCGTGATTGAACGGCTCGCCATCGTCCGACACCAAGCGAAGAAACCGAATTGCCGCCCGCGGCTCATGGTGCGACGCAACAAACGTGCCCTTGCCCTGTCGGCGCACCACCAGGTTTTCGAGCGCGAGTTCGTCGATCGCCTTGCGCACGGTGCCTTGAGAGACGCGAAATCGCGCGGCAAGCTCGGTTTCAGAGGGGATCAGTTCGCCGGGCTTCCATTCGCCCGCCTCGAGCCCTTGCGTGATGAGCAGCTTGATCTGCTGATACAAAGGCGAAAACGTCGCCGCGCCCGGGGCGTTGGCGGGGCCTGCAAGACCAGTCCCTGCATTCGCAGAGCCGTCCGCACCCAGACTGAAAGGCGGCGCATTCATGGGCGCGCATTCTGGCACAAGCCCCTTCGGACGTCCATTCCATAACTGAGATTAGATGTCTTATATAAGACATAAGAGTGTTGACGCATTGGATGTCAATCTCTACACTTCAACCCACTGCGGCAGTGCAATGAACGCGAAGGCTACAATCCGGGCGCGCTCGCTTTGCCCCGGGGAATCGCAGCGATCGTGATGTCTGGTTGACAGCATTGCGATCGATTGGGCGCTCACCCCCTCGTGCGCATCGCGGCATCCACAGAATCCAGTTCAGACCAACGGAGAACCTTGATGACCAAACCTGCCATGCGCGTTGCTGTCACCGGCGCAGCCGGCCAGATCGGCTACGCACTGCTGTTCCGTATCGCCTCGGGCGAAATGCTCGGCAAGGATCAGCCTGTGATCCTTCAACTGCTCGAAATCCCCGACGAGAAGGCCCAGAAGGCGCTCAAGGGCGTGATGATGGAATTGGAAGACTGCGCCTTCCCGCTGCTGCAGGACATGAGCGCGCATTCCGATCCGATGACCGCATTCAAGGATATCGACGTGGCGCTGCTCGTCGGCGCGCGTCCGCGCGGCCCGGGCATGGAGCGCAAGGATCTGCTCTCGGCCAACGCCCAGATCTTTACTGCGCAAGGCAAGGCACTCAATGCGGTCGCCAAGCGCACGGTGCGCGTGCTGGTGGTCGGCAACCCGGCCAACACCAACGCCTACATCGCAATGAAGTCGGCACCCGATCTGCCCAAGAAGAATTTCACGGCGATGCTGCGCCTGGACCACAACCGTGGCCTGTCGCAAATCGCCGCCAAAGCCAAGGTCGCAGTCAAGGACATCGAGAAGTTCACGGTCTGGGGCAACCATTCGCCGACGATGTACGCCGACTACCGCTTCGCCACGGTCGGCGGCAAATCGATCAAGGACACGATCAGCGACGACGCATGGAACCGTGATGTGTTCCTGCCCACCGTCGGCAAGCGCGGCGCCGCGATCATCGAAGCGCGCGGTCTGTCGTCGGCTGCGTCGGCGGCCAACGCTGCAATCGATCACGTGCGCGACTGGGTGCTCGGCACCAACGGCAAGTGGGTCACGATGGGTATTCCGTCCGATGGTTCGTACGGAATTCCGGAGGAGACGATGTTCGGCTTCCCTGTCACCTGCGAAGGCGGCGAATACAAGATCGTCCAGGGATTGCCGATCGACGAGTTCTCGCAGCAATGCATCAATAAGACGCTTGCAGAACTCAGCGAAGAAAAAGACGGCGTCAAGCATCTGCTGTAAGCGCGACCGCGCGTCGAGGCACCCGAGCCGGGACAGCGCGATCAGCTGCCCCGGCTCTTTTTGTTGAACTGTTGACCCAATCGCTCCAATGACTGGTACGCATCCGCGCGATGTATTGTTTGACGGCGACGCCCGCATGGCGCATCTGCCGGTTTGCGACCATTACGCAGGCAGCGAAAAGCTCATGCGCAAGTCGTTGGCCGTGCAGCGCGAGCGCGCGACCAAGCAGCGCGTCACGTTCGACGTCACCCTCGATTGCGAGGACGGCGCCGCGGCCGGCCGCGAGCGCGAGCACGCAAAGCTCGTCGCGGATGTCTTGTTGAGTGCCGACAACGCCTTCGATCGCGTCGGCGTTCGCGTGCATGACGTCAACCACCCCGCGGTCGAAGACGAACTCGATCTCATCGTCGGTGCCGCCGGTGCGCGCGTGGCCTACGTGACCTTTCCCAAGATCGATTGCTACATCGACGCGCAGCGCGGCATCGAGATGCTGCGTGCCGCCGCAGAACGCCATGGCGTCGACCGTGCGATTCCCGTCCATGTGTTGATCGAATCGCCGCGCGCCGTGGCCGATGTATTCGCGATCGCCGCACTCGACGCAATCGAGTGTCTGTCGTTCGGACTCATGGATTTCGTCTCGGCCCATGGTGGCGCGATTCCTGACGACGCCATGCGTTCGCCCGGACAGTTCGACCATCCGCTCGTGCGCCGCGCCAAGCTCGAGATCAGCGCCGCCTGCCATGCCTGGGGCAAGACCGCGTCGCACAACGTCACGACCGACTTTGCCGACCCGCGCACCGCCGCAGCCGATGCCGCGCGCGCGATGCGCGAATTCGGCTACGCCCGCATGTGGAGCATCCATCCGTTTCAGATCGATGCGATCGTCGGCGCCATGCGCCCTTCGCATGCCTCGATCGACGAAGCAGCAGCCATCCTGCTTGCGGCCCAGGCCGCCGATTGGGGACCGATCCAGCGCGCCGGACGCCTGCACGACCGCGCGAGCTACCGCTATTACTGGAACGTGCTGCAACAAGCCGCCGTCAGTGGCGCCGAACTGCCTGCGCAAGCGCAGACCGCCTTCTTCGGAGCGCAATGATGCCGATCGTGCGCATCGAAATGCTGCCCGGGCGTACACGCGAGCAAAAGCGCGAACTGGCGCAGGTCTACACACAAGAAATGGCGCGCATCTGCAAGGTGAGCGCCGACGCCATCACGATCGTGATCGACGAAGTCGACAAGGACAATTGGGCCACCGGCGGAACCCTCATGTCGGACAAGACCGCCAACGCTGCGCCCGGCGCAACGCCCTCCTCCAAGAAGTAATCCACCCCATTCATTGACGGAGCCAACGATGCTGCAAGCCTATCGCCAACATGCCGCCGAACGCGAAGCGCTCGGCATCCCGCCGCTGCCCTTGTCGGCCCAACAAACGGCTGAGCTGATCGAGCTGCTGAAGAACCCGCCCACGGGTGAAGAAGCCTTCCTGGTCGACCTGCTCACGCATCGCGTGCCCCCGGGCGTCGATGACGCCGCCAAGGTCAAGGCCTCGTTCCTGGCCGCCGTGGCGCACGGCGACGAAAAGCTCGCCCTGATCAGCAAGGCCAAGGCGACCGAATTGCTCGGCACCATGGTCGGCGGCTACAACGTGCATCCGCTGATCGAATTGCTCGACGATGCCGAAGTCGCCTCGATCGCGGCCGAAGGTCTGAAGAAGACCCTGCTGATGTTCGATTACTTCAACGACGTGGCCGAAAAAGCCAAGGCCGGCAATGCCAAGGCCAAGGAAGTGATCCAGTCGTGGGCCGATGCCGAATGGTTCACCTCGCGCCCCGAAGTCGCGAAGAAGATCACCGTCACCGTCTTCAAGGTGCCCGGCGAAACCAATACCGACGACCTCTCGCCCGCGCCCGATGCCTGGAGCCGTCCGGACATTCCGCTGCACTACCTCGCGATGCTGAAGAACACCCGCCCCGGCGCGGCCTTCAAGCCCGAGGAAGACGGCAAGCGCGGCCCGATCCAGTTCATCGAAGACCTCAAGAAGAAGGGCCATCTGGTCGCCTATGTCGGCGATGTGGTCGGCACCGGTTCGTCGCGCAAGTCGGCCACCAACTCGGTCATCTGGGCCACGGGCCAAGACATTCCCTTCGTGCCGAACAAGCGCTTCGGCGGCGTCACGCTCGGCGGC
>CAYUYC010000243.1:0-5090 GCA_964448945.1 uncultured Burkholderiaceae bacterium
TCATGGGCGTGCGGATCTCGTGGCTCATGTTGGCGACGAACTGGCTCTTGGCAAGGCTGGCTGCTTCGGCGCGCAAGCGTTCTTCCTGCAAGCGCAGCGTCTGCGCGTCCAAGGCGCGGTTCATGCGGAAGATCCAGTACCCGAACAACAGGAATACCGGGATGAAGACCATCCCGAGGATCGCCACATGCCCGATGTCGCGCAGCGTCTGTTCAAAGCGCAGTGCACTGACGGTGCGCCGCGACTGCAACTGGGTCGACAGCACGACCAGCGCTTCGATTGCCGGCGCATCGTTGACGCGCACGCGGCGATCGAGTTCTTCGGCGCTCAGCACCTTGGCTTCATCGGTACCCGCATACACCCAGCGCTGGCGGTATTCGGCGAAGACCCGCGCCGCGGCGTCGAGCGCATTCGCCCCTTCTTCGTCGGGACCGCGCGCGCGCAAACCCGCGATGGCGCGCTCGATCTCGTCGAGTCGACGCCCCGACTCGATGTAATAGGTCGATTCGCGCCGGAGCACGTAATTCTTGAAGTTATGAATGAATCCGCCGTAGCCGGTCGCCACGCGCAGATTGCGCATGTGGTTCAGATCGGTGCGCTCCGACTCGGCGTAGGCAGCCCAATCCGACGCAAGCGAGGAGATCGCCGAATACACGGTGATCGAAAGCCCCGCGACGGCGACCGCCATTCCCACCGCGATGATCGCGACACGCGTGCTGGTGGACCATTGCCTGAGTCGTTGCAGCATCCGCACCACCTCCTTTGCCCGCGCGACGCACACAGGAGCACGGGATGACCATCACACCGTCGAGGATCTTGCCGATGGCGATCTCGACGACTGCATTCACCGGCAACGAGATCGATCGAGCGCTTCCGTGGTTCGATGCCGTAGCCTGGTGGAGCACGCATCATCGCGCATGAAGCGACGAATATTTCCATCGCGTCAGTGAGGGTTATCGACCGATCTGCGCAGTCGTTCACGCGCCGGATGTACCGTCAATGCGTCGCATCAGATCCGCCAAGCTGCGGCCCGGCTCGTCACGGTAGGTTTGCTCGAGCATGTGCATGTCGCGAATGCGGTCGATGCGAAAACTGCGATAGTCGTCGCGCATCTCGCACCACGCGGCCAGGGTCCAGACCGCGCCCCAATAAAAGCAGGCGAGCGGCCGCACGATGCGTTCGCTCGCGGCGTCCTTCAGGTCCACGTAGCCGATGCGCAATTTGCGCTTGGCCTCGATTGCGGCGCGAACGGCTTCCAGGCGCTCGCGGGTACGCGCATCGGGACCGACCGGCGGCGCAAATACCGCCACGCTCTCGGCGGCCGCGCGCGCCGATGCCGGCAGCACCGAGAGGATCTTGCCCATCGCGGTCTCGGCCGCCTCGGCCATGCTCGGGTCGAGGCGCGATTGCGCAATGCGTACCGCGACCACCAGGGCGCGCGCTTCTTCATGACTGAACATGAGCGGCGGCAGTTCAAAGTCCGCGCGCAGACGGTAGCCGACGCCGGCCTCGCCATCGAGCGGCACGCCTTGCGCCTGCAAGGCGGCCACGTCGCGATAGACGGTGCGCTCCGAGACTTCGAGCCGCTCGGCCAGCCAGGCGGCCGTGCTCAGACGGCGGCCTCGAACGAGTTGGATCAGACGAAACAGTCGGTCGGCGCGGCGCATCCGCGCATCATCGCATTGCGTGCAGTCCGACGCGATTGCCTTCGGTGTCGACGATGTGCGCGAAGCAGCCCATGCCATCGGGCAATTCGGTGCGCGCGAGCGCAATGCGTCCGCCGGCCGCCGGCACGCGCGCCAAGGCGGCGTCGAGCGACGGCGTCGCGTCGAGATACACCATGGTGCCGGTGGCGCTGGGCTGCATGCCGTCGCCGCCCATCAGGCATCCGCCGGTGGAAGGTTCGTCGTAGGGAAAGACCGCCAACTCGCCGCCGGCCATGGTTTCACGCCGCATCTTCGCGGCGAGGACGGCTTCATAGAACTTCTGCGCGCGGCCGAGATCCTGCACCGGGATCTCGAACCAGTTGACGGCATTGCGTTTGGGCTGGGACATGTGCGCCTCCTCATGTGAATGGAGGCGCCATGCTGCGCGCCGACTACTGACAGCGTGGTGGCAGGAACGATGCCATCAGCCGCGTCGACCGTCGACGCGCGGCCGCGCGAGGATGGGCAGATAGGCCGTGCAATAGACCGCAAACGCCAGGCTCCATGCGCCGCCCGACAACCATACGCCCGCGTCGTGGAATGCGGGCCACAGCGCCGCGGTCACGCGCAGCACCGCGCCGATCTGGATGAGCGCATAGGCCGTCACTTCGGCCGCACCCGCATGCAAGGGCCGGCCGGTATGGCCCAGCGCGGTGCGCGTCATCATGCCGATGATGAGTCCGGCCATCGAGCCCACGGCGAGCGCATGCACGGCGGCCGCGCGCGGGACCGCACCGAAGGCGGCCAGCCCCAGCAGCACCAGACCCGCGGGTATCCAGGCATACGAGGCGTGCAGGATCCACAACAAGGGCTTGGTGCGCGTGGCCCAGGGGTTCCAGCCCAACAGACGCGCGCCCTGCAATCCCGCGGCGGCGAGCGAAGCCACGCCCGCCACGACGACGAGCAAGCGCGCCGGCGCGTTCGACCACATCGCGGCGATGTCGAGCGCAAATGCCAGCACCGTCATGCCGATCGCGGCGCGATCGAGCCAGACCCGGCGAAACTGCCGCACGCCCGGCACCGCATTGGCAGTAAAGCCCGGCACCACGCGCCCGCCGATGATGCTTTCGAGCAGCACGATGAACATCAGCCCGGCTTCGACCGCCGCGAGCGCGCTGAACGAAAACGCTCCGAGCATCGCGCCATGAAAGGCGATGTTCGACGCACCCAGCGCACTGAGTACACCGACCAAAGGCAGATTGCGCAGATTGCCCGCGCGCAGGAACTTGCGTGCGAGTGCCACCGCGAGCGCAAACAAGAACAGGCAGTCCAGCACCGCGGTCGCGGCGTTGTAGCTCACCAGCATGCCGATGCGGCCGGACAGCCAGAGCGCGACGAACAACCCGAGCGATACGCCTTGCGGCATCGGCAACCCGGTCCAATTGCGCACGGCGGTGAACAAGAATCCCGCCACCACGGCCGCGGCAAAACCATAGACGAGTTCGTGCGCATGCCAGAGCAAGGCGGGAATGGGCACCGGGTTGGCACCGCTCGTCCACATCGCGAGCCAGATCGGCATCGCGCAGGCCGCGAACACCGCGGCGCCAAGATAGAACGGCCGAAAACCCAGTTCGAACAAGGCGAACCTGGGCGGCTTGGAAGTCGGGCGGATGTCTTCGATCTGGATCAGTTGCATGGCTGCTCGGGGGCGAAATCGCTCGTGCCGCCATTGTGCGTGCAGGCGCAGCGCACGGCCCAGCGCTTTGGTGGTATTCCGCATGCCGCGCATGGGATTGCGCGGCCGCGGACGATCAAGCCCCCGTCCGGTCGTATTGCCAGGCGCGGCTCATGGGCAGCGGATTGAGCGCGCCGCCGCCGGCCTTGCAGGCGAGCACCTGGAAGATCGCGATCCAGTCCGCCTCGAACGCCCGCGCGGACCCCGCCAGATAGACGCGCCAGATCCGAAACCGCCGTTCGCCCACCAGCGCGCGCGCGGCGTCGGCGTTGCGCTCGAGCCGATCGGACCAGATGTTGAGCGTGCGCGCGTAATGACGGCGCAGGTTCTCGATGTCGCAAGGCTCGAGACCGCCGCGCTGCATCTCGCGCAGGACGGTGCCGATATGCACCAGTTCGCCGTGCGGAAACACATAGCGATGGATGAACTCGCCGCCGCCGAAAGGCGTCTCGCCGTCCTGGCAATCGGTGCTGGTGATGCCGTGCAGAAGCGCGAGCCCGCCGTCGCGCATCAGCTCGCGCACCGTGCCGAAATACTTGGCGAGGTTGCGCAGGCCCACATGCTCGAACATGCCGATGCTCGCGACCTTGTCGTAGACGCCATGCGCGCTCGCCGGCATGTCGCGATAGTCGCGCAACTCGATCGTCACGCGGTCGGCCAGACCCAGCTCGCGCACCCGCGCCTGCGCATACGCGCATTGCTCCTCGGACAAGGTGATGCCGTGCGCGATCGCGCCATAGCGCTGCGCCGCGCGGATCGCGAGCGCACCCCAGCCGCAGCCGATGTCGAGCAGGCGTTCGCCCGGCGCCATGCGCAACTTGGTCAGGATGTGATCGAGCTTGGCGATCTGCGCGGTGTCGAGATCCTCATCGCCGCGCGCGAAGTAGGCGCATGAATAGACGAATTGCTCGTCGAGCCAGAGTCGGTAGAAGTCGTTGCCGACGTCGTAGTGATAAGCGATGTCGCGCTTGTCCTGGGTGCGGCTGTGCATCCAGGCGCGCTCCACGCGCCCGAGGCGCCCCGCGGGTTCGAGCGCGGCGCTGCTCAAGGACCACGCCGCCTCGATCAGCGCGGACAGGCTGCCTTCGACATCGAGATGGCCCTCGACATAGGCCGTGCCGAGATTGGCCAGCGACGGCCGCAAGAGATAGCGCAAGCCGCGCGCCTGCGGGACCACGATGGTGGCGATGGGCGCCCCGTCGAATGCGCCGAGGTCCAGCGTGCGTCCGTTCCACAAGCGCACGCGCAAGGGCAGTTGCGCCTTGGCCCGCAAGAGTTCGGCGAAGCGTTCGAATCTGCGCTCGCCAAACATGCCGGCCTGCCCCGAGGGCGCCGCGACGCTACTTGCGCCGCAGCAGATGCTCGAATTCGCGCTGGCCGTTTTCCGACTGGCTGATGAGGATGTTGCCGCTTTGCCGCGCGAATGCCTGGAAGTCGCGCATCGATCCCGGATCGGTCGCGACCACCCTGAGAACCTGGCCGGACTGCAACTCGGCCAGCGCCTTTTTCGCACGAAGGATGGGCAGCGGGCAGTTCAGGCCGCGCGCATCGACTTCCTTCGCGATTTCTTCGCTCATGTGGGGGTTCCTCCGAAGGCGACGATTCTAGTCCACGAATCGCGGCGGCGTGGGATTGGGCTTGGGTTTGGGCTTGTGCTTGGTCGCGGGTGAGGCCTCAGCGCCCGGCCTCATACGCTCGCGCCGGCCTGC
>CAYUYC010000244.1:0-4975 GCA_964448945.1 uncultured Burkholderiaceae bacterium
AGGAAGGCGAAGCGTTGGCGATACGCCGATTCGAACGCGGCGCGCATGCGCGCCGGCCCATCGTCACCCGCCTCGAACGGCACGACCAGCGCGGAATCCGTGCCTTCGTAACGCAGATGCACGCGGCGCACGACGTCGATGCGCGCGGCATCCACGCCCTGCCCCGACAAATCGCGGCGCGCATCGTCGGCGAGCGCGTCGAGCGCCTCGATCAGCACCGGCATCGCCGCGGCGTCGAGCCGCGCTTCGATCGCGCGCTCGCGCATGGCGGTCTGGTCGGCCAGGCCCATGCCGTAGGCCGAGAGCACACCCGCGAGCGGATGCGCGTACACCCGGGTCATGCCGAGCGCATCGGCCACCAGACAGGCATGCTGCCCGCCCGCGCCGCCGAACACCGCGAGCGCGTATTCGGTGACGTCGTGCCCGCGCGCGACCGAGATCTGCTTGATCGCATTGGCCATGTTCTGGACCGCGATGTCGATGTAGCCTTCGGCGACTTCTTCGGGCGTTTTGGGCGCAGAGCCGGTCGCCTGCGCGATCTCGTCTGCCAGGGCAGCAAACCGCTCGCGCACCACGTCTGCGTCGAGCGGGGCATCGGCCTGCGGGCCGAACACGCGCGGAAAATGCGCAGGCTGGATCTTGCCCAGCATCACATTGGCATCGGTCACCGCGAGCGGCCCGCCGCGCCGATAACAGGCCGGGCCCGGATTGGCGCCCGCCGAATCGGGGCCGACGCGATAACGCGCGCCGTCGAAGTGCAGCACCGAACCGCCGCCGGCCGCGACGGTGTGGATGGCCAGCATCGGCGCGCGCATGCGCACCCCGGCCACCTGGGTCTCGAAGGCCCGTTCGAGCGCGCTCAGATCGCGGCCCGCGAAATGCGAGACATCGGTCGAAGTGCCGCCCATATCGAAGCCGATGACGCGCTCGAACCCGGCCGCGAGCGCGGTACGCGCCATGCCGACGATGCCGCCCGCGGGCCCGGAAAGGATGGAGTCCTTGCCCTGGAAACGCCGTGCATCGGTGAGCCCGCCGCTCGATTGCATGAACTGCAGGTTCACCCCCGGCAATTCGCCCGCGACCTGATCGACATACCGGCGCAGGATCGGTGAGAGATAGGCGTCGACCACCGTGGTGTCGCCGCGCGAGACGAGCTTCATCAAGGGCGAGACCTGATGCGAGGCGCTGATCTGCGCAAAGCCGATCTCGCGCGCGATGCGCACCAGCGCGCGTTCGTGCTCGGCGTAGCGGTAGCCATGCATCAGCACGATCGCCACCGAGCGCAATCCGGCGTCGAAGCCGGCCTGCAAGGCGCGGCGCGCCTGCGCTTCGTCGAGCGGTCGCAGCACCTCGCCGTGCGCGCTCATGCGCTCGTCGATTTCTTCGACGTGCGCATACAGCAACTCGGGCAGCGCGATGCGCCGATCGAAGATGCGCGGGCGGTTCTGATAGGCGATGCGCAAGGCATCGCGAAAGCCGCGCGTGATCACGAGCAGGGTCGGCTCGCCCTTGCGTTCGAGCAAGGCATTGGTCGCGACCGTCGTGCCCATCTTGACCGCGTCGATGCTGCCCGGCGCGATCGGCTGCGCGGCGCTCAGGCCCAGCAGATGCCGGATGCCGGCCACCGCCGCGTCGCGGTAATGCTCGGGGTTTTCGGACAGGAGCTTGTGGGTGAGGAGCGCCCCCGCGGGCGTCTTGGCGACGATGTCGGTGAAGGTGCCGCCACGGTCGATCCAGAATTGCCAGCCTGCGCCGCGAGCGCCCTGCGCTTGGTCGTTCATCGTGTTCAGGCCGCGTCGGGCAAGGCGATCAGATCGGTCACGCCGGGGTCGATGCCGGCCTGCATGAGCAGCGTGGTCACCTGCCCCCGATGATGGGTCTGATGATTGAAGAAATGCGCCAGCACGAGCACGAAGGGTTTTTCCACCGGCTCGCCGTTGAGCCGCGAATAACGCAGGGTCGCCCCGAGGTCGGCCTCTTGCAGACCGCGCGCCCAATCGACCAGCGCATCGTCGAGCGCGGCGCGTTCGGTATGCAGCGCCTCCCAGTCTTCGTGCAAGGGCATGTCCAGGCCGATGACGCGATCGATGAACCACCGCGATGCCAACTCGGGCGCAAAGCCACCTTCGCTGAAGCGCCCGATCCAGATCCGGTCGGCCAGCAGCACATGATTGAGCGTGCGGTGGATCGAGCCGAAGAACGCGCCGCGATCGCGCTTGCGCTCGGCATCGTCCAGGCGTGCGGCGCAACCGTACAGGCCGGCGTTCATCCAGCGGTTGTAGCGCGCCATTGCGGCGTAGGCATCGATCGGATGCATGGCCCCTCCTAGAGCGAGGTGGCGGCGCGTGCCGCCTGGTCGTACAGACCCGAGACCGTGCGCAGCAATTGCGCCACATGGCCGATCTCGGCATTGTCCGTTCCCGAGGCCACCACCGAATCGATCAGGCAGGTCTCGCGGATCTCGCGGTAGCGCTCGACCGCCTGCACCCCCGACTCGGTGGTCGAGTACAGCACTTCCTTGCCGATCTTCTCGCCGCTGACCAGGCCCAGACCCGCGAGCTTCTTGAGCGAATAGGCCACGGTATGGGTGTCTTCGACGTTGAGGATGAAGCAGACGTCAGCGAGCTTCTTGGCACGGTCGCGATGGTTGACGTGATGCAGCACCAGCACGTCGAGCGTGGTCAGATCGGGCCAGCCGGCCGCGGCCATGCAGCGCACGATCCAACGCCCGAAGGCATTGCTGGCCATGATCAGGCCGAATTCCAGTTCCGACAGTTCGGGGCTTTGCTCCGACACCAGATGCGCCGAGGTGACGAACTTGACCCGCCCTTGCGCGACGGGGTCGCGCGGCTTGGCGCGTGCGGCGGATCGGGGCTTGCGGGCGGCGGTCTTGGATGGGGCCATGGGTGTGCGTGGCGCCAGCCGGTGGTGCGCGATGCACCGCCGCCTCGCGCGACATCAAGGGAACGTCGACACTTTATTGACGATTTGTGGACGATTCAATATCGTCGTTTTCACGGGTTGCACGCCCCGATCCGCGGCGCGACCATGCGCAGCGCCATTCGTCCGGCCGGCTCCGGCACAGGATTTGCAATTTCAACGCTCAGAACACGATCAGGGAGCAATCGATGCGACTGACTTCGACACTTGCAGCTGCAACCCTTCTAGCCGGTGCGCTCGTCGCGCCGACGGCCTTCGCTCAGACCAAGTGGGACATGCCGACCGGCTATCCGATCGCCAACCCGCATACCGTCACCATCACCCAGTTCGCGCACGACGTCGAAAAAGCCACCGGCGGCAAGCTCGTCATCACCGTGCATCCCAACGGCTCGTTGTTCAAGGCGCCGGAAATCAAGCGCGCAGTCCAGTCGGGTCAGGCGCAAGCCGGCGAGGTGCTGATGTCCTTGCTGGTCAACGAGAACCCGGTCTACGGTGTCGATTCGCTGCCTTTCCTGGCGACCGGTTTCGATCAGGCCTACAAGCTGTGGCAGGCGCAGCGCCCGGTGGTCGAACGCATGCTCGATGCCCAAGGCATCAAGCTGCTGTATGCGGTGGCTTGGCCGCCGCAAGGCATCTACACCAAGAAGCAGCTCAATTCGGCCGCCGACATGAAGGGCCTCAAATGGCGGGCCTACAACCCCGCGACCACCAAGATCGCGCAAGCCGTGGGCGCCCAGCCCCTGACCATCCAGGCCGCCGAGCTGTCGCAAGCGCTATCCACCGGCGTGGTCGATTCGTTCATGAGTTCGGGCGCGACCGGCGTCGATTCCAAGGTCTGGGAGTCGCTCACCTACTTCCACGACGTGAATGCCTGGCTGCCCAAGAACATGGTGATGGTCAACAAGAAGGCCTTCGACGCGCTCGACAAGCCCACCCAGGAGGCGCTGCTCAAGCTCGCCAAGGAAGCCGAGCAAAAGGGCTGGGACCGCATGCGCGGCTACACCCAGGAATCGCTCGACACGCTGGCCAAGAACAAGATGACGGTGGTCAAGCCCACGCCGCAACTCATGGCCGACATGAAGAAGATCGGCGATGAAATGCTGGCCGACTGGCTCAAGACCGCCGGACCGGACGGCAAGACCATCATCGATGCCTATCGCAAATAAGCCGGTGCCGCGCGCGTGAAGTCCTGGCTCGATCCGTTCTACCGCACGCTCGGCGCATTGGGCGCGCTGTGCATCGTGGGCGTGCTGCTGGTCCAGCTCTACAACATCGTGGGGCGGGTCGCGGCCAAGGCGAGTTTCGGACTGGTCGAGGACTTCCAGCTCGACGGCGGTGATGCCTATGCGGGCTATCTGCTCGCGGCCGGTTCCTTCCTGACGCTTGCCGCGGCCTTGCGTCGCGGCGATCACATCCGCGTCACGCTGATCCTCAATCGCCTGAGCGGCGCAACGCGGGTATGGGTCGAGTTCTTCTGTCTGCTGGTCGCTACGGCGTTGTCGGCCTATTTCACCTGGTTCGCGGTGCGCCTGGTGCTGGGGTCGCACGAGTACCACGACATCTCGCAGAACATCGACGCCACGCCCTTGTGGATTCCGCAGCTGAGCATGGCGCTCGGATTGTTCGGGCTGACGCTCGCGTTCGTCGAGGCCTTGTATTACGTGGCCACGCGCCGCGCCCTGCCGCCGCTGCACGCCGACGAGATCGCGCGCACCGAATAATCCATGACCGCCGATCTCTGGATTTCCGCCTTCCTCGTGGTTGCGCTCTTCGTGGTGCTGGGCGCGGGCGTATGGATCGGCCTGGCGATCATGGGCGTGGCCTGGATCGCAATGGAGATCTTCACCTCGCGCCCCGCGGGCGATGCGATGGCGCTCACGGTCTGGGGCTCGTTGTCGAGTTGGACGCTCACGGCCTTGCCCTTGTTCATCTGGATGGGCGAGATCCTGCTCAAGACGCGCTTGTCCGAAGGCATGTTCCGCGGTCTGGCGCCGTGGCTGCCGCGGGTACCCGGACGGCTTTTGCACACCAACAT
>CAYUYC010000245.1:0-4958 GCA_964448945.1 uncultured Burkholderiaceae bacterium
CCAATTCGCCGATCGCCGACGTGTTCGTGGTCTGGGCCAAGGACGATGAAGGCGCGATCCGCGGCTTCGTGCTCGAAAAAGGCTGGAAGGGGCTGTCGGCCCCCGCGATCCACGGCAAGGTCGGTTTGCGCGCGTCGATCACCGGCGAAATCGTGATGGACGAAGTCTTCGTGCCCGAAGAAAACATCTTCCCCGAAGTGCGCGGCCTCAAGGGTCCGTTCACCTGCCTGAACAGCGCGCGTTACGGCATTGCCTGGGGCGCGCTGGGCGCGGCCGAAGATTGCTTGCATCGCGCGCGCCAGTACGTGCTCGACCGCCAGCAATTCGGCCGCCCGCTCGCTGCCAATCAGCTGATTCAGAAAAAGCTCGCCGACATGCTCACCGAGATCACCCTCGGCCTGCAAGGCTGCCTGCGCCTCGGGCGCATGAAGGATGAAGGCACGGCTGCGGTCGAGATCACCTCGATCATGAAGCGCAATTCCTGCGGCAAGTCGCTCGAGATCGCCCGCATGGCGCGCGACATGATGGGCGGCAACGGCATCAGCGATGAATTCGGTGTGGCGCGCCATCTGGTCAATCTCGAAGTGGTCAACACCTACGAGGGCACGCACGACATCCATGCGCTGATCCTCGGCCGCGCGATCACCGGCCTGCAGGCCTTTTCCTGACGCCGCCTCCCGCCCGCGCCCGACGCCACCGCCATGTACATCCCAGCGCATTTCGACGAGCACAGCGGCGACGCCATCGGCGCCTTGCTCGACGCGCATCCGCTCGGGGCCTTGGTGGTGAACGGTCCGCGCGGGCTCGATGCGAACCATCTGCCGTTTCGGTTCGAACCCGATGCGGGACCGCATGGGCGCTTGCTCGCACACGTCGCGCGCGCCAACCCGGTCTGGACCGAGATCGCCGACGGTGCGCAAGTGCTGGTGATCTTTCGCGGGCCGCAAGCGTATGTCTCGCCGAACTGGTATCCGAGCAAGCATGAAGCGCATCGCCAAGTGCCGACCTGGAATTACCAGGTGGTCCATGTGCATGGCCGTCTGCGCATCCACGACGATGCGAAGTTCGTGCGCCAGGTGGTGGCGCGCCTGACGCAAACCCATGAAGCGCGCACCGGCGATGCCAGGCCCTGGAGGATGGGCGATGCGCCCGCGGATTACCTCGATGGTCTGATCCAAGCCATCGTCGGCATTGAGGTCGAGATCGAGCGCATCGAAGCGAAATCCAAGCTCGGCCAGAACAAAGAGGCGCGCGACCGTCTGGGCGCCGCCGAGCAATTGCAGGCGCATGGCGAGCACGAACTCGCCGTCGCCATGCGTGCCGCGGAGCAGCGTTGATGAACGACCGCGCATCATCGCTCGACCCCGTTGCCGCCCAAGCGCGCGTGTGTGTGGGCGCAGATGCCGCGCCGCAGACTGCCGCAGACAACCCGGCACCGACCGCGTCGCAACCGGCGGCGGCCAACACCATGCCGCGCCCCTTGGCCGGCGTGCGCGTACTCGATTTGTCGCGCGTGCTGGCCGGTCCCTGGGCCGGGCAGATGCTCGCCGATTACGGCGCCGATGTGATCAAGGTCGAGCGCCCGGGCGCCGGCGACGACACGCGCGCCTGGGGGCCGCCCTGGTGGACTGCGGGCGAGCGCACCGAATCGGCGTATTACCTGTGCGCCAACCGCGGCAAGCGTTCGATCGCGATCGACATCGCGACGCCCGAGGGCCAGGAACTGGTGCGCACCCTCGCGCGCGACGCCGACATCGTGATCGAGAATTACCGCGTCGGTCAGCTCGCCAAATACGGCCTCGATTACGCGAGCCTCGCGCAAGTGAACCCGCGCCTCGTCTATTGCTCGATCACCGGCTTCGGCCAGAACGGCCCGTATGCGCAGCGCGCCGGCTACGACTTTGCGATCCAGGCTTATGGCGGCTTGATGAGCATCACCGGCGCCCCCGACGGCGAACCGCAGAAGGTCGGTGTCGCGGTGGTCGATTTGATGACCGGCGTGTATGCGAGCACCGCCATCCTCGCCTGCCTGTATGAAGCCGCGCGCACCGGGCGCGGGCGCCATATCGACGCCGCGCTGCTCGACGTGCAGGTCGCGATGCTCGCCAACCAGGCCTCCAACTTCCTGGTGTCGGGCAAGGCGCCGCGCCGCCTGGGCAACGCGCATCCGAACATCGTGCCTTACCAGGCATTCCCCACGGCCGACGGGCATCTGGTGCTCGCGGTCGGCAACGATGCGCAATTCGTGAAGTTCTGCGATTGCGCGGGCTGTCCCGAACTGGCGCGCGAGGCGCGCTACACCACCAACGCGTCGCGCGTCGCGCACCGGGCGGAGTTGATTCCGCAGGTGCAAGCGGTGCTGCGCACGCGCACGACTTCCGCATGGGTCGATCTGCTCGAAGAGGCAGGGGTCCCATGTGCGCCGATCCACGACATCGCACAGGTGATAGACGACCCACAGGTGCGGGCACGCGGTTTGCAAGTGGATCTGGCCTCCGACGACGGTGCCTCAGTACCGGGCGTCGGCAATCCGATGTGCATCGATGGCGTGCGCATGCACGCGCAATCGGCACCACCGCGGCTCGACGAGCACGGTGCCGAGATTCGCAGCACGATCGGCTACAGCGGAGGCTGGCGATGAGTCGGCGTCCTGGAAGTACACATCCACCGAGGAGATGGATCAATGGGCAGCAACGCGAACGAAGGCGCCGAACCGCTGGTGCGCTTTCGTGGAGTACAAAAAACCTATGACGGTCGCTCACTGATCGTGCGCAAGCTGGATCTGGACATCCAGCGCGGCGAATTCCTGACCTTGCTCGGGCCTTCGGGTTCGGGCAAGACGACGACCTTGATGATGCTGGCGGGCTTCGAAAGCCCCTCGGCCGGCGAGATCCTGCTCGACGGCAAGCTCATCAATCACATGCCGGCGTACAAGCGCAATTTCGGCATGGTGTTCCAGAACTACGCGCTGTTCCCGCACATGACGGTGACCGACAACGTCGCCTATCCGCTCACGGTGCGCAAGGTGCCCAAGCAGGACATCGCCGAGCGTGTGCGCAAGGCCTTGGCCACGGTGCGCCTGGACAAGCTCGGCGAGCGCTATCCCTCGCAATTGTCGGGCGGCCAGCAGCAACGCGTCGCGCTGGCGCGCGCGCTGGTGTTCGAGCCGCAACTGGTGCTGATGGACGAGCCGCTCGGCGCGCTCGACAAGCAATTGCGCGAGCACATGCAGCTCGAGATCAAGCAGATCCACCAGGAACTCGGGGTCACCTTCGTCTTCGTCACCCACGACCAGAGCGAAGCGCTGACGATGTCGGACCGCGTCGCGGTCTTCGACCAGGGCGAGATCCAGCAATGCGCGAGCCCCGCGCAGTTGTACGAAGCGCCGGCCAATGAGTTCGTCGCGCATTTCATCGGCGAGAACAATCAACTCGTGGGCGAGGTGGTCGAACATTACGAAGGCGTGTGCCATGTGCGCTTGCCCGACGGCAATGTGGTCGGCGCCACGCCGGTGGACCTGCCCTTGTCGGCCGGACGCGCATCGCTGGCGATCCGCCCCGAACGACTCGAACTGCTCGCGCCCGATGCGGCGCCGCTGCCCGGCCATTCGTGCATCGAAGGCCGGGTCGAACAGACGATCTACCTCGGCGATCACGTGCGTGTGCGCGTGGTGCCGCCGGGGCAGGCACCCATGACCGTCAAGCGCGCTCTCGACAGTGCGGGCGCGCTGGTCGAACCCGGTGGGCTTGTGCGCGTCAGTTGGGCGCCCGAGCAATGCCGGGCGTTTCCGCTGCATGAAGCTGCAGCTCATTGACACACCACGCGAGGGAGTAAACAGATGAAATTCACGGCATTCAAATTGCTGGGCATCGCTGCGGCGCTGATGGCCTCGGCCGCACATGCGGAAGAGCTCAACGTCATTTCGTTCGGCGGCGCGAACGGCAAGGCCCAGGTCAAGGCCTATTACGAGCCGTTTACGAAGGCGACGGGCACCAAGATCGTTCCGGTCGATTACAACGGCGAAATGGCCAAGGTGAAGGCCATGGTCGACGGCAAGAACATCTCGTGGGATGTGGTCGAAGTCGAAACGCCCGAATTGCTGCGCGGCTGCGAAGAAGGCCTGTTCGAGAAGATCGACATCAAGCAAGTGGGCAACCCCGCCGACTTCGTCAAGGGCTCGGTCAGCGAATGCGGCGTGGGCATCTTCGTATGGTCCACCGTCATCGCCTACAACGCCGACAAGGTCAAGGGCGAGCCCAAGTCCTGGGCCGATTTCTGGGACGTGAAGAAGTACCCGGGCAAGCGCGGCCTGCGCAAGGGCGCCAAGTACACGCTCGAATTCGCGCTGCTCGCCGACGGCGTGGCCCCGGCCGATGTCTACAAGGTGCTCGGCACCGCAGCCGGCGTCGATCGCGCGTTCAAGAAGCTCGATGAACTCAAGCCCAGCATCCAGTGGTGGGAAGCCGGCGCGCAACCGCCGCAACTGCTGGCCTCGGGCGACCTCGTCATGAGCTCGGCCTACAACGGCCGCATCGATGCCGCGCAAAAGGAAGGCAAGAACCTGAAGATCGTCTGGAACGGCAGCATCTATGACGTCGACAGCTGGGCCATCCCCAAGGGTGCACCCAAGAAGGCCGAAGCGATGAAGTTCATCAGCTTCGCGAGCAAGCCCGAGAACCAGAAGGTGTATTCGGGCGAGATCGCCTACGGTCCGACCAACAGCAAGGCGATCGCGCTGATCGACGCGAAGACCGCCGCCAAGCTGCCGACCGCACCGGCCAACCTCAAGGGTGCCTTCGCCATCAACATCCCGTTCTGGGTCGACAAGGGCGAAGAACTCGAACAACGCTTCAACAAGTGGGCCGCGAGCAATTGATCTTGTAAGCGCCTGGCAGTACCGCATGCTGCGCACGACCGCCATCCGGCGTGCGCAGCATGCGGTACTGCCAGGCGCTTAC
>CAYUYC010000246.1:0-4932 GCA_964448945.1 uncultured Burkholderiaceae bacterium
GTACACCAGCACGCTGTTGGCGCCCGCGGAAAAGCCGTCCATCTTCACCAGCGAACCCGAAGCGCCGTAGACGTCCTGCGTCATCGGAAACGACCACATCTCGATGCCCGGGCTTTCGAGCTTGGTGAGCGCGACGCCGAACACCTTTTCGTAGAACGCCTTGGCGCGCGGCATGTCGTCGACATAGATCTCGAACCAGCCGATGGGATTTTGCATGTTCTCCTCCGATGACGTGTTGGACTGCGCAAGACCAGTGTCCGTCCCTGACGTACGCTCCGCTATTCGGAAATCTCCGCCTCGACCAGCTTGCCGAGCAAGACGAGCGACTCCTGCCAGCCGAGGTAGCACGCCTCGGTCGGAATGACCGCCGGGATGCCCTCTTGCACCACATGCAGCTCGGTGCCGCACGAGACCTGCTTCAAGGTCACCGTGGTGTACATCACGCCCGGCAGATTCGGATCGTCGAACTTGTCGGAATAGCGCAGGCGCTGGTGCGGCACCAGCTCGAGGTATTCACCGCCGAAGGAATGGCTCTGTCCGTTCGTGAAATTGGTGAACGACATCGCGTACCCGCCGCCCACGCGCGCATCCATGCGATGCACCTTGCAGGTGAAGCCGTTCGGCGGCAGCCATTTCGCCATTGCGTCGGCATCGAGAAATGCGCGGTAGATGCGCTCGGGCGGTGCACGCAGTACCCGATGAAGCGTCACGGTGTTGCCCGACATGATGGCCTCCTGATGAGTCATGGTTGGCCGACGCGGTTGCGCCGGGTTCAAGCGCGTTGCCGCAATGCACGTTCGATGCGTCGATCAGGGATCAGCCACAACAGCGCCGCCAGCACGTACAGCAGTTGGGCGATCCATTGCATCCAGAACGCCGAAGCGATCGCCGCCAGGTACATGAACGGCGAGAGCTTGCCCTTCCAATCGCTGCCCAAGGCGGACTTGAGCACCGAGCCCGGGCCTTCCGACGCGATGATCGATTGTTGCAGCACCCAGTAGGCGATCGCGGCCATCAGCAGCACCACGCCGTACAGCGCGGACGGCATGGCGGCGAAATGGTTCTCGCCCATCCATCCGGTCGCGAAAGGAAACAGCGACAGCCAGAAGAGCAGGTGCAGATTGGCCCACAGGACGCGCCCGGTCACCTTCGCGCTCGCATGCAGCATGTGGTGATGGTTGTTCCAGTAGATGCCGACGTACAGAAAGCTCAGCACATAACTGAGGAACACCGGGATCAAGGGCAGCAGCGCGTCGAAGGTATCGCCATGCGGCACCTTCATCTCGAGCACCATGATGGTGATGATGATCGCGATCACACCGTCGCTGAACGCCTCTAGCCTGCCTTTGCCCATGCCGCCTCCATGGCTTGGCGCTCATGCCGCTGCGGTTGCAGCCGTTTCGGCTGCTTGCACGCGCAGCCAGCGCAATTGAAAACCCAGGCCCACAACGTACACCAGGAACAGCGCGCCGTAGATCGGACCAAATTGCGGTGCCTCGGCGCTGGGCAGCAGCGGCTGATCGGGCGGCAAGCGCGTCAAGGATTCGGTGAACCCCGGGATCATGTGAAAAAGCATGGTGGTCGAATAGGCGATCGCCTGCACATAGCGCGACCAGCGACCGAAGAAGCCGCCGAACGCCGCGACCGTGCCCACCGCCAAGGCCGCGAGCGTGAGGATGGACAGCACATGCGGAGGGCCGAAACCGCCGTGCTGAAAAATGCCCAGACCCGTGACCGCGGTGATGAATGTCGTGACGAGATAGGTGCGCCCCAGCGTGCCATGCACCGTGATCTCCTTGTATCGCGCCAGCGCCAGGAACCCGCAGGCCACGGCGACCAGGCTGACCGCGGTATGGCCGATACCGAGTGTCGTCAGACCCAGCATGATGGCCTCCTCAAGCGTCGGTGCAGCGGGATTGGCTCGCCGGTCGGCAAGCCCACGTCGGATGCGCGCCAAAGTAGCAGCATCGGACCGCCAGGACGGCCATAGACCCACCGGCATCATGGCCGGCAGACGGCCTTGCTCGATGCGGCGCTAAGACGCGACCGCGTGGGTCGCGGTGACGGTCGCAAATGCGAGTACATGCCCGTCCGGATCCTGAGCATAGGCCGCGGTATGGCCCCATGCCCTGGGCTGCAGCGCACTGAGTTCGCGCCCACCGGCGGCCAGCGCGCGTGCATGCCATGTGCCGGGGTCTTGCACCAGCAGATAAAGCTCTGCCCGGGGAATGCCGCGCGCGGCGGATGGACGGACCGTCGATGCGCCCAGCAAGCGCTCGATGCCGGCCTCCGGCATCAGCCCGAGGATGGCGCCGCCCGGCAAGACGAATTCGGTCATGCCGGGCACATGCAGCCGCGGCGTGGCGTTCAGGGTCGCCTGGTAGAACGCGGTGCTGTGCGCCTGGTCAGCGACGTACCAGATGAAATGGGCGGCTTCGGTCATGGTGGTTGCGTTGGATGTTCATGCGCGCGCGCACTTCTTCACGGTCTCAAAGGTGCGCGTCGTGATGTCGGTGCCGAACGTGCGCTCCAGCAGGTTCATGAAGACCGGCCCTT
Organism: uncultured Burkholderiaceae bacterium; assembly: GCA_964448945.1. Taxonomy (GTDB): domain Bacteria; phylum Pseudomonadota; class Gammaproteobacteria; order Burkholderiales; family Burkholderiaceae_E; genus CAXBRX01. Next base: position 2,557 of record CAYUYC010000246.1, read on the forward strand.
TGGGGTGGGGTTCGTAGACGGTGAAGACCTCGGCGCCGATTGCGCGCAGGATGCGCACGCCGTCGCGCTCGATGGGCAATGCAAAGTCCGCCGCGATCGGACGACGAAGAAAGGTCACGACCGGCTTGGCCGTGGACGGTAGCGCAAACTCGGCAAATGGGTCGGCGTCGATCAGCGCTTGCAGATGCGATGCGGCGCGCACGATGGTGCCGAAGCTGCGCCCGAGTTCGGCCTGCATCGCTGCCAGCGCCTTGCGCTCCAGTGTGTCCGGCGCCGAGCTGCGCGCGTCGAAGGCGACGTTGCCGCTCGACAGAATCGTCTTCACTTGCGTGAACCCCGCCGACTCGAAACTGCGTTTGAGTGCGGGCATCTTCGCGTTGAGCGGACTCACCCCGCGGAGAAAGGCGACATATCTGGTCATGTCGGCGTCACGATCACCGACGGCGCCGAACGCTCGACCGGTCCGTGAAACACCGCCTCGATGTTGTTGCCATCCGGATCGAGAACGAATGCGCCGTAATAGCCAGGATGGTAGTGCCGCTCGCCGGGGGCACCGTTGTCCTTGCCGCCGGCGGCGAGCGCCGCCCGATGAAAAGCCTGCACCGCATCGCGATCGCGGGCCTGGAAAGCCAGGTGAACGCGGGAGATGTACCCGTCCGCCCGATCGACGAACAACTCGTCGGCATAGAAGAATCCCGGTCCTTCGTGAAGGACGTCGTGCAGGCCGAGCGCAGCAAATACCGCTTGATAGAAACGCTTGCTGGCATCGAGATCCGCGACACGCAGATGGATGTGATCGATGAGTCTGCCGAGCTGAAATTGCATGGCCTTCTCCGATAGCGCGGCAAGTCGCGCGAAGAGGATGATGAATCAGCCCGCGCGCTTCGGCCACTCCGTTGCGAGCAACCCGTAGACATTGACGCCGTAGGCCAGACCCTTGGCGACCCAGCGCTCGCGCAAAAAGCCCTCGTGCTCGAACCCGAGCGCGCGCAGCAGCAGGTTCGATGCGGTGTTGTCCGGATTCACCTCCGCCTCCATCCTGCGGATGCCCAAGGCGCGAAACGCATGCGCGATGAGCGCAGTCAGGGCTTCGGCCGCATAGCCCTGGCGCCAATGCGCGCGCCCCAACACGTAGCCGAGTTCCACCCGGCTGCTGCCTTCGTCGAACTTGAACAACAACGCGGTCCCGATCACTTTGCCGTCGGTGTTGCGCACGATCACGAGCTGCCTTGCGGTTCCGCCAGCGGCCAGCGCTTTCATGCGCTCCAGCCACGCGACGGCGTCGTCGGGCGCTTGCCAGGTGTCGTAGGGAAGAAAGCGCGTGACCTCGGGATCGCCGTTGATCTCCATGAGATCGGCGAGATCTTCGGCAATCACTTCACGCAAGGTGGTGCGCGGCGTGGACACCGGCTCGATGAAGGGAAGTGGCATGGCGCGGGTTGACCGGATTGCGCCTCAGGCGCCGTGAGCGGCAAGCCCCAACTCCGCCGCCAGGCGATCGAGATTCTGTTCGTTCGCCGGCTCCACGATGTGCCGAACGCTTTCGGCAACCTTCGCATCCGCAAAGACCTGCTCCCAGCTCAGCCGGGTGCCCGCGCCCACGGCCTGCAGCGCGATGGAGAGCACGAACTGCGGAGCCGAGACATGCCGAATGCGCACCAGGACGTCGGGCACGATCTCGGCGAACTCGGACTCGTTCGGGTAGTGCGCGCCGTTGGGGCCGTGCATGACGAATACCCACCGGCCACCCGGCTTGAACTCGAACACCTCGAACGCGTTCGTGAAGCCCTCGGGCCCCCACCAGCGCGCAAGGCGCTCCGGCGCGCTGATGGCCGCAAAGACCGCCTGCGGGCTGACGGCGAATTCGCGCGATGTGGAAAAAGTGGTCATGTCCGTCGCCTCCCTCAAACCATAGGCTCAGGATAGATGGAGAAGGCCGGCGCCGACAACGACGAACACCAGACCCAACGTCTTGACGACGCCCATGGGCTCCGCGAAGAACGCGATCCCGACCAGCACGGTGGCCGCCGTGCCGCTCGCGGCCCAGACTGCATAGGTGATGCCCATGTCGAGCCGCCGCATGGCGACCGCCATGAGCCAGATGGCCACTGCGTAGCATGCCGCCGCTGCGCCCGATGGGAGAAATCTGGAGAAGCCATCGGAGTACTTGAGTGCGACCGTTCCGACGACTTCCGCGATGACGCTGATGGCGACGAGCAACCACGCCCAGAGATTGGGATTCATGAGGCACCTTCACCGAACTTGCCCGCATGCCACTTGTACCGAGTGACACGAGCAGTGCAGTGAAGCGGTACCTACAGAGAACTCACAGTCTAGCGCCGCGAGCGGTTGATCGTTCAGGCGCGCCGGCGCGCC
>CAYUYC010000247.1:0-4932 GCA_964448945.1 uncultured Burkholderiaceae bacterium
CGACGGCATCGCCTTCCAGACCAACATCCTTGCGCTCAATGCCGCGGTCGAAGCCTCGCGCGCCGGCGCGCAAGGGCGCGGCTTCGCGGTGGTCGCCGCCGAAGTGCGCACCCTGGCGCAACGCTCGGCCGCCGCCGCCAGCGAGATCAAGGGCCTGATCGGCACCTCGGTGTCCGAAGTCGAGAAAGGCACCAAGCTGGTCCATCAAGCGGGCAAGACGATGGACGAGATCATGCAAAGCGTGCGCCGCGTGAACGACATCATGGGCGAGATCACCACGGCGAGCATGGAACAGATCTCAGGCATCGAGCAGGTCAACCATGCGATCGTCGAGATCGACGGCGTGACCCAGAAGAACGCCGCCTTGGTCGACGAAGCCGCGGGCGCCACGCGTTCGCTCGAAGAACTCGCGACCCATCTCGAAGACGTGGTGAGCGTGTTCAAGCTCGACCAGAGCGGCGGCAGCGCCAAGCCGGCCTGACGCACGCATCGGCGACAATGCGCGCCTGCTGCGCTTTGCAGCGCACGGGCGCGCCATGGCATCCATCGAAGAATTCCCCCTGCTGAGCTGGACCGAAGGCGGCACCGAACAGCGCATGCGCTGGCGCTCGGAAAGCAGCCTTGCGCCGCCGCGCCGGGTCGTCATCGGCGATGACCGGCTGACGGCCGATGCGGCCTACCAGCTCGCTTCGCAAGGCAGCGCCATCGTCTGGCGCGGCGATTTTCAGAACGCGCGCCAATTGCTGCAAGCGATGGCGCGGCGCGTCGACCGGCGCGTGCGCAAGCCCGCGGCCGATCCGGTCGACGCCTTCAACCAGGTCCGGCTCGCGCAATCGCAGCGCGCCCGCACCCTGGCCATGCTGCTCATCGTGCTCGATGCGGACTACACCATCGGCTTGCGCCGCGCGCCCGATCTGCGTGCCGCGTGCACCGAGGCCTACGGCCCGGCGCAAGCGCCCAGCGTCGCGCCATTGCGCGAGTTGCTCGGCATCGTCGGTGCGCACGAATGGCGCAAGAAGGGCATCGACATCCCGGCGCTGAATGCGCGCATCCATGCCCATTACGGGGTGTTTGCGCCGGTGCGCAACGAGTACGTCGCGCTGGTGGCGCGTGCGCCCTTGCCGGCCGACACCACATGCGCGATCGACCTCGGCACCGGCACCGGCGTGCTGGCCGCGGTGCTGGCGCGGCGCGGCGTGCAACACGTGGTCGCGACCGATCTCGATGCGCGCGCCCTGGCCTGCGCACGCGAGAACCTGGAGCGTCTGGGCCTGGCCGATCGCGTCGAACTGCGCGAGGCCGATCTGTACCCGGACCTGCGCGCGCCGCTGGTGGTCTGCAATCCGCCCTGGGTGCCGGCGCGGCCGAGTTCGACGCTCGAACGCGCGGTCTACGATCCCGACAGCCGCATGCTGCGCGGCTTTCTCGATGGGCTGGCGGCCCATCTCACGCCGGCCGGCGAGGGCTGGCTGATCCTGTCCGACCTGGCCGAGCATCTGGGCTTGCGCACGCGCGCGCAATTGCTCGGCTGGATCGAGGCCGCGGGCTTGCAGGTGCTGAGGCGGATCGATCAGCGCCCGATCCATCCGCGCAGCACCGACGCCGACGACCCCTTGCACGCGGCGCGCAAGGCCGAGGTCACTTCGCTATGGCGGCTCGGCATACCGGCGACGCAACCGGCTTAGACACGCGGCGGTGTTTCAGCCGTCCGGCAGCGGAATCCATTCGACCTCGCCGGGGATCGGGTCGAAACGCTGATGCGCCCAATCGTCCTTGGCGCGATCGATGCGCTCCTTGCTGGACGACACGAAGTTCCACCACATGAAGCGCGGCCCGTCGAGCGGCGTGCCGCCGATCACGACGAAACGCGCGCCCAGCGGCGCAGCGATGTCGATCGGCACGTTCTGCGGCAGGACCGCCAGGGTGTGCGGCGCGATCGCCAGTTCGCCCAGTTTGAGCGGCCCGTCGACGCCATAGACCGCGCGCTCGAAGGGTGAAGGTTCCAACAACAGCCTGGCGCCGGCCTGGGCCTGCACGTCGAGGTAGAGCGTGGGCTGCAGCGTGCGCACCGGCGAGCGCAGGCCGAAGGCTTCGCCGACCAGGATGCGCACCGCGAGGCCGGGCTGGGTGTGCTCGGGGATCGATTCGGCGCCGATGTGCGCGAATGCCGGCGCGTCTTCTTCATGATCGCGCGGCAACGCGACCCACAATTGCAGGCCGTGCGAGCGGTAGCGCTCGGCGCGCAGATCGTCGGGCTTGCGCTCGGAATGCACGATGCCGCGACCGGCGGTCATCCAGTTGATGGCGCCCGGCTCGATGCGCTGGACCATGCCCAGGCTGTCGCGATGCATCATCGCGCCCTCGAACAGATAGGTCACGGTGGCCAGCCCGATGTGGGGATGCGGTCGCACATCGTGCTGATCCTCGGGATGCTCGTCGACCGGACCGAAATGATCGAAGAACACGAACGGCCCGACCGAGCGCTGTGCCGCGGCGGGCAGCAGACGGCGCACGACGAAGCCGCCGCCCAGATCGTGCGTGCGGCCGGCGAGAAGAATGGGGACGTAGATCGACATGGCGGTCCTCGCTTTCGTGATGCGCTTTCAATCGGCGACGCTCACGCCCGGCAGATCGCGCGCGAGCCGGGCGCCCAGCATTTCCAGAAACACCCGGGTCTTGGCCGGCATCAGCCGGCGCCCCGGTGTGACCGCCCAGCCGATCGCTTCGGGCAGGCGCCAGTCCGGCAGCACGCGCTTGAGTGCGCCGCGCTCGACATGCGCTGCCGCCAGCCAATCGGGCGCCGGTGCAATGCCGATGCCTTCGAGCGCGAATTGCACCAGCAATTCGGGCGAATTGGCGCTTGCCCGCAATTGCGGCAGGCCTTCCCAGCGGTGGTCGGGCTGCGCGAGCTGCCAGGGCTGCGCGTCGCCGGTGCGCTTGCGGATGGCCACGCCGTCGTGTCGAGCGAGATCGTCGGGGCTGCGCGGCACGCCGCGCAATGCGAGATAACTCGGGGCGGCAAACAGACTCCACGGACAGGCAAACATGCGCCGCGCCACCAGGGTCGCGTCGTCGGGCAACGCGCCCATGCGGATCGCGAGATCGAAGTTCTCGCCGATCAGATCGACCCGGCGCGAGGACAGATCGAGGTCCAGGGTGATGGCCGGGTACCGCAACAGGAAGTCGGCGACGAAATGGGCGAGATCGATCCCGAATGGGTCGGTCGGCAAGGACACCGCCAGTCGGCCGCTCGGTTGCGCCTGGCGGTGCAAGGCCAGGGACGAGGCCGCATCGATCTCGTCGGCGACCTGGCGCGCATGCACGAGCAAATGCTGGCCGAACTCGGTCAGGGTGAGTTTGCGGGTGGTGCGCAAGAGCAAGCGCTCGCCCAATGCGCGTTCGAGCGCAGCGATGCGGCGCGACACCGTGCTTTTGGGCAGGCCGACGCGTTCGGCGGCGCGACTGAAACTCCCGCCGTCGGCCACGCGGGCGAACAACACCAGGCTGTAAGGGTCGAGATCCATGGTGGGCATGATTGTTCCCTTATCGGAACGATGTTGTGCATCAGACCATCTTTTTTGCCGGCTGTGTCGTCAATACAGTGTGGTCATCGCATTTCACCCCGAACGAGGTTCCGAACATGAAGATTCTGCAAATCAACTCCAGCGCCCGTGTCCAGGGCTCGCATTCGACCAGGCTGGCCGACGACATCGTGGCGCGCCTGGCCGGCACGCCGGGCGCCGAAGTGACAGTGCGCAACCTGGCCAGCCAGCCGCATCCGGCGCTCGACGAGACCGCGCTCCAAGCCTTGTTCACGCCCGAAGACCAGCGCACGCCCGCGCAAGCGGCGCGGGTCGCGCTCGACGACGCCTTGATTGCCGAGTTGCAGGCCGCCGAGGTGTTGGTGATCGGTGCGCCGATGTACAACCTGGGCGTGACGGTGCAGCTCAAGAACTGGATCGACGCAGTCTCGCGCGCCCGGGTGACGTTCCGCTACACCGAGAACGGCCCGGAAGGACTCCTCACCGGCAAGAAGGTCTACGTCGCGATTGCGCGCGGCGGTCGCTATCGTGATTCGGCCATGGACACGCAAGTGCCCTATCTGAAGACCGTGCTGGGCTTTTTGGGCATGAAGGATGTGAGCTTCATTTATGCCGAAGGCTTGAACCTCGGTCCGGATGCCGAACGCGCCGCGCTCGCCGACGCGCAGCAACAGATCGAAGCCGCCCTCGCTTGACCACGCCCCGATGGGGCCGGAAAGGAAAACCGACCATGTCTGCCACGATGCTTCATACCGATGTCCATGCGCCCCGCCGCGTCGAGCGGCTGGTGCAAGGCGTGCCGACGTCCGATGGCGCCGGCGTCAAGCTCACACGCGTGCTCACGCACACGCTGCAACGCCGGCTCGATCCGTACCTGATGCTCGACGCCTTCGGCAGCGACCAGGCCGGCGATTACATCGCGGGCTTTCCGGATCATCCGCACCGCGGCTTCGAAACCGTGACCTACATGCTCGCCGGGCGCATGCGCCATCGCGACAGCGCGGGGCATGAAGGCCTGCTCGAAACCGGCGGCGTGCAATGGATGACGGCCGGACGCGGGATCATCCATTCCGAGATGCCCGAGCAGGATCACGGCCTGATGGAAGGGTTCCAGCTTTGGCTCAACCTGCCGGCCGCGGACAAGATGAGCGCGCCCTGGTATCGCGACATTCAGGGCGGCGATCTGCCGACGTTCTCGCCGGCACCGGGTTCGACGGTGCGGGTGATCGCGGGCCATAGCCACGGCGTGGACGGCGCGGTCCAGCGCGAGGCGACGCAGCCCTTGTATCTGGATCTCGAACTCGCGGCCGAGACCGTGTTTGCCCAGCCGCTGCCCGCGGGGCACAACGCCTTCGTCTATGTCTATCGTGGCGAATTGACGCTGGGCGAC
>CAYUYC010000248.1:0-4915 GCA_964448945.1 uncultured Burkholderiaceae bacterium
GTGCAGGCCGCAGGATTGCGGCAATTGCGAGTGCGTGATGCAGCCGGCGAGCTGCACGGCGGCGAGACCGACAGCGCCGCCGAGCAGGCGGCGGCGCGCCGGATTGGCGACTTGACGAGGCGGCGTGCTGGACATGGGCCGCGATTGTGCCAGCGCCGCGCGGCGCGGCATCCGCGGCTATTCGGGCACGAAGATCTTGCCGGCCTTGATCGCGATTGCGGTGCGCACGACCAGGAAGGCGATCAGGACCGTGACGATCGCCAGCATCGCGCCGCCCAAGTGGCGCAGCACATCGTTGCCGAGGCGTTGCGACATGGTCAGCGTCGCGATGGTGATGGCAGCGCTCGGGAAGGAATAAGCCCACCAGGGCAAGGCGAACGGCAGCTTGGCGAAATGCGGCAACTGGTAGAGCAGCAGCATCGTGGTGAATAGCCCGATGTAGTACAGCACGCGCGCCATGCCATCGATCTCGCCGCCGTGCAAGGCCAGCCACGACAGACAGCCCACGGCCGGCGGCGCGATCAGGATGAACAGCGTGGGCAGCAGCTTGGCCGGGACCGGCGGATGAAAGAAGAAGCGATTCATCATGATCGTCAGCAGCACGATCCAGAACACGAAGCCGATGCTGAAGAAGAACCACGAAACCTCGATCCAGCCATGGGCCATGCCGGGGATCGGCACGATGATGTTGCCGACGATGGGGATGAACCAGGCCGGTGTCGAGTGCGCGATCTCGTAGCGGGTGTGATGGATCCACGACGAGAGGATCACGATCGTGAGCGTCAGATGCAGCATGGCGCCGAACGCGAACAGACCCAGGGACAACTCGGGCGAGGTCGCGCGGGTCGGGATCGCGAGCAGCAGTGCGCCGATGGAGATGGCGGGGAAGAAGCTGATGCGCACCGGATGCGCAAACTCATGCTTGACCGCGCCGGGGTGCTTGAACCATTTGGCCGCGTAGAGCACGAGCAAGACCACGTACAACGCCAGCGTTGCGAACATGAGCGGGTTGCTCGCGACGTGGTCCCAGCCGAAGACTTCTTCGGCACGGCGCCAGGCGATCGTCAATCCGGTCAGGCCCATGACGCTCGCGAAGAGCGGTACCGGCATGTGCGCAAGCCACGATGCGGGCGCGGCGGGTGTACTGGGGTTGGGTTGGCTGGTTTGAGCGGTCATGGTGGTGTCGAATGCGAAGCGGCACGAAACGAAGAGCGGCCGATTCTAGGGGGCGGCCGTCGCATGCGTCTGTGACGGCGGCTCCGCGCGATCGGTGCATCGACAAGCCCGGCGCCATGTGCAAGGATGAAAGCCCTTCGGGCGACGTTGGCTTTGACGGCGTCATCCGGGGCATCAGCAATACGCAGTGCGTGGTCGACAGCATCCGTGATTCCCTCGCTCAGGATGGCGGCATGACACATCAGCACCGTGCGCGTTACTCAGGCTGGATGGCCGCAGCATTGATGGTGTTGGCGGGAACGGTCGCCGCCATCGAAGACGCGCCGGCACCCGCGCGACCCAACGAGACCATGAGCGGTGAAGTGCGGGTTGCGCTCGATGGCGCATTTGCGCCGATCTCGGCGGCACCCGATGGCCGGCATGCCGAAGGCTATGCGGTCGACCTGATGGCCCTGGTAGCGCAGCGCGCGGGTCTGAAGCAACGTCTGGTACCCAAGCCGACCTTTGCCGATGCGCTCGCCGCGCTGCGAGCGCGCGAGGTCGATGTGGTCGTGGCGGCGGCACGCAACGAAGAGCGCAAGGCGTACGCAAGCTTCGTCGGGCCGTATTACAGCGCGCAGGCAGTGATCGTGACGCGTCTGGACGGCGGCTGGAACAGCATCGCCGCACTGGCCGGGCGCACGCTCGCGATCGACCGCAGCCATTACTTGATCGAGACGCTGCGCCGCGAGGCGCCCCAGGTGCGGGTGGTGGAGTACGACACGGTGCCGGTGGCGATGCGCGCGGTGGCGCAAGGCGACGCCGACGCCATGGTGACCAACATCGAAGTCGCGGCGCGGCTGATCAATTCCGAATTCCTCGGCCGCCTGCAAGTCAGCGGCGTGGTGAGCGGCAGTCCCAGCGAGCTTTATCTTGCGGTGCGCAGCGATCAACCGGAACTTGCTGCGCGTCTGGCGCAAGGCTTGGCCCAGGTGAGCGAGGCCGAGCGCTCGGCCTTGGCAGCGCGCTGGCTGCGCACGACCTTTGTGCCGGGCGTGCCCTGGACCACGATCCTGACCATCGGCCTGCCCATCCTGGCGGCCATGCTGGCGATCATCGCGGTCGTCGGGGCCTACAACCGCCGCCTGCGCGCCGAGATCCAGCGTCGCGACGTGGCCGAGGCGGCGCTTGCGGCGGAGTGCGATGCCGCGCGCGAACAGGCCGCGGCCAAGGCCGATTTCCTGTCGACCATGGGGCACGAGATCCGCACGCCGCTGGCGGCGATCTCCGGCGGCATCGATCTATTGCGCGTGCGCGCCGAGGGCGCCGACCAGACCCGGCTGATCGAGCGCATGCAGCGCGCGAGCCAATACCTCGTAGCCTTGCTCAACGACATCCTCGATTACGCCAAGCTCGACGGGCACCGCATCGCGCTGGCGCCCAGCGCCACCCATGTGGCGCGCGCGGTCGAAGAAGTGGTGGAGGAGTTCGAGCCGTTGGCGCGCATCAAGGGCGTCGATCTGCGCTTTGAAGGAGCGAGTGCGCCGCCGGTCATGATCGATGCGATGCGTTTGCGGCAGGTGGTGGCCAATCTGATCGGCAACGCACTCAAGTTCACGATCGAAGGCGGTGTGACGGTGACTTACGCGCAAACCCAGGTCGCCAATCGCCGGGCGCGCATCGTGATCGGCGTGGCCGATTCGGGCATCGGGATCGCGTCGAGCGCCAAGCCGGCGTTGTTCGAGCGCTTCTCGCGTGTGCACGAGGCTACGCGCGACATCGCCGGCACCGGACTCGGCCTGGCCATCGTGCGCGAGATCACCCAGATGATGGGCGGCCGGATCGAGGTCGACAGCCGCGTGGGCGTGGGCTCCACCTTCACCGTCAGTTGCGAAGTCGATCTCGCCGACGCCCAGGTCGCGTCGGCACCTGCATCCGCCAGCGTCGAAGACACTTTGCAAGGGCGGCGCATTCTGCTGGTCGAGGACGATCCCCTGGTGCGGTTCGTTCTGGCCGAACAGATGCAGTCGATGGGATGCACGGTGCAGGCGGTCGAATCGGCGGAAGAGGGCATGCGTCGCGTGCACGATGAGGTCTTCGATGCAGTGGTCACCGATCTGCAGCTCGCGGGCATGGACGGCACCGCGCTCGCGCGCGCGATTCACGCGCGCAGGGCGAGCGCCGATGATGAAGCGGGCATGGCGCGCCCGGTGCTCATCGCATGCTCGGGCGACCATTCGCCGCGCACCGTCCAGGCTTGTTTGCAGGCCGGCTTCGACGCATATCTCGCCAAGCCCGCCACCATGGCCGAGTTGCGCGCGCTGCTGTCGCGTTTGCTCGATCGCGGCCGACCCGCAACAACGCCGGCCTGAGCGTGCCGACGCGGGCACGCTCAGGCGCGCACCCAACCGCAACGCTCAGGCCGCGAGCAACTGCCGCAAGACGTAGGGCAGGATGCCGTTGTGCTTGAAGTAATCGACCTCGATCGCGGTATCGATGCGCAGCTTCACCGCCACTTCCTTCTTGCTGCCGTCGGCACGCGTGATGATCAATTGCGCCTCGCCTTGCGGCTTGATCTCCTCGGCCAGCACGATGTCGATGACTTCGTCGCCCTTGAGGCCGAGCGTTTCCCAGGACTCGCCGCTCTTGAACTGCAAGGGCAGCACGCCCATGCCGACCAGATTGCTGCGATGGATACGCTCGAAGCTCTTGGCCACGACCGCCTTGATGCCGAGCAATTGCGTGCCCTTGGCCGCCCAGTCGCGCGATGAGCCGGTGCCATATTCCTCGCCCGCGAAGATCACCGTCGGCACGCCCGCGGCGATGTATTTCATCGCGGCGTCGTAAATGAACATGTGTTCGCCGCCAGGTTGATACAGGGTCACGCCGCCTTCTTCGCGCGCGCCGTCGGCCTTGGCCGGGATCATCAGATTCTTGATGCGCACATTGGCGAAGGTGCCGCGCATCATCACTTCATGGTTGCCGCGCCGCGAGCCGTAGCTGTTGAAGTCGGCCTTGGCGACGCCGTGCTCGACCAGGTATTTGCCGGCCGGTGAGGCTTCCTTGATCGAGCCGGCCGGCGAGATATGGTCGGTGGTGATCGAGTCGCCGAACAAGGCCATCACCCGCGCGCCGCGGATCGCGTGCCGGCCGCCGCCCGCCGCGGGCTGCATCTGAAAACCGTCGAAGAAGGGCGGACGCGCGATGTAGGTGCTCGTGGGCCAGTCATAGACCTGACCCTTCACGCCTTCGATCGCTTCCCAGAGCTTGCCCGGCTTCTTCGCGACCTTGGCGTAATTCTTCTCGAAGGCTTCGCCGTTCATCGCGTACTTCATGAGCTTGTGGACTTCTTCGCTCGTGGGCCAGATGTCGCCGAGGAAGACTTCGCGGCCGTCCTTGCCGCGCCCGACCGGCTGGGTCATCAGGTCCACCATCACATTGCCCGCGATCGCATAGGCCACGACGAGCGGCGGCGAGGCGAGGAAGTTCGCCTTGAGATTCGGATGGATGCGCGCCTCGAAATTGCGGTTGCCCGAGAGCACTGCGGCGCAGACCAGATCGTTCTTGGTGATGGTTTCGTTGATCTCGGGCGCGAGATCACCGGCATTGCCGATGCACGTGGTGCAGCCATAGGCCGCGACATCGAAGCCGAGCTTTTCGAGGTAGGGCAACAGGCCCGCCTTTACGAGATATTCGGTGACGATGCGCGAGCCCGGCGCGAGCGAGGTCTTGATGTGCGGCTTGACCTTGAGCCCGTATT
>CAYUYC010000249.1:0-4911 GCA_964448945.1 uncultured Burkholderiaceae bacterium
GATCAGGAAGTTGCGTGCATAGCCGTCCTTGACGCGGACGATGTCGCCGAGGTTGCCGAGGTTGACGACCTTCTCGAGCAGAATGACTTGCATATTGTTCTCCTCGCCTTCGGCTTTAAGCGTTGTGCAGATCGGTGTACGGCAACAGCGCGAGATAGCGGGCACGCTTGATCGCGGTGTCGAGCTGGCGCTGGTAATGCGCCTTGGTGCCGGTGATGCGCGCCGGCATGATCTTGCCGTTTTCCTGGATGAAGTCCTTCAGGACGTCGAGATCCTTGTAATCGATCTGTTCGACGCCTTCGGCGGTGAAGCGGCAGAACTTGCGGCGCTTGAACAGCGGGTTTTGTTGCGGGCGCTTGCCCTTGCCGTTCTTGCCGGCGTTTCTTCCCATGGGACGGGACATGATGATTCCTTTCTATTCCAAATCCGGTGCAGTGATCGCAGTCACGTGAAACACAAGCGCCTTGGATTGCTTCGACTTCGCGGCGAGAAAACCTTGGAACTCCAGTGCAACCCCCATCGGGGCGGCAGCGATGCTCCGGCTCACCGTTCCAATCGCGATCGCGTGGGCTTCGAATTCGACCTGCCGGGCAATCTCCGCTTCGACCTGCTCCGACGTGTGCAACAGCCGGAACTCGATGACGGGGATGCCTGCGGGCGTATACCGAAGCGCCTCGCGCTCGACGATCGAAGCCGTCAGGCGCAACGCATTCAAGACACTCAGGCGGCAGGCGCCTCGGTGGCCGCGCGCTTTTGCTCTTTCTCGATCGCCTTCATCATCGGCGACGGGCCGGTCTCGGCCTTCTTCATCTTGACCAGGAGGTGGCGCAGGACCGCGTCGTTGAACTTGAACGCGTGTTCGAGTTCGTCGAGCGTGTTCTGGCCGCACTCGATGTTCATGAGCACGTAATGCGCTTTGTTGAGCTTCTGGATCGGATAGGCCATCTGGCGACGACCCCAATCTTCGAGGCGATGGATCTTGCCGGATTCCGACTCGATCATGCCTTTGTACCGCTCGATCATCGCGGGCACTTGCTCGCTTTGATCGGGGTGCACGATGAATACGATTTCGTAATGACGCATGGACTCTCCTTGTGGACTGAAGACCGCCCGGCATGCGCGCCCGGTGCGGCAAGGTTGGAAAAGCCGGCGATTATAGCGGGAAATCAAGCACTTGGCACAGCCCGCTTGACCCGGAACCACGCCGCATAGAGCGCGGGCAAAAACAGCAAGGTCAGGGCGGTCGCAATGATGAGCCCGCCCATGATCGCCACCGCCATCGGCCCCCAGAAGACCGAACGCGACAACGGGATCATGGCCAGCACCGCCGCCAATGCCGTCAGCGCGATCGGCCGGAACCGCCGCACCGCGGATTCGACGATCGCCGTCCAACGGTCGACGCCGGCGAACACGTCGCGTTCGATCTGGTCGATCAGGATCACCGCATTGCGGATGATCATGCCCACGAGCGCGATCACGCCCAATTGCGCGACGAAGCCGAACGGCCGCATCAACACGAGCAAGGCCAGCGATGCCCCGATGAACCCGAGCGGACCGGTCAGGAACACCATGACCGAGCGCGCGAAGCTATGCAGTTGGAGCATCAGCAAGGTGAAGATGACGAAGACCGTGACCGGCAGATTCACGGCAATCGACTTGCCGGCGGTCGCACTTTGCTCCTGAGCCCCGGCGATCTCGATCACATGGCCGCGCGGCAACTCGGCCCGCACGCGATCGATCAGCGGGTCCAGCCGCTGGGTCACGGTCGCGCCCTGCACGTCGTCCTTGACGTCGGACTGCACGGTGATCGCCCAATCGCGGTTCTCGCGCCACATCACGCCGGGTTCCCAGACGAATTGCGCGCGCGCCACCTGCGCCAAGGGGACGAACCGCCCCGACGAAGTCAGCACATTGACCTGCGACACCGAATCGATCGCATTGCGCTCGGCATAGGGCTGGCGCACCACGATGTCGATGAGTCGATCGCCGTCGCGCAGATAGCCGACCGTGGTCCCGGTCACGACCGATTGCGCGGCACGCGCGATGCTCTGCGAAGTGATGCCCAGCGCCCGCGCCTTGTCCTGATCGACATCGATGCGCAGCACCTTGACCGATTCGTTCCAGTTGTCGTTGACGCCTACGGTGCTCGGGTCCGCGCGCATGATCTCGGCCACGCGCGCGGCGCCGCGTTCGACCGTCGCGCGGTCCGGCCCCTGCACACGAAACTGCACCGCGTAGGCGACCGGCGGACCGCTCGGCAACAGACGCACGCGCCCGCGCACCTGCGGCATGTCGTTGCGGAAGAACTCGGTCATCTTCGCCCGCAACAGATCGCGTTGATCGATGCTGCCGGTTTCGACGATGAGCTGCGCGACGTTGGTCTGCGGAAGAATCTGGTCGAGCGGCAGATAAAAGCGCGGGGCGCCGGTACCGACGAAACTGGTGTAGCTGATCACGCCGTCCTGCTGCTTGACCCAGGCCTCGAACTCCTTGGTCGCGGCTTCGGTATTGCGAAAGCTCGAGCCTTCCGGCAGCCAGAGTTCGACCATCAGTTCGGGGCGCACCGAATCGGGAAAGAACTGCTGCTGCACGAAACGAAAACCGAACAGCCCGACGAGCAGCATCGCCACCGTCAGGCCGATCACCGTCTTGCGCCGCTCGACGCACCAATCCACCACGCGCCGGAACCGCGAATAGAACGGGGTGTTGAACAACTCGTGATGTTCGCCCGCGCCGACCTTGCTCTTGGTATGCAGCAAGAGCACGCCCAGATAGGGCGTGGAGATCACCGCCGCGAACCACGAGATGATCAGCGCCGCCGCGGTCACCGCGAAAATTGCGAAGGTGTATTCGCCGGCCATCGACTTGGCCAGCCCCACCGGCAAGAAGCCCGCGGCCGTCACCAAAGTGCCGGTGAGCATCGGCATCGCGGTATGGTCCCAGACGAAGGTCGCAGCTTCGGTCTTGGAGAAGCCCTCTTCGAGTTTGCGCACCATCATTTCGACCGCGATGATGGCGTCGTCGACCAGGAGGCCGAGCGCGATGATGAGTGCGCCCAGCGAGATCTTGTGCAAGCCGACGCCGAAGACGTACATGCACAAGAAGGTGACTGCGAGCACGAGCGGGATCGTGAGTGCCACCACCATGCCGGGCCAGATGTCGATGTAGTAGCCGCGCCCGTTGGCGCGCTTGTGCAGACCGAGTGACAAGAAGCTCACGATCAACACGATCACCACGGCTTCGATCAGGGTCTGCACGAATTCATTGACCGAACGCGAGACCGCCGCCGGCTGGTTCTGCACTTGCGCAAGCTCGATCCCGACCGGCAAGTCGTCCTGCAAGCGTGCCATCGCGCTGCGCAACTCCTTGCCCAGGCGAATGATGTCGCCGCCCTTGATCATCGAGATGCCCAGACCGACCACATCCTTGCCGTCGAAGCGCATGGTCTGGACCGGGGGATCGACGTAGGCGCGCCGCACCATCGCAAAATCGCCCAGGCGCAGCGTCGCGCCCGAGGCCGCGCGAAACTCGAGCGCCGCGATGTCCTGCTCGCGCAGAAACTGACCGCTCACGCGCACTTGAAGATTGTCGGTGGGCGTGACGATGACGCCCGAACCTTCGACCGCATTGCGCGCATTGAGCTGATCGACGATCTGCTGCACCGTCAATCCCATCTGCGCGAACTTGCGGTGCGAGAACTCGATGTACACCTTCTCGTCTTGCACGCCGTACAGCTCGACCTTGGCCACATCGGGCACGCGCAACAACTGCTGGCGCACGAAGTCGGCGTACTGGCGCAGTTCTTCATAACTGAAGCCCTGGGCCGAGAGCGCGTAGATCGTCCCGTAGGTATCGCCGAACTCGTCGTTGAAGAACGGCCCGATCACGCCCGCCGGCAAGGTGTTGCGGATGTCGCCGACCTTCTTGCGCACCTCGTACCACGAGTTCGCGACTTCCTTGGGCGGCGCGTATTCGCGCAACTGAAAGATGATCGTGCCCTCGCCCGGCTTGGCGTAGCTGCGGATCTTGTCCGAGTAAGTGACTTCCTGGAGCTGGCGCTCGATCTTGTCCAGCACTTGCTCCGACACCTGGGTCGCGGTCGCGCCCGGCCACATGACGCGGATGGCCATGGCGCGGAAGGTGAACGGCGGGTCTTCGTCCTGTCCGAGATTGAAGTACGCAAAGAACCCACCGAGCACCAGCACGATGAGCAAATAGCGCGTGAACGAGCGGTGCTCGAGCGACCAGCGCGACAGATTGAAGCGCGCGCTCATTGCGCCGCCTCATTGGTGCGCGCCATCGCCTGTGGCGCAGCCTCCATCAGCTTCACCTTCTGCCCCGATTGCAGCAGATTGGCACCTGCGGTCACCACGCGCTGCCCGGCCGAGAGCCCTTGCGCGACGATCACTTCGGTACCGGACGGGCCTGCCAACACCACGGGCGCCTCGTGCACGGTCATGGTCTTCTCATCGAGCACCCAGACAAAGCTGTGGCCATCGCGCTCGGCCAATGCCGTCAACGGCAACCGCACCACCGCATCGCCGGCCTTTGCTTCGATGCTCACCACGGCCGTCATGCCCAGACGCACTTCGGGCGCGTCTTGCTGCATCACCAGCCGCACCGCATAGGTTCGCGTCGCCGGGTCCGCCGCTGCGGCAATCTCGCGCACGATCGCCGCGTAGGCGCGCCCCGGCAAAGCCCATAGCGTGACTTGCGCGCTGCCCCGCTTGCGCAAGCCGTCGATGCGATCTTCGGGCACGGTGATGGCAATCTCCTTGGCGGCGCTGCGCGCAATGCGAACCACCGTCGTCCCCGACGACACCACCTGCCCCACCTCGGCGTCCACGCCGGTCACCACGCCGTCGGCATCGGCCACCAGCGTCGCGTAACCAGCCTGATTCGATTGATTGC
>CAYUYC010000250.1:0-2270 GCA_964448945.1 uncultured Burkholderiaceae bacterium
GCGAAAACCATCCCATGGCCGCCCTCACTGTCCGTCGTCAAGGCATGGCGCCTGCGGCGCGCGCTCTCGCCCGAGGCGCGCACGCGACTGGACAAGCTGCGCGAGCGCATCGACCGCCAGGCGATGGACATGCTCGAAGCGCTCACCGAACCGCTCGCGCTTGCGCGCTTCGTCTGCGTGGACTTTGAAACCACCGGCCCCAACATGCACCGCGACCGCATCATCTCCATCGGCGCGGTCGCCGTCACCGAGCGCGTGGTCTGCCACGATGACGCCTTTGAAGTGGTGCTGCGCCAGGCCCAATCGAGCGACGTCGAGAACATCCTCATCCACCAGATCGGCGGACAAGAACAACTCGCGGGTGCCGCGCCGGCCGAAGCGCTGATGGGCTTCCTCGACTTCATGCAGGCTTCGGTCGCGCTCGCGTTCCGCGCCGAGTTCGACGAGACCGTGTTCCGGCGCGAGATCAACAATGTGCTCGGCCTGCCGCAGGAAGTGCTCTTCCTCGACCTCGCCGTCATCCTGCCCGCGCTCTTCCCCAACACCTCCAACGATTCACTCGACGATTGGGTGAAGCACTTCGAGCTACCGCCGATCGGCCGCCATCACGCCATCGCCGACGCTTATGCCAACGCGCAGCTCATGCTGCTGGTGCTCGAACAAGCGCAGCGCTCGGGCATGCACGCGGTGCGCGAATTGGTCGAGATGGAGAAGGCGCAAAGGTGGTTGGGGAAGCGGAGGTGAGCACGCTGACGCTGGGAGATATTCGCTTGAGCGTGCTGGTGTACTGCACGCCTTGTTGCGCTTCTCTTGAATTCACTGTCTCGGAAAATACGGGCAGGTCACTGTTGCCGTTGACATCCAGTCGCTTGCGAGCTCAGCCGACTCATCGGCCGTCCGACGACAGCGATGGCGACGATGATGCTGGCGAACTTGAGATAGCACGAGAACGAACGCCCTAATGCGGTGCAGAGCACCTGAGCCACCAGTGCAGCGTGATCGACAACTGGCGCGAATTCCAAATGAACGCGCTCCCAATCGCTGTGGCCCGATGCCCACTTGATGCCGACTGCAATTTCAGACAGTTCAGAAGTGGAGTTGATGTGCGCATGACATCGAGATGCGCCCGAGCATCGCTTAGTCTAAGGTCTGGCAGCGTCGATGGCGCCCTTCGAGGAAGCTTGAATGGCGGCGATGCCCTGGTCCTGACTTCGAACGAGAACCCAATCGTTCTTGTTGGTGACGGGGTTCAGATACGGCTGCCGCAGGTGGCGCCGGATCGTGATGAAGCGTTGATCGGCGAGCAGATCCTCGATCGATTGCGGATATCTCTTCACGGATCCAGGCGACGATTCGTAGTAGCTGGCGATCGCCAGTCGATACTGTTCCAGGACCCACCGCAGTTGGGCTTCGCGCTGACGCTGTAATGATGCTGACCAGATTTGCCCTGCGGCAGCGAGTCCGATCCCAATGAGCGCGATGCCGAACAACACGCCTAGGTAAGTGAAGCCCCTTACCCGATGTCGTTGGCCACTACCATTGCGCATACGACACCCCATTGCGTCCAACGTCGGTGGCACCGCTGCGCACGTCGAAGACGCCCGCCTTGGATCGATCCGGATAAGGAATCTCGATCCAGGTGTCACTCCGCTCGGTGATCGGGTCCTCCGGAATTGCATACAGGTATCGGTCAGTCACCAGCGCACCGAGATTCGCCGGGTATTGGCCGGTATCGCCAAAGCGTTTGTCGATGGCTTCGCGCATCAGACGCAAATTGGTCTTGAGCGTCGCTTCTTTCGCCTTGTCGACCGAATCGAAGTACCGGGGCGCAACCAACGAAAGCAGCGTGGCAATGACCGCCATGACCACCAAGAGCTCGATCAGCGTGAACCCTGAGCGTGTGCGGGATGTTGGCGTTTGCACGGCATTCACCATTGGCGGTAAGGCACACCGTTCAATCCCGCACCCTCCGCCTTGGAATAGACGTCGTAGACATCCTTGCCTTCGCGTGGTGCATTGGGTGGGCTGTCGTACGATCTCAGTCCCCAAGTCGCCGCGGCGGACTCGATCTCTTGCGCGGCAAGCGGGTCCCGAGGAATGCGACGCAAGAAGTACAGCTTCGCGCGCGCTGGGGATTTCGCATCCTCGACGCCATCGACCAGTGTTTGGAGACTCGGCGGATAGCCCGAGGTGCCGGCGTCTCGTGTGATATGCCCTTCGTCGGCGGCCTTCTTGTAGGCATCCAATGCATCGCGCAGGGTGCGCAGCGC
>CAYUYC010000250.1:2280-4878 GCA_964448945.1 uncultured Burkholderiaceae bacterium
CCGCTTGACCTGGAAGATCCGCTCGGGGGTCGGGGTGCGCAGCGCCGCCCGCAGATCGGCTTCCTGTTGGCGCCGGTGCGCCAATTCGGCCAGCGGCAGTCCGATGCTTGCCAGCACGCTGACGATCACCACGACGACGAGTAGCTCGACCAGCGAGAAGCCGCGCGACGTGGTTCGATGCAAGGCACTGACCTCATTCATGGCCGATTCGCTGGGTCGGCGCTGGGGACGCCGTTGGCGCCTGGGGGCATGGTCGAGGTTGGCGAACTCGGCACGATGGGGGGCGGGCTCAATGGCGCAGGTGCGGTGTTGCTCGGGACTTGCACCGGCGGCGCGTAAGGCGTGATCACACTGGGCGCCGGTGTCGGCATTTGCGGCCGCGCGCTCGGCTGCTGCGCACCGGATGCGGTCCCGGAGGGAATACCCAATTGGATCGGCGCACCGCCCAAGGTGGATTCTGTGCCGGACAGAATTTCAATTTGTCCCGGACCGGGAACGTCGATGTTACGCACGATATGCGGAGTGATCAGCAGCACGATCTCAGTGTTGGAACTCTCGTCGGTGCCGGAGCCAAACAACCGATTGAGCAGCGGCATGTCGTTCACGCCGGGCAGCCCCGTGTTGGACGATCGTTCGTCCTTCTGAATGAGCCCCGCAAGGATCTGCGTCTCGTTGTCGCGCAGTCTAAGCATGGTCGACGCATTGCGTGTGCCCAGGCGGTAGGTCTGCGTGCCGGTACTGCGCTTGATCGTCTCGAGGATGTTGGATACCTCGAGCGCGACCCGCATGCTCACATCATCATCCACCGAGATGTTGGGTTCGATCTCGAGCTTCAAGCCGACATCGAGATAAGACACGGACTCCGACGTGCCTACATTGGCCGTCGTGGTCGTGGTGATGACCGGTACGCGCTGTCCGATCAATACCTTGGCGGATTGTCGGTTGCGCACACGAATGCGTGGATTGGCGAGCAGACTGGCCGAACCTTTTTCGGCGCGTAGCTGCGCCGCCATCAAGGGGTCGTTGAATTGCAGGGTCACCATGTCGGCGCTGCGCTGATGGAATTCGCGCAAGGTCATCTGTCCGGCTTGGCCTGCGGCGCCGGCAACGCTGGCAGATGCAGAGGTGGGCCAATTCACGCCCAACTCGGTCAATCGCGAAGACGAGACCTCCAAGACCTCGAGTTCCAGCATCACTTCGGGCTCGGCAAGATCGAGGTTGGCGATCAGCTTTTCCGCAAGGCGGACGACATCGGCCGAGTCGCGGACGATCACCAGATTGAGTTTTTCGTCAACGAACACTTCCTTGGCCTTTGCGATGGTGCGCACGAGATTGGCGGCACGGCTGGCTTCGGCGTTGGACAGGTAGAACGATCGCACCACCAGTTCGCGATATTCGGCGGCCTTTTGCTGATTGTTCGGGTAGATCAGCAAGGTGTCTTCATCGAGCACGCGTCGTTCCAACTGGTTCATCGCCAGAACCAGACGAATCACATCCTCCACCGGCTTATTGGTCACTTGCATCGTCGTGCGCGTCTCGGTGCGCACATCGCGATCAAACATGAAATTCAATCCGGCAGCGAGCTTGATCGACTCGAACACTTGGGTGAGCGAGGCATTGTTGAAGCTCAGCGTGACGGGCTTGCGAAACGCCTGTCGCAGTTTCGGATAAAGTCCAAGTTCCTTGCCGGAGGCATCGGCCTGCAGGCGCGCAATCTGCCGCAACATGGTTTGCGCGCGGCGCTCATTCGGGTTTTCGGACAGCACGCCACGAACCTTGAGCAAGGCATCGTCGTACTTGCCGTCGGTGGCGAGCTTGCTCGCATCGGAGAGCGCAACGGCGTGTCGACGACTCAGCGCGACGCGGTCTAGTCCGAAGCGCGCGCGATCGCTGCCCGGATCGATCTTCTGAACCCGCTCATAACGGTCGACCGCGTCGTCGAAGCGGCCTGCTTCAAGCGCCACGTCCGCTTCGCGCAGCAGTGTTGCGATCGCGTTCTCGCGCTGGGTGTAATACGTGCGCCGAAATTCGGTGTTGTCGGGCGCCAGTTGCGTCGCCTCGCGCAGCTTCTCCAGACCGCCCACCAGATCGCCATCCGCCACCTTGGCGCTACCCTGCCGATACGACGTATAACCCGCGCACCCGGCAATCAGCAGCGCGCAGGCGGCAGCGAGCAAGACGGTGCGCAACATCGGGCGCATGAAAGGTGTCGTATCGACCGAGTTTGGAGCGTGGTTGGGCATGGTGTCGTTACCGGGTGAGAGCCCAGGTCAGTTGTTGCTGCTCGTTCAGCGGCATATAGGTCAAATTGATGCGTCCGGGGGAGATTTCGTCGACGCGGTAATTGCCATCGATCAGATCGCCGACCTGGACTTTCAATGTTCCGCGCGCATCGGCAACGAAGGCGTACATCTTGTCGTCCTCGTTCCAATGTCCGATCGCAGTGAACGGCAGGGGAGGTGCGCGGGGTGCGGGCGGTGGCGCAGGTGGATCGTCATTCACCGGCGCCGCTTGCACCGGCACAACCGGTCGCGGGGCGATGGCAGCGACAGGCGCGGGTGGCGCTGCTCGTCTCCAAGCTCGACCACTGCCTCTACG
>CAYUYC010000251.1:0-4809 GCA_964448945.1 uncultured Burkholderiaceae bacterium
GACGCCTGGTGCAAAGCCTCAACACCGCGCGCTTCGGCAGCACCCTGGCGATCCTGGTGGGCGGCGGCGTGCCCATCCTCAAGGCGCTCGAAGCCGGAGCGCGCACCGTGGGCAATACCGCGATGCGCCGCGACGTCGATGCCGCCATCGTGCGCGTGCGCGAAGGCACGTCGCTGGCGCGCGCATTGGCGGCCGGTGCCGAGCCAGGGCGCGACGGTCGCGCGCGCGGCACTTTCCCGCCGGTGCTCATCCATCTCATCGCCTCGGGCGAGCAGACCGGCAACCTGCCCGAGATGCTGCGCCGCGCGGCGCAAGGCCAGGCCGACGAACTCTCCCGCCGCACGATGATGCTGACCAGCCTGCTCGAGCCTGCACTCATCGTCGCGATGGCAGTGGTAGTGCTCATCATCGTGCTGGCCGTCTTGTTGCCCATCATCGAAATCAACCAGCTCGTACGCTGAATTTGCTGCGCATGCGGTGCGCAACATGCGCCGCAATGGCATTGCGCACCGAAAGGACTTCGCGTACTCGGTTACATCGGCAACGGAACAGAGGTTGTTCCGCACGCGTTCCTCTCGACAATGACATCGCGGTGTTTGCGATGTCGCTTGGTGCATCACCGGTTGAACAACCAAGGTCGGTGCGACGACTCGATCGCGTGCAAAGGGAGAACAACGATGAACAAGACCATCCTGTCCTGGATGCTCGCGGTGCTGGCCGCGACAATGCTGGCCGCCTGCGGTGGCGGCGGCACCTCGACTTCGACCACGCCGACCGCCACGGCCACATCGGCCGGCACGGTCACGGGTTTCGGCAGCGTGATCGTCGACGGCGAACGGATCGACGACAGCAAAGCGCGCGTCGAGACCGAGAATCCCGACGGCAGCATGAGTCTGGCCGAACTCAAACTCGGTCAGTCGGTGCGCGTGCAGTACGACGGCAACATGAGCGCCTCGCATGTGCGCATCGATCCGTCCCTGGTCGGCAGCGTCACCGCGGTGGATCTGCCCGCCTTGTCGCTGACCGTGGCCGGGCAGACGGTCGTGGTCAACACCGATCCCGCCGCGGGGCCGGTCACCGTATTCGATGCGCCGTATACCAGTCTGGCCGATGTGCAGGTCGGCGATCTGGTCGAGGTACACGGGTTGCCGGTATTCGATTCGGCGACCGGCACCTATACCGTTCAGGCCACACGCATCGAGAAGAAGAGCACGCCGGTGGCGTACTTCCGTCTCGCCGGTCTGGTGCAAGGGCTCGATACCACTGCCAAGGTGTTCACCCTGGGCAATCTGACGATCGATTACACCAACGCCACGGTGCGGCCCGATGTGGCGGCGCTTGCCGACGGCAAGCATGTGCGCATCTGGGTCGATGTTTCGACGCCGATCAGCACCACCAACTCGGTGCCCGCCAAGTTCGTGTCGATCGACGAACGCAACAAGCCCAACGCGATCGAAGCGCGCGTGGGCGGCACGATCAGCAAATGGGATGCGACCGCCAAGACGTTTGAAGTCAACGGCATCAAGGTCGACGCGACGACGGCCAAGCTGTTGCCGGCCAGCCGTTCGTTCGCCGATCTCGCCGATGGCGTCTATGTCCGGGTGCGCGGCAACTTCGCCACCGACGGCACGCTGGTGGCGACCAGCATCGTCTTGCGCAAGTTCGAGTTCGACTTCTCGGTCGAGCTGCACGGCACGATCACCGACTACGTCAGCGATGCCGACTTCAAGGTGCGCGGCGTGCCGGTGGATGCAAGCAGTGCGACCATCGATCTGACGCGTTGCCCGACCGGCACCACCGCGTTGGGCGACGGGTTGTTCGTCGAGGTCGAAGGCAACATCGCAAGCGGGCCGAAGCTCGTCGCGACCAAGGTGAAGTGCGACGACATGAGCCCGGGCGTTTCGGTGATCGAACGGCGCGGCGTCGCAGGCCAGGTCGATCTGAGCGCCAAGACCTTCGTGCTGACCCCGTCCGGCACCATGGGCAGCAGCAGTAGCAGCGGCAGCGGTACGCCGAGTGGTCCGATCACCGTGCACTGGACCGACACCACCTTCTTCAAGGGCGTGGACGCGGCCACGCTCGACACGAAGACCGTGCAGGTGGTCGGCGTCTACGACACCACCGCGCAAATGCTGACCGCCATCGCCATCAAACTGCGCTGAGCGCGGCGGCGAACTGCGGCCGCGCCGCGCGGCGCGCCGTCCAAGGGCGTGCATCGGGTGACCGATGCGCGCCCGTTTTCTTGGCGGCGCGGTGCCGTGGGGGAATGTCGCGCGCGCGGTTGACGTTTACGTAAACGTCACGTAACGTCCGGCGACCTCGACGCCACGTTGCGGCGCAACTGTCCTTTGCGGTGCGCGCGACGTAGGCTGCTCGACTGTGCCACGCATCGACCGGGATCCGCGCCATGACCGATCTGTCCGAAAGCAAGAAGCTCGCTGCCGTCCGCCCCACGCACAAGGTCCGTTTCGTGACCGCGGCCAGCCTGTTCGACGGCCATGACGCGTCGATCAACATCATGCGGCGCATTCTGCAAAGCATGGGCGCCGAGGTGATCCATCTCGGGCACAACCGCTCGGTCGACGAGATCGTGACCGCGGCGCTCAACGAAGACGCGCAAGGCATCGCGGTGTCGAGCTACCAGGGCGGCCATGTCGAATTCTTCAAGTACATGATCGACCGGCTGCGTGCCCAGGGCGGTGCTCACATCAAGGTCTTCGGCGGCGGCGGCGGGGTGATCGTGCCCGAGGAAATCGCCGAGCTCGAAGCCTATGGCGTCGCCAAGATCTTCAGCCCCGAAGACGGCCAACGCCTGGGGCTGCAAGGCATGATCGGCTGGATGATCGCCGAATGCGACCACGATCTTTCACCGCATGCGCCGGCCACGCTCGACGCGCTGAGTACCGCCGACCATCGGCCGCTCGCGCAATTGATCACCGCGCTCGAAACCGCAGCAGGCGCCGAACATCCGGCCGGCGGCAATCCGGTCACGCCGGCACTGCGCCAGGCCTTGCATCTGCGCGCCGATGCGCTCGGCACCCCGGTGCTCGGCATCACCGGCACCGGCGGCGCGGGCAAGTCGTCGTTGACCGATGAACTCATCCGCCGCCTGCGTCTGGACCAGGGCGATGCGCTGAACATCGCGGTGGTGTCGATCGATCCATCGCGGCGCAAAAGCGGCGGCGCGCTGCTCGGCGACCGCATCCGCATGAATGCCATCGGTCCGTGGGCCCAGGGCGCGCGGGTCTTCATGCGCTCGCTCGCGACGCGCGACACCGGCAGCGAAATCTCGGCCGCCTTGCCCGATGTGATCGCGGCCTGCAAGGTTGCGGGCTTCGACCTGATCATCGTCGAGACCTCGGGCATCGGCCAGGGCGATGCGGCCATCGTGCCGCATGTGGATGTATCGCTCTATGTGATGACGCCCGAATACGGCGCGGCGAGCCAGCTCGAAAAGATCGACATGCTCGACTTTGCCGATTTCGTCGCGATCAACAAATTCGACCGCAAGGGCGCGGCCGATGCCTTGCGCGATGTGGCCAAACAGGTTCAGCGCAACAAGGAAGCCTTCGACAAACGGCCCGAGGACATGCCGGTGTTCGGCACCATGGCCGCGCGCTTCAACGACGACGGCGTGACGGCGCTTTATCAGGCATTGCTCGCGCGCTTGCGGGGGCTGGGCCTCACGACCGGCGAATCGCGGCTGCCCGTCGTGCACACCCGCCATTCGACCCATCAAGTGCCCATCATCCCGGCCCAGCGCACGCGTTATCTGGCCGAGATCGCCGAGACGGTGCGCGGCTACAAACGGCACGCGCTCGCGCAAAGCCGGATCGCGCGCGAACGTCAGGCGTTGCGCACCGCGCGTGCGCTGCTCGCGGCCGAAGGCAAGGGCGCGCATGCGGGCGCGGCAGCCAAGGGGGAAGCGGCTGCGGGTGCTGCCGCGGGTGGCGCCGATCTGGTTGCCCCGTTGTCCGCCCTCGAAGCCGAGCGCGACGCCAGGCTCGATGCGCATGCCAAGAAGCTGCTCGCGATGTGGCCCGATCTGCAGCGCGCGTATGCCGGCGACGACTATGTGGTGAAGATCCGCGACAAGGAGGTGCGCACCAAGCTCGTCAACACTTCCTTGTCGGGCACCAAGATCCGCAAGGTTGCGCTGCCGCGCTTCGAGGACGAAGGCGAACAGCTCAAATGGCTGTTGCTCGAGAACGTGCCGGGCGCCTATCCGTACACCGCGGGCGTCTTCGCCTTCAAGCGCGAAGGCGAAGATCCGACCCGCATGTTCGCGGGCGAGGGCGATGCGTTTCGTACCAACAAGCGCTTCAAGCTCGTCAGCGCAGGCATGCCGGCCAAACGGCTGTCGACCGCCTTCGATTCGGTCACGCTCTACGGCAACGACCCCGCGCTGCGGCCCGACATCTACGGCAAGATCGGCAATTCGGGCGTCAGCATTGCGACCCTCGACGACCTCAAGGTGCTTTACGACGGCTTCGATCTGTGCGCGCCCAACACCAGCGTGAGCATGACGATCAACGGCCCGGCGCCGACCATCCTCGCGATGTATCTGAACGCGGCGATCGATCAACAGCTCGCGAAATTCGAGGCCGACAACGGCCGCACCCCGACCGACGACGAGGTCGAAAAGATCAAGTGCTGGACGCTTGCGACGGTGCGCGGCACGGTGCAGGCCGACATCCTCAAGGAAGACCAGGGCCAGAACACCTGCTTGTTCAGCACCGAGTTCAGCTTGAAGGTGATGGGCGACATCCAGGCCTATTTCGTCCAGCACGACGTCAAGAATTTCTACTC
>CAYUYC010000252.1:0-2358 GCA_964448945.1 uncultured Burkholderiaceae bacterium
TGCCGAACACCGCGTCCACGCCCTTGAAGGCCGGCAGCATCATCGAGTACTTGAACGGCAGCACATGGTCCTTCTTGGGCTTGCCGTCTTCATCGTGCTCGGTCACGTACATCCGGTCGGACTCGATCTTGCTGACCTTGGCATTGCAGATCCACTTGATGTGCTTGCTGCGAAAGCCGGATTCGAGAATGCCCTTGGAATCGCCGACGCCGCCCAGGCCCAGATGGCCGATGTAGGGCTCGGAGGTGACGAAGGTCATCGGCACCTTGTCGCGGATCATGCGGCGGCGCAGATCGGTCTCCATGATCATCGCGTACTCATAGGCCGGACCGAAGCACGACGCGCCTTGCACCGCACCGACCACGATCGGGCCGGGGTTCTTGACGAAGTCCATCCATGCCGACGACGACACCACCGCATGGTCGACATGGCAGACCGAATGCGTGTGCCCTTGCGGCCCCAGGCCTTCGATCTCGTCGAAAGCGAGCTTGGGTCCGGTGGCGATCACGAGATAGTCGTAATCGAGCAGGCTGGCATCGTCGAGTTCGAGCTGATTGCGCTCGGCGTGCACACGCTTGACCGACTTGCAGATGAAGTCGATGCCCTTGCGCGCGAGCGCGGGCGCGATGTCGAGTTCGATGTCTTCGCGGCTGCGCCAATCGACGGCGACCCACGGGTTGGAGGGCACGAAGTGAAACTTGGGCTGCGACGACACGACCGTGATCCGGTCTTCGGGCCGCGCCAGTGCCTTCATCTCATAGGCCATCGGCATGCCGCCGATTCCTGCTCCCATCACCACGATATGTGCCATCGCTTCCCTCGTCTCTCAGTGCGAATTGAACTGCGGGCCGGGCGCACGGCACTGTCGCACCACCCGGTCGATTGATACTCCCAAGGGTATCCAGCGGCGATACGCCTGTAAACGCGAACGCGCAGGATGCGTGCGTAACCGCACGCTCGATGCGCGGCGCAAGCTTGGTGTCAGGTGGATGCCGGTGAATGCGCGTACGCGTCGCGCCAGGCGCCGATCGTGGCGAGGTCGACGCAGCCGCGCCAAGCGCCGTGCAACGCACGGCCTTGGGCCGGCGCATCGGGTTCGCCCAGACCATCGAGTACTGCAAGCGCGTGGTCGAAACATTGCCGGGCAGTGTAGTCCGATGTCGTCACCACTGTCTGTAGCCTGCTTGCGTACGCCGCGCGCAGCCCGATCGCGGAATCCTCGATCGCGAGGCATTGCTGCGGCGCCAATCGCATGCGGCGCAAGACCCAGGCGTAGATGTCGGGAGCGGGCTTCTTGGCGCGCACCACGTCGCCCGCGCCGATGCACTCGAATCCGCTTGCCGCCTGAGCATCCAGGGTGGCACTCAGCAAGGCCTGCACATTGTCGAGCGTGGTGGTGGTCGCGATCGCAAGACGGATCCCGCGCTCGCGCGCTTCGCCGATCAGGCGCGCGACACCGGCTCGCAAGCGGATTTCGCCCGATGCGACCAAGGCCGTGTAATGCCGCGTCTTGTCTGCGTGCAGCGCACGGATGCATGCATCGGCATCGGCTGCGGCGGCAGCCTGCGGGTCGATGCGCCGCCACCAGTGCGCGATGCGCTCTTTGCCGCCGGCGATCGCCAGCAGTTCGCCATAGACCGCGCTCGACCAATGCCAGTCGAGCCCGGCATCGGCAAAGGCGCGGTTGAAGGCGACGCGATGGCCGTCGCGCTCGGTCTCGGCGAGCGTGCCATCGACATCGAAGATGATGGCGCGCAGCGCCGCGGCGCCAGGCATGCGCGTGCCCGCCCGGCCGCGTCAATGCACGGCCGCGCGCGCCTGGCTTTGTGCGTAGCGCGCCGCCATGCGCTCGAGCGGCAGCACGGTTATGTTGGCGGCGCGCCCGGCGCAGCCGAAGGCTTCGAAGCGCGAGGTGCAGATCGCACGCGCGGCGGCGGTTGCAGCCTTGAAGAACGCGCGCGGATCCCATTCCTCTGGCTTGTCGCCCATGAGCTTGCGCATCGCGCCGGTCATCGCCAGACGGATGTCGGTATCGATGTTGACCTTGCGCACGCCGTGGCGGATGCCGGCCACGATCTGCTCGACCGGCACGCCGTAAGTCTCTTTGATCTCGCCGCCGTATTCGCGAATGATGGCCAGCCATTCCTGCGGCACGCTCGAACTGCCGTGCATCACCAGATGGGTGTCGGGAATGCGCGCATGGATCGCCTGGATGCGATCGATGGCGAGAATCTCACCGGTCGGTGGACGGGTGAATTTGTAGGCGCCATGGCTGGTGCCGATCGCGATCGCGAGCGCATCGACGCCGGTCGCGTCGACGAAGGCCGCCGCCTCGTCGGGGTCGGTCAGCAATTGCGC
>CAYUYC010000252.1:2368-4802 GCA_964448945.1 uncultured Burkholderiaceae bacterium
GTGCGAGGTGCCGATCGCGATCGCAAGCGCGTCGAGCTGCGTGCGCTTCACGAAGTCGGCGGCCTGGTCCGGATCGGTCAGGAGCATCTCGCGCGTCATCGTGCCCTCCGCGCCGTGGCCATCCTCCTTGTCGCCGCGCATGGTCTCGAGCGAGCCCAGGCAGCCCAGTTCGCCTTCGACCGAGACGCCGACCGCATGCGCCATGTCGACCACCCGGCGCGTGACCGCGACGTTGTAGTCATAGCTCGCGGGCGTCTTCATGTCTTCGCGCAGCGAGCCGTCCATCATCACGCTCGAAAAGCCCGAGCGGATCGATTGCTGACAGACCGCGGGCGAGGCGCCATGGTCCTGGTGCATGCACACCGGAATGTGCGGGTACATCTCGACCGCCGCTTCGACGAGCTTGCGCAGGAAGGGTTCGCCCGCGTATTTGCGCGCACCGGCGCTGGCCTGCAGGATCACCGGGCTGTCGCATTCATCGGCGGCCTGCATGATCGCGTGGATCTGCTCCATGTTGTTGATGTTGAAAGCGGGCAGGCCGTAACCGTGCTCGGCCGCGTGGTCGAGCAATTGACGCAGCGAAATCAAAGCCATTGAAGTCTCCGGAATGGATCAGGAATAAGCGGCCGCGCGTTGCTCGCCGATGCAGCGTGCGACGTCGTCGATGGTGGGAATGACGCGATCGGGCCGGGCATCGACGATCGGGCGGCCGTGGTTGTAGCCATAGGGCACGGCCCAGACCGCTACGCCCGCCGCACGTGCGGTGGCGATGTCGATCTCGGAATCGCCGACCATCAGGGTGTGCGCCGCGTCGATGCCCAGGCGCCGCATGCAATGCGCGATCGGCATCGCGTCGGGCTTCTTCGCGGCCAGCGTGTCGCCGCAGACCACGAGGTCGAGGTAATCGCGCAAACGATGCCGGTCGAGCAGCGCGAAAGTGAAGCGTTCTTCCTTGTTGGTCGCGAGCGCCAGCCGCACGCCCTGGGCGCGCAAGGCATCGAGGGTGTGCTCGACATCGTGGTAGGTGCGGCTGCGCGTGCCGCAGGCCGCCAGGTAATGGCGCTCGAAGTCGGGCATGTAACGATCGAGTTCGGCGCCGATGCGCGCATCGGCCGGCGGCAGATGCAAGACGTGCGCGAGCGCAAACCCGAGCAATTCGCGCGTGCCCAGCCCGATCCACGCGCGCACCTGCGCCGGCGGCACCGGTGAAAAGCGCTGCTCGGCGAGCAAGGCGTTGACCGCGTCGGCGATCTCGGGTGCGGTGTCGACCAGGGTGCCGTCGAGATCGAAGATGACCAGATCGAACATCACCGCCCCGCTCAGTTGGCCGACAGCACGATGTGCGCATCCAGCGGCGCACGCTCGGCCTCGCCGCGCATGCGCGTAGGCGGAATCACACGCAACACCGCGGCCGCGACCGCGTCGGCATTGATGCCGAAATGCTCGTACAAGGCGCCCGCCGGTGCCGATTCGCCAAAGCGTGCAAGACCGACCACCGCCCCCTGGAGCCCGACGTATTTGCGCCAGAAATCGGGGTGACCGGCTTCGACCGCCACACGCGGCACGCCATAGGGCAGCACGGTGTCGCGGTAGCTCGCGCTTTGCCGATCGAAGACCGAGGTCGACGGCATCGAGACCACGCGCACCGCGATGCCTTGCGCGGCCAGCAAGGCTTGCGCATCGATCGCAATCCCCACTTCCGACCCGGTCGCGAGGATGATCGCGGCCATCTGGCCGTTGGCCTCGGACAGCACATAGCCGCCCAGCCGCGCGAGCGCGGCTTGCGCCGGGTTGCGCACCCGTTGGGCGAGGTTCTGGCGCGACAAGAGCAAGGCCGACGGGCCACAGCCGCCAGTGTGCGCGCTCGCCGTGCGGCGCTCGATCGCCACGCTCCAGGCCACCGCGGTCTCGACGCCGTCGCACGGGCGCCAGACATCGAGGTTGGGAATCACGCGCAGGCTGCTTGCATGCTCCACCGGTTGATGGGTCGGCCCGTCTTCGCCCAGACCGATCGAATCATGAGTCAGCACATGCACGACCGGCTGGTGCATGAGCGCGCTCATGCGGATCGCATTGCGCGCATAGTCGGAGAAGACCGCGAAGGTGCCGCCGTAAGGGATGAAGCCGCCGTGCAGCGCGAGCCCGTTCATCACCGCGGCCATGCCGAATTCGCGCACGCCGTACGACAGATAGTTGGCCGCAGCTTGGCCCGCGGTATGCAGGGCGACACTGGCCTTGGCCGCGGTCAGATTCGAGCCGGTCAGATCGGCCGAACCGCCGAGCAATTCGGGCAATTGCGCGACCAGAACCTCGAGCATTTGTTGCGAGGATTTGCGGGTCGCGGTCGGCGCGTCGATCGCGAGCGCCGCGTCGAGCATCTGGCGTGCGACGTTGGTCCAATGCGCGGGCAACTCGCCGCGCATTGGACCAACGT
>CAYUYC010000253.1:0-4802 GCA_964448945.1 uncultured Burkholderiaceae bacterium
TGCGTTGGCTGGCGCATCGGGGCGGTGCGTTGGATTTCCGGGACTTTCGATTGGCGCAGCCCGGAAAGCGCTTTGCCGTCGCGGTGGCCATCGGCGCCGATCCGGCCACCACGCTGGGTGCGGTCACGCCGGTCCCGGACACCTTGTCGGAGTACCAATTTGCGGGCCTGCTGCGCGGCGCGCGGACCGAGGTCGTCAAATGCATCTCTCACGACCTTCAGGTGCCGGCGACCAGCGAAATCGTGCTCGAAGGATTCCTGGAACCGATGCCCGAAGGCTCCACGTCCACCTCGGAATCGGGCGTTCCCATCAAATCGATCGACGGCTACGCGCATGCGTTGGAAGGCCCGTTCGGCGACCACACCGGCTATTACAACGAGCAGGAGTGGTTCCCGGTATTCACGATCGAGCGCATCACCATGCGACGCAATCCGATCTATCACAGCACCTACACCGGGAAGCCGCCCGATGAACCGGCGGTGCTCGGCGTGGCACTCAATGAAGTGTTCGTGCCCATCCTGCGCAAGCAATTCCCGGAGATCACCGACTTCTATCTACCGGCCGAGGGGTGCTCGTACCGCATGGCGATCGTCCAGATGCGCAAGAGCTATCCCGGTCATGCCAAGCGCGTGATGTTCGGCGTATGGAGTTTCCTGCGCCAGTTCATGTACACGAAGTTCATCGTCGTGGTCGATGAGGACGTGGATCTGCGCGACTGGAAGGAAGTCATCTGGGCAATCACCACGCGCGTGGACCCGACGCGCGACACCGTGCTCGTCGACCACACGCCGATCGATTACCTCGACTTTGCGTCCCCGGTTTCCGGCCTGGGATCGAAGATGGGGATCGATGCAACCAATAAATGGCCGGGCGAAACCACACGGGCGTGGGGACGCGCGATCACCATGGATGCGCAGGTCAAACAACGCGTCGACGCGCTTTGGCGCGAGATGAATCTCGACTGATCCCCCGATTGCGCTGCCGCGATCACGTCGCGGCAGCCGACGCCTGGCTCGCACCAAGCGAGCTAGCGCAATGGACGCACCTTCGCAACCGCCGTGTTCCGATCTGGTCGCGCTCCGACGACGATCGTTGCGCGAGCCGGCCAAAGACGGTGCCACATGACCGAAATCAACCCCAGCGCCCGCCTTGCATGGCGGAATCCGTCCACGATTTAGATTTCGTCTAATTGATAGAACGAAACTTCATCGGGAATCATCACCGGCCTTGCCGGTGAACGTCATCCCTCTTCCAAGTGGAGCGTGAGCACCATGAAAAAAATCCAATCACTCGCGAGCGGTCTGGTGTTGATGTCGGTCGTCGGCGGTGCATGGGCAGCAGCCGGTGCACCGGAACCGGTGGCCCCCATCAAGCCGGCCGTCGTCAAAGATGCCGCATTGGTCGAACTCGGCAAGAAGCTCTATTTCGATCCGCGGTTGTCCCGCTCGGGCTTCATCTCGTGCAACTCCTGTCACAACCTGAGCATGGGCGGCACCGACAACCTGAAGACCTCCATCGGCGATCATTGGAAGCAAGGCCCGATCAATGCGCCGACGGTGTTGAACTCCAGCCTCAACGTGGCGCAGTTCTGGGACGGCCGTGCCAAGGACCTGAAAGAACAAGCCGGCGGTCCGATCGCCAATCCGGGCGAAATGGCATTCACGCATGAGCTTGCGGTCGACGTGCTGCAATCGATCCCGGCCTACGTCGGTGAATTCAAGCGAGTGTTTGGCGTCGACAAGGTCGACATCGGCAAAGTCACGCTCGCCATCGCCGCCTTCGAAGAAACGCTGGTCACGCCCAATGCGCGGTTCGACCAATGGCTCAAGGGCAACAAGAAGGCACTCACCGCGCAGGAAGTCGCCGGCTACCAGTTGTTCAAGGACAGTGGATGCGTTGCCTGCCATAACGGCGCGGCGTTCGGCGGGACCACCTTCCAGAAGATGGGCGTGGTCGAGCCGTACAAGACCAAGAGCGAAGCGGTCGGACGCGCGGCGGTGACCGGCAAGGATGCCGATCGCTTCAACTTCAAGGTGCCGACATTGCGCAATGTCGAACTCACCTACCCGTACTTCCATGACGGCGAAGCCGCCACATTGGAGCAAGCCGTCGACACCATGGGGCGTTTGCAGCTTGGCAAGCAGTTCTCGGCCGATGAGAATGCCAAGATCGTTGCCTTCTTGAAGACGCTGACGGGCGAGCAACCCAAGTTTGCGCTGCCCATCCTGCCGGCTTCGACGAATGCGACGCCGCGTCCGAAGCCTTTTGAATAATCCGCTGTGAATCGCCGCCGTGCGCCGCACGGCGGCACCATCGCCGAACCACGTCCATGCACCTGCTGACCATCCTTGAAGCAACCGAAAAACTGCGCCAAGCGGGCATTCCGCCGACACTGCCGCGCGTGGCGATTGCGCGCGTCATGTTGACGCGCCCGGTGCATCTGACTGCCGAACAGGTCTACGCGCAAGTGCATGAAACCGTCTCGAGCGTTTCGCGCGCGACGGTCTACAACACGTTGGGGCTTTTCTGCGAGAAGCGATTGATTCGGGAGTTGCTAGTGGACCCTCAACGCATCGTCTACGACTCGAACACCTCGGCGCATTTCCATCTCTACAACGCCGACACCGGCGCCGTGACCGACATCAGCGCCGAGCAGATGCAAGTCCTCGGCACGCCGACCTTGCCGGCAGGCGTAGCGCTCGAGGAAGTCGACGTCATCGTCCGCGTGCGCAATCGGCCGGCCTGAAAGACACCGGCGCGGCAGGCACCGAGGCCCGGCGGCATCCCGGGCGTATGCCTCGCACCTCAGCCTTCCGAATACACCCAGCGCAACAGCGCGTCATGCACCGATTGCGCGCCGATGGCACGCGGCCCGTTGACGATCGACACCACCACATAGCGCCGACCCGACGCCGCCAGCACATACCCGGCGACTGCGCGCGCATCGGCCAGGGAGCCGGTCTTGATGTGCGCCGAGCCCATCATCGCCTCGTTCTTCAAACGCCGGCGCATCGTTCCGTCCAGACCGAGAATCGGCAGCGACGCCATGTACTCGGGCATCACCGGGCTGCGATAGGCGGCCTGCAACACCGCCCCGAGCATATGCGCGGACGTGCGTTCGACGCGCGACAGGCCCGAGCCGTTCTCGAGCACCAAGGGCGTCGTGTCGATCCCTTTCGCACTCAACCAGGCCACGATGTTCCTACGCGCGCCTTCGGCGGATCGCGGCGCGCCGTTCAGATCGCCGCCCATGGCCAGAAACAGTTGGCGCGCCATCACATTGTTCGAGAACTTGTTGATCTCGCGAATCTGCTCGGCCAGCGGCGCGGAGGTGCGCTCTGCCAGCAGCCGCGCCCCCTCGGGGATCGGCCCCGCGCGCACGGCGAAATCCGCGCGCACCCGTCCGCCGAGTTCGCCCCAAAGCTCGACGAAAGCCTGACGGACGTATTCATCGTGCGGCCACAGGTTGGCGTACCAGATCCGCGGCCCGCAATCGCGCGGGTATTCGCCGATGAACGCGGGATGCAGCAGATCGCTGAAATCGGCTTGCATGCGCGCGCGCCAATCCAGACACGGTCCGTCCACCAGCTGCAGATCGATGCGCGGCTCGACATTGGCCGCGCGCGGCTCCATCTCGACGACGACCCGATCGTCGAGTGGGAAGAAGCGAAACGCGCTCGCCTTGTAGTTGAACAGGAATGCGTCGGGCCCGACGTTGTAAGCGCGCAGTCGGTCACCATCGAACGCACCGTCGTCATGGACGATCGGCTCGAAGATCGACCGATCGACGATCAGATCGCCGCGAATCTCGCGCACACCGCGCGCACGCAAGTCGCGCAGCACAAACCATAGGTGCTCCCACAAGAACGCGGGGTCGCCGCTGGCGCGCACATGCAGGTCGCCTTCGAGCACGTCGCCGTTCATCGGCGCGGCGGTCACGAACTGCGTCTTCCAGGTGTATGCGGGCCCGAGCAACTCGAGCGCGGCAAACGTGGTCACCAGCTTGATCGTCGAGGCGGGGTTCTGCACCAGGTCCGCCTGGACCGACACGATCGGTTTGTCGACCCCGATCTCCTGCACGAAGAAACTCGCATCGCGCGGACCGAGCTTGGCGCGCATCGCGGCCTCGGCCACGGGTGCGGGCAACGGCGCCGCATCCCGGGCCATGGCCCCGCACGCCAACGATGCCCCGCACAAGAACGCGGCCAGCGCGCGTGCGCCACGGATGACCCAAGACTGCGTCTTCAGGCGCCTGACATTGCGAGCAAAAAGGGAATGATGCGTGGGGTCAAGAGACGGGCGCGACAACAATTCCTCCAGCAAAGGCTGTGAAGTCAATCACGTTTGACGAAATCCAATTGGCGAACAATGGGAGGTCGGGCACACTCAAAGAATATGACACAACCTCCTTCCCAGCCTGCGTCCACCGTGCCTGGGTCCAAGGCCAAAGCGGCCAAGGAACTCGAAGAAACCGTGGATCTCGCGATCGACACGTTTGCGCGTTGCTTCAACGACGTCTTTCCACGCATTGTCGAAGAATTGTTCTCCGAGGCCGAGCGCGAAACCGACCGTCTGCGCCAGTCGCGCATCCTCGACGCCTACGGCCTGGTGCGCGCCAATCGCGAACGCATCGAGCAAGAGTTCCGCCAATCGATCGCGACCATCGTGCGCGACCGCGTGTCGATGCGCCCGCAAGAAAGCGTCGATTACGCGCGCAAGACGATCAACATCGACAAGCTCGCCCTGGTCGACGATTCGGAGATCGAGGCCGACATGATCATCCGGCGGCTGGTCTCGCAATT
>CAYUYC010000254.1:0-4801 GCA_964448945.1 uncultured Burkholderiaceae bacterium
GATGCGCGATCATCGCAACGCGCGCGTGCTGCTCGCCGAAGACAATCCGGTCAATCAGGTGGTGGCGCTCGAATTGCTGCGCCGGGTCGGCCTCGCGCCGGACCTTGCCGAGAACGGCGCACGCGCGGTCGCACTCGCCGCGCAGAACGATTACGACGTCATCCTGATGGACATGCAGATGCCCGAGATGGATGGACTCGATGCGACGCGCGCGATCCGCGCCACCGCCCGCGGCGCGGCCGTGCCCATCCTCGCGATGACCGCGAACGTGTTCGGCGAAGACCGCAAACGCTGTCTCGATGCCGGCATGAACGATCACATCGCCAAGCCGGTCAATCCCGATGCGCTGTTCGGGGTGCTCGCACGCTGGCTGCGCGCGAGCCGGCGCCGCAGTGTCGAGGCGCCCCGGCACAGCGTGGTCGAAACCATTCCCGACGTTCGCGTCGCACGCTTGCGCGCGGTGCCGGGTCTGGATACCGAAGCGGGTCTGCGCAACATCGCGGGCAATATCGAGTTGTATCTGCGCATCCTGCGCAAGTACGTCGACGTCCATGCGGGCGACGCGGCCGCGATCCGCGCGGCAGTCGCGCGCGGGGATACCGAAGAGGCGCGCCGACGCGCGCATTCGCTCAAGGGATCGTCGGGCGCCATCGGCGCGGCACTGGTGCAGGACACCGCCGCGCGTCTGGACGCGGCCTTGCGCCACCACGCTCCCGACAGCGAAATCGAGGCGCTGGTCGCCGAGCTCGAGATCGAACTCGCCGAAGTCATTGCCGCGGCGCAGAGAATCCCCGCCGAAGCGGGCGCGCCGCCGGCCTGACCCCGAGGCTAGTGCGAACGCGCGAGCATCGTGTCGATGCCGCGCAGGAAGTCGGTGATCGTCACCGGCTTGGTCCAGTAATCGTCGAAGCCCTCGCCGCGTGCACGCGCGATGTCGTTGGGCAGCACATTGGCCGACAGCACCACGCAATGCCCGGGCATGTGCCCGCTGGCGCGCGCGCGTTCGAGCACTTCGCTGCCCGACATGTCGGGCAGGTTCATGTCGATGAGCAAGAGCTCGGGCGTGGTCTCCTTGAGCATGCGCAGCCCGGTGGCGCCGTCGGGCGCGTGCAAGTAGCGCACGCCCGGCCGATAACTCAGATATTCCTGGACCACCATCGCATTGAGCGGGTTGTCCTCGATGTAAAGCACGGTGCCGCTGATATCGCGGCGCTCGGTCACGGTGGCGACCGGCGCTGCGGTCACCACCGCGCGCGCGGCATCGGCGCTCGGCAGCTCGACACGGAACTCGGTGCCCACGCCCGCCGTGGAATCGGCCGCGATGCTGCCGCCCATTTGCTCGACCAGCCCTTTGGCGATCACCAGACCGATGCCGGTGCCTTGCGCATCCGAGGTTTCGCGTCCCAGGCGATTGAAGGGCTGGAACAGATGCTCGCGCTGCGCCGGGGTCATGCCCAGCCCCGTGTCGCGCACACTCAGGCCGACGAAGCCCGGGCGCGGATCGAAACTGCCGATCGTCACCGTGCCGCCGTAACGGTTGTACTTGATCGCGTTCGACAACAGATTGGTGAGCACCTGCCGCACGCGCAAGGTGTCGGCGCGTGCGCAGGTGGTGCGGCCGATGCGTTTGATCAAGGAGACCTCGACGCCGGCTTCGGCCGCCGATTGACCGAGCAGCGAGATCACCTCGGTCGCGGCCTCGTCGAGATCGACGGACTCGATGTTGAGGGTGAGCGAGCCGCTTTCGATGCGCGACAGATCGAGCAGGTCGTTGATCAGGGCGAGCAAATGCCAACCCGCATCCTCGATGCGCTGCAGGCGCGCGCGCTGTTCGGGCAGCAAGGGCTTGCGTTCGTCGCTGGCGAGCAATTGCGCAAAGCCCAGGATGCCGTTGAGCGGAGTGCGCAATTCATGGCTCATGCGCGACAGAAATTCCGACTTCGCGCGGCTCGCGCGCTCGGCCGCTTCCTTGGCGCGCACCGCTTCTTCGGTCAGGCGTTCTTCGGTGATGTCCCAGTTCACGCCGATGAGCTTGATCGGCTGCCCGGCTTCGTCGAACTGCACCATGCCGCGCGCGGCCAGCCAGCGTGTCGAGCCGTCGGGCCAATGGATGCGGAACTCGGTCTGATAAGGCTCGCGGCGGCGGATCGCGCTGGCCTTGGCCGAGGCCAGCAACGGCCGGTCTTCTTCGTACAGCGCGGCGTTCCAGATCGATTGCGGATTCGCGCCGAGCTGATCGGTGACGCCGAACAAGGTATACATCTGCGGACTCCAGACCGATGCGCCCGCGCGCACGTCGTGTTCCCAGATGCCGATGCCTGCCGCGCTGGTCGCGAGCTGCAGACGGTCCATCGCCTCGGTCACCGCCTTCTCGG
The DNA here is from genome assembly GCA_964448945.1 of uncultured Burkholderiaceae bacterium. Lineage (GTDB taxonomy): Bacteria > Pseudomonadota > Gammaproteobacteria > Burkholderiales > Burkholderiaceae_E > CAXBRX01. The sequence goes on from CAYUYC010000254.1 coordinate 2,376, forward strand.
CGACGCGCCGATCGGTCACGTCCCAATTCACGCCGACCAAGCGGATCGGATGACCTTGCGCATCGCGGTAGATGGTGCCGCGCGCGAGCAGATGCCGTACCTGTCCGTCGGGGCGAATGATGCGAAAGGCCGATTCGTAAGCCGTGCCGTCGCGCGCCGAACGCAGCATGTCGTCGAGCGCATCGTCGGCATCGCGCGGATGCACGAGCGCGTACCAGGCCTCGATCGAGGTGTTCTGCCAACTCTCGCCCACGCCGTAGATGCGGCGCAGTTGTTCGTCCCAGACTTGCTGATTGGTCAGCAAGTCCCAATCCCAGATGCCCAGGTGGGCGGCGACGGTGGCCAGACGCAGGCGATCGGCCAGGCGTGCGAGTTCGAGTTTGGCGAGCGCGCTGTCGGTGACGTCGATGACGACACCCAGCACGCCGATCGCGCGCCCGTTGGCATCGCGTTGCGCGACGCGGCGGCTCAGCACATAGCGGGTCTCGTTGTCGTCGGCACATTGCACCCGGCATTCGGCGCTGACGGGCTCGTTGGTCGCCAGCGCACGTTCGTGCGCTTCGACGACGATGTGCCGATCGTCGGGGTGGACGAGATTGCGCACCGCTTCGAGGTCGCTGGGCAGTTCGGTATGCCCGGCCGCGTCGATCAGCGTGCTCGCGTGATCGTTCCATTCGAACAAGCCGGTGGTCAGGTCGTGCCGCCACAAGGCAACACCGGCCAGACCCAGTGCCAGCGAAAGTTGTTCGGCTGACGCGCCGTGGCCAGCGGCCGCGATCGGACTGAGTTCCAGCCACACCACGCGCTGGGCCGCGGCATCGGCGGGCATGGGGTCGGCGCGCACCCGCCAGCGATCGAAGTCGAACTCGACCGCGTCGTCACCGGCGCATTGCGTGTCCAGCACGGCGGAAAACCGCGCGCATGCGTCGCCGAACACCGCCTGCGCCGCGGGATTGAGAGCGATCGTTCGGGAGAGCCCGGGCGTGATCAGTGCAGCCGGAAAAGGCGCCCGCCACACCACGTCCGGTTGTTCCATCGGCATTGTTCGTCATCCAACTTCGGGAGGAGCCGCCGGAACTTTACTCCGAAAGATCGGCGCGCAGATCGCGTCGGCGCAACGCGCCCCAGGGTTTCACGCAGTTGTCGCGCAGGTTTCATGAGCCCGCATGGCTCAAGCGTAGATCGAGCGCGCACGCGCGAGTTCATCGGCGACGGCGCGGCGTAACTCGGCCGGGCCGAGCACCTCGACCGCGCTGCCGTGGCGCAGGATGTCCATCATCAGTTCGCGCGCGTCGCTGTAGGGCAGGTCGAGCAGGTAACGCCCGTGTTCGTCGTAACGCGTGCGCTGGTCGGGATGCCATTGCTCGGCCGCGACCCACCGTGCGCGTTCGGGCGCAAAGCGCAATTGCGCCCACCGGATGCGCGCGCCGGAGAAGATCCCATAGCCCTGCGCAAAATGCGCCTTGAGATCGGCGGCACTCACTTGCCGTGCGCGCTCGGGCAGGGCATGCGCGGATTCGATCGCATCGAGCGCGAACGAGCGCAGCGCGCCGCGCCAATGGCACCAGGCATCGAGGTACCAGGCATCGCGATAGAGCACGAGCTGCTGCGGCGACACATCGCGTTCGGTATGCTCGTCGCGTTCGCGGTGGTAATGGCGCAGATGCAGCCGATGTCGCTCCAGCAAGGCGCTCGCGATCAGCTCGAAATGCTGCGGCCGCGCTGCGCGTTTACCCGCATGCGCGAGCTTGAACCGGCGCTCCACGTCTTCGGGCGCATGACCGGCGGTACCCAGGATGGCGCGCAGGCGCGCGCGCAAAGGCGCCACATGCGCATCGAGCAGACCCGGCTGCAGACCGGTCAGCAACTGCTGCATCATCAACAGCGCCTGGGCCTCGGCCGCGTTGAACCACAAACCCGGCAGCGCATAGCGCGGCCCGGCGCCCGGTGTGCCGAAGCGGTAGGCGCGTGCGTCGCGATCCCATTCGATCGGCGCGTTCAGACGCTCGCGCATGTACTCCAGATCGCGCTTGAAGGTCGCGAGCGAGACACCCAGTTCGGCGAGCAAGGTCGCGCGCGTCACGCTCCCGTGTTCCTGCAGCAACTGGTCGATGCGGTAGAAGCGTTCGGTTCGGTCCATGGCGCGCGCGGTGAAGGGCACGCCATGATGCAAGCGCCGCGGGCCCCAAGGCAACCGCGGCGCGCGGGCCGGCGTGCGCTGTTGCTACTTGGCGCGCAGCACCTCGATCGCGGTCACCGTCAGCACGCCGCCGGGTTCCTCGGCATGAAACCGGATCTTGTCGTCCTTTTGCACGCCGTCGAGCAAGGCCGGCTTGGCCGCTTTGAACACCATGGTCATCGGCGCCATGCCGATGTTCGCGATGTGCTCGTGCTTGATGGTGATCGTGCCGGCCTTGCGGTCGACG
>CAYUYC010000255.1:0-4751 GCA_964448945.1 uncultured Burkholderiaceae bacterium
GAGCACGCTGCCGCCACGCTGGTGGGCCACATCGACGAGTTGCTTGGTCACCGATACGTCGGCGTCGAGCAGATCGTCGGCGAGCAGCACCGCAAAGGGCTCGTCGCCCACCACCGGGCGTGCGCACAGCACCGCGTGGCCCAGACCCAAGGGGGCCGGCTGGCGGATGTAGATGCAGGTGACGCCGGGCGGAAGCACGCCGCGCACCGATTCCAGCAACTCGGCCTTGCCCTTGGCGGCCAGTTCGGCTTCGAGCTCGGGCGCACTGTCGAAATGGTCTTCGATCGCGCGCTTGTGGCGGCCGGTGATGAAGACGAGTTCGGTGATGCCCGCTGCGATCGCTTCTTCGACCGCGTACTGGATCAGCGGCTTGTCCACGATCGGCAGCATTTCCTTGGGCATGGCCTTGGTGGCCGGCAGAAAGCGGGTGCCGAGACCGGCGACGGGGAAGACGGCTTTGCGGATCGGTTTCATGAGCGCCTGTACCTACTGAGATGCGGGGTTCGAAGCGGGGGACGACGTGGGCGGCGATTGTAGCGAGCATCGATCGCAGCGGTATGACCCATACGCGGTATGCATGGCGCAAAGTGCGTAGCAATGCACACCCGGCGCGCATGCCCCGGTTGGCGCGACCGGTGCAGGGCGCGACACCCGGGCGAAGGTTGCTACACTCGCGCCGCCCTCGACCGGGCACCTTCCGGACTCTCGCAGCGATCCCGCCATGACCACGCTTCCCGCATCGATCTTCAAGGCCTACGACATCCGCGGCGTCGTGACCGACACCCTCACGCCCGACAACGTGCGCATCATCGGCCGGGCCATCGGCTCGCTCGCGCGTGAACGCGGCGAGCAGTCGGTCGTCATCGGGCGCGATGGACGCCTGTCGGGCCCGGCGCTCAGCGCGGCCTTGTCGGAAGGACTGCGCGCCGCGGGCGTGGATGTGATCGACATCGGCGTGGTCGCCACGCCCATGGTCTATTTCGGCACCTTCACGCTCGGCACCGCGTCGGGCGTCATGGTCACCGGCTCGCACAACCCGCCCGAGTACAACGGCCTCAAGATGGTCATCGCGGGCGAGGCCATCTACGGCGACACCATCCTCGATCTGCGCCAGCGCGTGATCGACGGGCGCTTGAGTAGCGGCGCCGGCAGCTACACCACGGCCGATCTGCGCCAGCGCTATCTCGATCGCATCGTGGGCGACGTCAAGCTCGCGCGGCCGATCAAGATCGCGGTCGATTGCGGCAACGGCGTGGCCGGCGCGTTTGCGCCCGCGCTGTATCGCGGCCTGGGCTGCGAGGTGGTCGAGATGTACTGCGAGGTCGACGGGACCTTCCCCAACCATCATCCCGATCCGGCCCACCCCGAGAACCTGCAGGACCTGATCGAAGTGCTGCGCACCACCGATTGCGAACTGGGCCTGGCCTTCGACGGCGACGGCGACCGCCTGGGCGTGGTGACCAAGGACGGCCAGATCATCTACCCCGACCGGCAGATGATGCTGTTTGCGCGGGACGTGCTCGCGCGCCATGCCGGCGGCGAGGTGATCTTCGACGTCAAATGCACGCGCCTGCTCGGCGACGTGGTGCGCGCCAGCGGCGGGCGCGCGACCATGTGGCGCACCGGGCATTCATTGGTCAAGGCCAAGCTCAAGGAGACCGGCGCGCCCTTGGCCGGCGAGATGAGCGGGCACATCTTCTTCAAGGACCGCTGGTACGGCTTCGACGACGGTCTGTATGCCGGCGCGCGCCTGCTCGAGATCCTCACCCGCAGCGCCGATCCGAGCGCGGTGCTCAACGCGCTGCCCAATTCCAACGCCACGCCCGAGCTGCAACTCAAGGTCGGCGAAGGCGAAAACCATGCGCTGGTCGAGCGCCTGCGCGCGAGCGCCAGGTTCGAGGGCGCGACCGAAGTCATCACCATCGACGGCGTGCGCGCCGAATTCCCCGACGGCTTCGGCCTGGCGCGCGCGTCCAACACCACGCCGGTGGTCGTCCTGCGCTTCGAGGCCGATACCCCGCAAGCCTTGGCGCGCATCCAGGCGCAATTCGCCACCGCCATCCGCGCCGTCTTGCCCAACGCGCAACTGCCGTTCTGATCACGCGCGGGGTCTTGCGGCCCTACAAGCGTGCATGGCCGGCGGCGCTTTCGGCGCGCTCGCCCGTGCGTGGTGCGTTCATCGAGGTCGACAGCGCTCGCAATGTGACTTGACTCGGCAAGTTCATCCTCGGCCGCATCGCAGTACGGTGGCATAGGGATTGCTCAAGCCTCGTGCGTCCGATTGGCGATCACCGTTTCGCACTCGGACATGCGTCGCGCGGGGTGGGCCTGCGCGTCACGCCACCAATTGATTCCAAAGGGAGCAAGACATGCAGGTTCAGCAAGCGAAAGTCGCAGCGACGACGAAGCGCATCTTCAAGCAGTCCGTGATCGCGCTGTTGCTCGCTGGTGCGGCAGGCGCCGCAAGTGCCGCCGACTGGAGTGACGCTTATATCGGCTACACCTACGGCGAGAAGTACAAGGAGCCGGGCAATGCGGCCGATGTGCAAAAAGACATCCTGACCCTGAGCTATGTCGGCGGCTACAAGTACGGCGTCAACTTCTTCACGCTGGACATGCTCACCTCGGACAACAAGAACCCCGCGCATGGTTCGTCCACCGGCTCGCCCAGCGAACGCGGCGCGCAGGAAGTCTATGTGGTCTACAGCAACACGCTGAGCCTGTCGAAAGTCACCGGCAAGCCGATGAAGTTCGGCCCGATCCGCGACATCGGCATTCAGGCCGGCTTCGACTACAACTCCAAGAACGACACCTTCGGCGCCGGTCTCATCAAGTACATCGCCGGCCCCAAGGTCGAGTTCGACGTCCCCGGCCTGCTGACCCTGGGCCTGTTCTACTACAAGGAGAACAACAACAACGGCATCAGCGGCAAGGACGTGAGCTTTGACCCGACCTATCGCGTCGCCACGGTCTGGAGCTTCAATTTCGATGCCGGACTGCCCGCGGTGTTCAAGGGCTTCGCCAACTACACCGGCGAAAAGGGCAAGGACGGCTTCGGCGGCGACACCGCGGCCGAAACCTGGCTCGATACCGGCTTGCTGTGGGATGTCGGTTCGGCAGCGGGTACGCCCAAGACCTTCTATGCCGGCGTGGGCTACCAGTACATCAAGAACAAGTTCGGCAACCAGCCCTCGTTGGCCGGATCCAAGATCTCGACGCCGCAGATCAAGCTCGAAGCGCACTTCTGATCGTCGGGGCGCGCGGTCAGCGCCCCCAAGTGCTTGACGAACGGCTCGCGCCGAAAGGCGCGGGCCGTTTTCTCGTCAGCCCGCAGCGTGCGCAAAGCACGCATCGAGCGCATCGAGATGGCGGCGCTTGACGCGGTCCTCGGCAAAACTCGCGGTGAAACTGTTGCGCGCCAGCGCATACGCCTGGGCGGCCCCCAGTCCGAGCGCGTCGAAAGTGGCGGCGTAATTGGCATTGACATAGCCGCCGAAGTAGGCCGGATCGTCCGAATTCACCGTCGCGACCAATCCCGCATCGAGCAAACGCCCGAGCATGTGGGCGTGCATCGACGGCACCACGCACAGCTTGAGATTGGACAAGGGGCACACCGTGAGCGGCACCCGCTCGCGCGCCAGGCGCGCCACCAGCGCCGGATCTTCGAGGCAACGCACGCCATGGTCGATGCGCTCGGCACCCAGCACATCCAGCGCGCTGCGGATGTAGTCGGGCGGTCCTTCTTCGCCGGCATGCGCAACCCGCCGCAGCCCGAGCGCCTTGCAGCGCTTGAACACGCGCGCGAACTTTTCGGGCGGATGGCCGCGCTCGCTCGAATCGAGCCCGACGCCGATGTAGCGGTCGCGGTAGGGCAGCGCTTCTTCGAGCGCCGCGAAGGCGTCGTCTTCGCTCAGATGGCGCAAGAAGCACAGGATGAGCGAGACCGTCATGCCCAGCTCGGCGCGCGCGCGTTCGAGCGCGCGGGTCAGGCCGTCGATCACGGTGGCAAACGCCACGCCGCGCGCGGTATGGGTCTGCGGGTCGAAGAAGATCTCGGCGCAGCGCACGTGGTCGGCCGCCGCGCGTTGCAGATAGGCCCAGGCCAGATCATGAAAATCGTCTTCGGTCAGCAGCACCGAGGCACCCGCGTAATACAGGTCGAGAAAGCTTTGCAGATCGGAAAAGGCATAGGCCGCGCGCAAGGCCTCGACATTCGGATAGGCCAGCGCGACGCCGTTGCGCCGTGCGAGCGCGAAGATCAGTTCGGGTTCGAGCGAGCCTTCGATGTGGATGTGCAACTCCGCCTTGGGCATGGCCGCCAGCAAGGCCGGCAGGCGTTCAGGCGCGATCGCGGCGGGATCGAAGGGCAAGGACGTGATGGTCATGAACCGGCCTCTTGAAACGACAAGAAAAAAGCCGCCCGGGCGCGAACTCGGACGGCTTGCAGATTAGCGCGCGCGGCCTGCCCGCAACAGCCGGGCGGCGCCGCGCACACGGCGCATCACTTGCCCGACGGCACCTTGCCTTCGACGCCCTTGACGTAGAAGTTGATCGCGCCCATCCAGGCGTCGTCTGCGACCACGTCCTTGGCCAGCACTTCCTTGCCGGCGTTGTCCTTGAGCGGGCCCTTGAACACCGCGAGCGTGCCGTCCTTGAGGCCGGCCTTGGCGTCTTCGGCCAGTTTCTTGACGTCGGCGGGCACGAATTCCGCGATCTTCACGAAATCGTTCATGCCTTCCTTGGTGCCCCAC
>CAYUYC010000256.1:0-4730 GCA_964448945.1 uncultured Burkholderiaceae bacterium
GAAGATCATGCAGGTCAGCACGCAGGTCATGGGTAGTCCGCCTTGGACCCCGCCCACCAGCGATTTCGCGAAATCGACCAGCCGGCGCGAGATGCCGCCGGTCTCCATCAGATTGCCCGCGAGGATGAAGAAGGGAATCGCCGCGAGCGGGAATTTGTCGATCGCGGTGAACATCTCCTTGGGGACCAGCACCAGACGCTCGGGGTCGTAGAACGCCATGCCGAGCATGGCCGCGCCGCCGATGGCGACGGCGATCGAGATGCTCAGCGCAAACGCGAGCAGCATGGTGAAGAGCAGGGTGAAGGACATGGCGGTCTCAGGTCCGGTCGGGGCGCGCGTTCATAGCGCGCTTTCGAGTTCTTCGTTGAGCGGATCGAGGTGATGCGCGATCACCGCCACGACGGCGAGCGCCGCGCCCACCGGCAAGGCCGCATAGGCCCAGCTCATCGACAGGTCCATGCTCGCAAAGGTCTGGAAGCGCACGCGCCAGGTGAGGTCGATGCCGAACCAGATCAGCACGCACAAGAAGACGAGCGAGGCCGAGGTGATGACGCCGCGCACCAGCAGATTGAGCCGCCCGCGCGCCTTGCGCACCAGCAGATCGACCGAGACCAGCGCGCCGCGCCGGAAGGCCACGACCACGCCCAGCATCACGCACCAGATCAACAAGCGGCGCATCGATTCTTCGGTCCAGGTCGATGGCTGCGACAGGATGAAACGGCTGACGACTTGCCACAGCCCCAGGCCGCAGATCACGGCCAGCAAGACGCAGGCGAGGTTGAGTGCAGCGCCGGTCAGCCAACGGTCCAGACGCAGGAACAGGACACGCATGAAGGCTCCGTGGTCGAGACGATCGGCGGCGCAGCATGCGCCGCCGATCCGGGGATGGGCGGGACGCTGCCCGCCCGCGGGTTCATTTCACGGCCTGGATCGCGGCGATCCTGTCGGCGCCGAACTCCTTGGCGTAGTTGGCGTAGGCCGGCGCGACCGCCTTGCGGAAGCTCTCGCCGTTGACCTTCTCCACCACCTGCATGCCGTCCTTCTTGAGCTGGGCGATGCCGTTGTTCTCGTCGTCGTTGACCTTCTTGCGCTGCGCCGCCCCGCCTTTGCGCGCGGCTTCGACGAAGACCTTCTTGTCGGCGTCGGACAAGCTGTTCCAGACCTTGGGCGACAACAACAGCACCGCGGGCGAGTACACATGCCCGGTCAGCGAGAGGTACTTCTGCACTTGCGCGAACTTGGACGAAAGAATCACCGGGATCGGATTTTCCTGGCCGTCGACCGTGCCTTGCTGAAGCGCGGTGAACAACTCGGGAAAGGGCATGGGCGTGGGCAGGATGCCGAAGGTCTTGTAGCCCTCCATGTGCACCTTGTTTTCCATGGTACGCAGCTTCAGCCCCGCGGCGTCGCTCGCCTGCACGATCGGATGCTTGTTGTTCGTCATGTGCCGAAAGCCGTTCTCGGTCCAGGCCAGGCCGATCAGCCCCTTGGCTTCCATCTTCTTGAGCAGGTCCTGGCCGATCGGGCCGTCCATCACCTTGCGCGCATGGTCGTAATCGCGAAACAGGAAGGGGATGTCGACGATCTTCACTTCGGGCACGAAATTGCCCAGCGGTCCGGTCGAGGTGTTGGTCAGGTCCTGGGTGCCGAGCTGCACCGCCTCGATCTGCTCGCGTTCGCCGCCGAGGGCGGAACTCGGGAACTGCTGGCATTTGTAGCGGCCTTGCGTGCCCTTTTCGATCTCGTCGCAGAACACCGTCGAGCCGACGCCGTAATGCGATTCCTTGCTGGTGGCGTACCCGATCTTGAGCACGGTCTGCGCCGACACACCGCCCGCGCACGCACACAGCGCCGCCGCGATGAGCGTGGCCTTCATCGAACTGATCGTCATGCTGGTCTCCTTCTGGTCTGGTTATGGGCTACTGCTTGGACTACCGGGCAAGCAGGGGCGCCGTCACTGCCGACGGCGCGTCCTGTACGTACTGCAGCACGATGCTGCGGAAGTCGGGGTCGGCGCTCAATCCCAGGCGTTGCGCGCGCTGCGCGTCGAAGCGCGCCGGCCAGCCGCCGACGATGCGCGCGATGTCGGCATCGGGCACCAGACGCACGCGCGCACGGGCGGAAGCCCCGCCCACCGCTTCGAGCGCATCGAGCATGTCGGCCACGCGCACCGTGAGGGCGGGCAGATTCATCGCCGTGCGTCCGCCGAAGGCGTCGCGCTCGGCCTCGAAGACCGCGATCAGTCCGGCGATCGTGCGCGCGGGCGATGCCACGGCCACCTCGGTGTCGAGGGCGACCGGGCAGATCGCTTCGAGCCCGGCCAACGGCTCGCGCACGATGCCCGACAAGAAGCCCGACGCCGCGCCATTGGGCCGGCCCGGGCGCACCGCGACCGTCATGAGCCGCGCCGTCCGCCCATCGAGATAGCCTTTGCGCGTGTATTCGGCGATCAGTTGTTCGCAGATGAATTTCTGCACGCCATAGGACGATTGCGGCGTGGGCAAGGTGTCGTCGCGCACCACGGCGGGCAAACGCACCACCGGGTCCGATCCGAACACCGCGACCGAACTCGCAAACACCAGGCGCGGGCAGGCGCCGCTCGCACGCAGCGCATCGAGCAGCGCGCGGGTGGCATCGAGATTGGAACGCATGCCCAGATCGAAATCGCGTTCGCATTCGGCCGAGACCGCCGAGGCCAGATGGAAGATGCCGTCATGGCCTTGCGCGGCGAGGGTGTCGACCTGGGCGTCGAGCGCGCCGATGCAGGGCTGGACCCGCGCATCGGCGATCAGGTCGGCGGGCGGGGCGATCAGATCGGCCAGGCTCAGTCGGGTGATCGTGCGCCCGTTCAAGTGTCCGCGTTGCAAGAGCGTGCGCGCGAGCCGCGCACCGAGAAATCCGGCGCCGCCGGTGATGAGCAGCTTCATGACCCGGCCACCCCGCGGCGCGCCGTCCGCGGCGGGCGCGAGCGCGGTGCGACCACACCGCCTTGCGCCAGCCGCTGCGCGGCGCGCTGCATGTGCACCGTGGCGGCCCGGCGCGCCGCGCGATCGTCGTGCGCGGCGATCGCATCGAGGATGGCGCGATGCTCATCGCGCACCGCCGCCATGAAGCTCGCCTCGCGCGCCTCGTTGCCGCGGGTGATGCGCATCGCATCGCGCAGGTATTGCTCAAGAAAGCCGAGCAGCAGGATGAATTGCGGATTGCCGCTCGCATCGGCGATCGCATGATGAAAGGCCAGGTCCTCGGCCACGCCGTCGCCGCCCGCCTGCACGGCGCGGTCGATGTCGGCCAATGCGCGCTTGAGCGCGGCGATCTGGGCGCGGGAGGCGCGCGCGGCGGCCAGCGCCGCGATCTCGCCTTCGATCGCGCGGCGCACCTCGACCACATGCACCACCGATTCGACCGAATCGAGCACGCGCGGATCGAAGACCAACGGCCGTTGCTGTGCCGGTTGGGCCACATACACGCCCGAACCCTGGCGCGACAGCAACAGGCCGCGCGAGCGCAATTGATGGACCGCTTCGCGCACCACGGTGCGCGATACGCCATGGGTCAGCGCCAGTTGCGCTTCGGTCGGCAGGCGATCGCCCGGATGCAGACTGCCCGAGGCGATCTGCTCGCCGAGCAAGGCGGCGAGGCGATCCGACAAGCGCGCGCTGACCAGCGGCGCGTGATGGCCGGCATTGCGCGGGGTCGGCTGACTGGTCATCAGGTCATCATATGACTTGATGTGCGCGCCGCGCTCTGCGGGGATTCCCGAGCGCGTGCTGCGGTGCGATGCGGCGTTGTCTCGGAGCGCAGCGCGCCGCGGTTCAGGCGATCCGCATGCCTTCGCGCCAGACTTCGGTGACCACCGGCGCGCCGCCCACATGGGCCGCGGCACGCGCGACGCGGATCAGGTCGGCACGCCGGCCGTAGGCGATCTCGCCGCGGTCCTCGAGGCCGATCAAGGCCGCGGGCCTGGCGCTCACGCTCGCGATGGCCTGGGGCAAGGACCAGCCGGCATCGTCGACCAGGACGAAGGCGGCGTGCAGCAGGCTGGCCGGCACATAGTCGGACGACAAGGCATCGACCAGTCCATGGCGCGCAAGCTCCACCGCCGCCACGTTGCCCGAATGCGAGCCGCCGCGGACCACGTTGGGTCCGCCCATGATGATGCCCATGCCCAGGTCGTGCGCGCTGCGCGCCGCGGTCAGCGTGGTCGGAAACTCCGCGATGCGCACGCCCTCGGCATGCGCTTGTTCGACATGGTCGACCGTGGTGTCGTCATGGGTCGCGAGCGGTACGCCGTGGCGGCGGCACAGCTCGATGATCTGCGCGCGATGGGTGTCGGCGTAGCACGCCTGTGCGCGCGCGAGGCGATCGAGCATGGTCGCCACCTTGTCCTCGCTCCAGCCTTTCTTGCCGGTGACGTAGGTGCGGTAATGGCTGAGGTCGGTCCATTGGCGCTGGCCCGGGGTGTGATCCATCAAGGACACCAGGCGCACGCGCGGATCGTCGGCGAAGGGCGCGAACAATTCGATGACGCCGGGCACCGCGATCTCGCAGCGCAGATGCAGCAGATGCTCGGCGCGCAGCAGGCGTTCTTCGACCGCATGCCGCAGCAGGTCGACCGACTCGGCCAGCGTTTCGATGCGCATGCTTTCATGGTCGATGTCGCCGATCGCGATCGCGTCGAGCACGGTGGTGATGCCGGCCGCGGCGATCTGCGCATCGTGGGCGAGGAT
>CAYUYC010000257.1:0-4725 GCA_964448945.1 uncultured Burkholderiaceae bacterium
GGCCGCCGGCCGACGCTGCATGCGGCCATCGGCATCTTCACCGCCGGGTCGGTGTACGGGCCCGAGCAGTCGTACACATAAATCGGCGGATTGGGTTCGACCGCACCTTCCTTGCCCGCGCCGATCATGGCCAAGGGCGTGTCGGCTTGCGTGATCTCGCGCATCGGCACGCGCAGATCGGGCCGCGAGCCGGTTACATAGACCTTGCGCGAATTGGGCAGCGGATGGATCGCCGCGTCATCGACCGCGGCGGTCGATGCGAGGAATTGCGGGTGGGCGTTCATGTGTGATCTCCAGAGGCCAAACGGCAAGCAACGGGAGCATCACGAAGCGCGCAAGCAGGCGGCCGGCAGCGCGTCGCACGGCTTCCTACGTCGGCATTACCCGGCCAGGTTCGAGGGTTTATCTCACCCGCCGCGTCGGACCGACGCTACGGCAGGACCCCTGCGTGCAAGCGCGCACGGTACGGGAATCAAACTGGCAAGGCAAGTCGACGCGCTCAGGTCTGCGCAATGGTCTGCATGACGCCGTGCACGCGCGCCAGGGCGTCGCGCATGCGGATGACGGCGCGATCGAGTTCGGGCGAAGGGCCGCGCGGCGCGAGCACCTCGACTTCGCGCGCGACGCTGCTCAAGGCCATCGCACCGATGCTCGCCCCCATGCCCTTGAGGTCGTGCGCGATCTCTTTGAGTTGCGCGTGATCGGCACTGCCCAGGACGGCGTCGAGCTGGGTGCAGACTGCGCTGTGATGCATGAGGAATACTTCGGCGACCTGCTTGAGCAAAGGCGCGCTGCCGCCCACCGCGGCCAGCGCCATCGCGTGATCGAAGTCGGGCGAGGTAGCCCCACCGGACGGCATCAGAACATCTTGCATGACGGAACTACGCCCTCGGAAGATGAAACTGCCGCAAGTGTTGCACGTGAGCGGCCTTTCGTGCCGGCCATCGGTTTGACCCGTGGGCGCGCAGCGACATACCATTGCTGACCCTTAGGTCAGTTAGCCCATGCCCCGTACCCTCACCCGCCCCGAACCCGTCACGCACGCCCCGCGCTGGTCGCGTCGCAAAGAAGCGCGCCGCGGCGAGCTGATCGACGCAGCGCTGGATCTGTTCGTCGAACGCGGATTCGCCGCGACCCGCGCCGATGATGTCGCGGCGCGCGCAGGCGTGTCCAAGGGCACGATGTATCTGTACTTCACGAACAAGGAAGATCTGTTCAAGGCCGTGGTGCGCGAGGCGATCGTGCCGACCATCACCGAAGCGGCCGATTATGTGCAGCACCACGTCGGCAGCACCGCAGAATTGCTGCGCATCTTCATGTTTGCGTGGTGGGACAAGATCGGCAACAGCCGCGCGGCGGGCATCGTCAAGCTGATCATGGCCGAAGCCAACAACTTCCCCGAGCTGACACGCTTTTATTACGACGAGGTCATCGCCCCCGGCACGCGCTTGTTTCACGCCATGCTCAAGCGCGGGATCGACAGCGGCGAGTTCCGCGATGTCGATGTGCCGATGACGACCCAGGCCTTGATGGCACCGATGGTGATGCTGGTGATGTGGCGCCATTCGATCGGGCCGTGCGCGCAGCAGCCGATGCCCGACGCGACGCGCTACATCGAACATGTGATCGATCTGGCCTTGCGCGGTCTGCAAGCGACGCCCACGCCGGAGCGTCGGCCGTGAAGCGCTTTGATAAGATGCGCGGGCGCTTTTTGGCCGGCACCGACCAGGCGCCGGCCGCCGGGCTGCTTCCCTAGTACATCCCTCGTTTTCGTAGATCCGCCATGACCCTCTCGCACCTCGACATCGAACGCGCCCGATTCAACATGATCGAGCAGCAGATCCGCCCCTGGGAAGTGCTCGACCAGACCGTGCTGGACTTGCTGTCGGTGGTCAAGCGCGAGGAATTCGTGCCCGCCGCCTATCGCAACATGGCCTTCGTCGACATGGAGATCCCGCTCAACATCGGCGACCTCAAGACCGGCGAATGCATGCTCGCGCCGCGCGTCGAAGCGCGGATGCTGCAAGAGCTGGCGGTGCGCAACGACGATCTGGTGCTCGAGATCGGCGCCGGCTCGGGCTACATGGCGGCACTCCTGGCGCATCGTGCGCGCCATGTCACCACGGTCGAGATCGTGCCCGAGCTGCATGCCCTGGCCGAAGACAATCTGCGCCGCGCGCGCATCGCCAACGTCAATGTGGTGCAAGGCGACGGCGCGCAAGGCTTTGCGCTCGGCCATGAACTCGATGTGATCGTGCTGTCGGGCGCTCTGCCCTTCGTGCCCGATGCGTTTCTCAAGCAGCTCAAGGTGGGCGGTCGGCTGGTTGCCTTCGTCGGCGAAGCGCCGGTGCAAAGCGCCGAACTCATCAAGCGCACCGGCGAATCGTCGTTCAGCACCGTCAAGCTCTTCGAAACCAACGTCAAACCGTTGCGCAATGTCGCGCAGCATTCGCACTTCCGCTTCTGACGATGCAATACACCACGCCGACGCGCCTGGCCGCGCTGCTCAAGGAACGCGCACAAACCGGCGAGGCGCCGCCGTTGATGATCGACGTGCGCGAAACATGGGAATGGAACCTGTGCCACATCCCGGGTTCGATCCATGTGCCCATGCATCTGGTCCCGGTCAAAATGCAGGACTTCGAGCGCGACCGCGAAATCGTCTGCATCTGTCATACCGGCGGGCGTAGCGGGCAGGTCGCGCACTTTTTGCAGCAACACGGGTACGGCCATGCCATCAACCTGTTCGGTGGCGTCGCCGAATGGGCCGACAGCGTCGACCCCTCGATGCCGCGTTACTGAACCCCGACCGTCATTGCTTCATCGTCTCCCTCGGACCTCTCATCGGAAGGCAAGCCTCATGTCCCAGCGTCCGCAGATTCCGTTTTCCGTCTCCATCGGCATCGCCGCCCTCGCGTTCGCCTTTGCGGCGCCGGTATCGGCGCAATCGTTGTTGCAGGTCTACCGCGATGCCCTCGCCAACGACCCGACCTACGCCGCGGCGCGCGCGCAATACCAGGCCAATCAGGAACTCGTGCCGCAAGCGCGCGCAGGCCTGCTGCCGACGGCGGGCTTGAGCGCCAGCGCCACCCGCGCGAACTACGACTACGCCTGGGCGCCGCCCACGCCCGCCACGTCGGCCGACGCAACGACGCGCGATTACACGCTGTCGTTGTCGCAGCCCTTGTTCCGCTGGCAGAACTGGGAAAGCTACAAGCAGTCGCAGCTTGCGCTGTCCGCGGCCGAAGCGCAGTTCGTCCAATCGCAACAGGATCTGATCCTGCGCGTCTCGCAGGCCTACCTCGACGTGCTCGGCGCGCAAGACTCGCTCGATTTCACGCGCGCACAAAAAGCCGCGATCGAACAGCAACTCGCCTCGGCCAAGCGCAATTTCGAAGTCGGCACCGCAACCATCACCGACACCAATGAAGCGCAGGCGCGCTACGACCTCGCCGTGGCACAGGAGATCGCGGCCGAAAACGATCTGCAGGTCAAGCGCGCAGCGCTGCAACAGATCACCGGCAAGGCGCCGGGCGATCTGGTGCCGTTCCGCGCTGCCGTGCAATTGCCCGCACCGCAGCCCACGGCCATCGACCAATGGGTCGCCAGTGCCGAGACCGACAACGTCGGCGTGCGCGTCGCGCAGGCCAATGCCGAGATCGCGTCGCGCGAAATCTCGAAGGCACGCGCCGGCCATTACCCGACGGTCGATCTGGTCGCGAGCTATTCGCGCACCTATAACCCGACCACCGCCAACCTCGATCGTCTGACCACCACCCAGGCCGGCGTGCAACTCAGCGTGCCCTTGTTTGCGGGCTTCGCGGTGCAATCGCGCGTGTCGCAGACCGTGGCCCTCGAAGATCAGGCCAAGCAGAACCTCGAAGCCGCCAAGCGATCGGCGGCGCAAGGCGCGCGCGCCGCGTATCTCGGCGTGACCAACGGTCTGGCGCAAGTCAAGGCACTCGAAGCCGCGGAGCGTTCGAGCCAGACCGCGCTCGAAGCCAATCAACTGGGTTACAAGGTCGGCGTGCGGGTGAACATCGACGTGCTCAACGCCCAGCAACAACTCTTCCAGACCCGGCGCGATCTGTCGAAGGCGCGCTACGACACCCTGCTCGGCGGACTCAGGCTCAAGGCCGCGGCGGGCCGTCTGGTCGAACAAGATCTCGAACAGGTCGACACGCTGTTCGGCAAGTAAACCCTTCGGCGTCGCGATGACGGCGCCGCATCAACGCGGCGGCGACCCCGGACCCAACGGCGCACGCAGCGCGCTCAAGGCCTCGACGGTGCGCGCGGTCGCACCGCGATGCGCCTGCGCGAAGCCAAGCGCGGCTTGCGACATGGCAGCGCGCGCCTCATCGGCCGCGAGCAAGGCCTGCACCTCGGTCCACAACGATGGCGCATCGTCCACGCGCCGTGCCGCGCCCGCGGCGATCGCGTCTTCGCTCGCCTGCGCAAAATTGTGGGTATGCGGGCCGATCAGAACGCCACAGCCGCACGCGCACGCCTCGATCAGGTTTTGCCCGCCCAGCGGCAACAGGCTGCCGCCGATGAAGGCCAGATCGCCGAGCGTGTAGTACGCGGGCAACTCGCCCATGCTGTCGCCGATCCAGACGTCGCATTGCGCATCGGGCAAGCCCGCGCTGCGGCGCGTGGTGCGCAGGCCGAACGCACGCGCGATCTCGGTCACCGCGTCGAAGCGCTGCGGATGGCGCGGCACCACGA
>CAYUYC010000258.1:0-4711 GCA_964448945.1 uncultured Burkholderiaceae bacterium
CGATGATGACGCCCACGATCGCGCAGGCCAGCCCCACCGGCACCGCCTGGCGCGCACCGTCGATCAGGCTGTCGCGCAGGGCCAGCAGCGTGGCCCGCCCGCCTTGCGCAAACGCGTTGGCGAGGATGAGCGAGCCGATGATGCCCAGCACCACCCAGATGCCGAACTTGACGAAGAACGAGGCCGCGATGCCCAGGCCCACCCAGAAGAAATAGCGGAACTCGGTGGGCCCGATGCGCGCCGCGAGGCTCGCGCCGAGGATGAGGATGGCGGTGAGTGCCAGGCCGGTGAGCCCCGCAAACATCGGCGTGAAGCCATGAAAGAGCATCGCCACCAGCGCGGCCAAGGGCACCATCAGATACCAGTTCTTGCGCAGGGCGCGCCAAGGGTTGGGCAATTGATCCTTGGGCAAGCCGAGCAGATTGGCACGGCCCGCTTCGAGGTGGACCATCCAGAACGCGGTCACGTAATACAGAAAGGCCGGCACCGCGGCGGCCTTGCAGATCTCGGCATAAGGCAGGTTGAGCGTCTCGGCCATGATGAAGGCGACCGCGCCCATCACCGGCGGCATGATCTGCCCGCCCATCGAGGCGGTGGCTTCGACCGCGCCCGCGAACACGCCCGAGTAGCCAAAGCGCTTCATGAGCGGAATCGTGAACTGGCCCACGGTGAGCACATTGGCCACGCCCGAGCCCGAGATGGTGCCCATCATCCCCGAGGAGACCACCGCCACCTTGGCCGGCCCGCCGCGCGCATGGCCGACGAAGCCCAGCGCGAGTTCGTTGAACAAGCGGATCATCCCCGCGTGTTCGAGAAACGCGCCGAACAGGATGAACAAGAAGATGTAGGTCGCCGACACCAGGGTCGGGATGCCGTAAATGCCTTCGGTGCCCAGATGCAATTGCGAGACGATCTGGTCGATTCCGTAGCCGCGATGGGCAAGATCGCCAGGCAGGTACTGGCCGAACATGCCGTAGGCCAGAAAGATCGCGCAGACGATGGGCAAGGCGATGCCGAGCACGCGCCGCGCGGCCTCGAACAACAAGACCACCACGCCGATGCCGACCACCATGTCCATCGTGTTCGGATCGCCCGAGCGCAAGACGATGTCGGCCTCGAAGAACCAGTGATACAGCCCCGCGCCGAAGGCCGCGAGCGCGATCAGCACGTCGTACCAGGGCAGGCGATCGCGCGGGGCGGCGCTGCGTGCCGGATAGAGCAGGAACGCGAGCAGCATCAAAAAGCCCACATGCAGCGAGCGCGTGACGATGCTCGACAACGGGCTGAATGCGGCGACGACGAGCTGGAAGATCGAGAACGCGAGCGCGATGGCCGCGATGGCGAGCGCCGCGCGGCCGAGCAGCTTGCGCTGCGCGCCGTGCTCGGCCTCGCCATGTTCGAGCGCGTCGAGCAGATCGTCGGTACGCGCAACGCCCTCGGGCGCAGAAGCGGCAGCCATCACATCACTTCAGCAGGCCGATTTCCTTGTAGTACTTCTCGGCGCCCGGGTGCAGCGGGATGGGCAGGCCGGTCACCGCGTTCTCGACCTTGATCGCCTTGCCCGCGGCATGCGCTGCGACCAACGCGTCGAGGTTGGTGTACATCGCCTTGGTCATGCGATAAACCACATCGGTGCTCACGCCTTCGTGCGTGACCAGGAAGTTGGTGATCGCCGCAGTCGGCACCGCGGTGGTCTGGCCTTCGTAGGTGTTGGCCGGGATGCTGGCGCTTTGATAGGCCGCGTCGCCCACCTTGGCGACGACATCGGCCGGCACCGGCACCACGACGATCTTGATCGCGGTGGCGAGATCGCGCAGCGACGACACGCCCAGGCCCGCCGATTGCAGCGTGGCGTCGAGCTGGCGGTTCTTCATGAGCTCCACCGATTCGCCGAACGACAGGTATTCGACCTTGGAGAGATCCTTGTAGCTCAGCCCCGCGGCCTTGAGGATGGCGCGCGCATTGAGTTCGGTGCCCGACTTGGGCGCACCCACCGACACCCGCTTGCCCTTGAGGTCGGCCAGGGTCTTGATGCCCGAATCGGCGCTGGCGACGATCTGGATGTAGTTGGGATAGATGCCCGCGACCGCGCGCAGCTTCTTGAGCGGCGTCTTGAAGCCGGCTTCTTCGTCGCCCTTCCAGGCATCGGAGAGCGCATCGCCCAGGGTGAAGCCGATCTCGCCGCGGCCCGCTTGCAGGAGGTTGAGGTTCTCGGCCGAGGCCTTGGTCGCCTGCACCGCGACCTTGGCCTCGGGGATCGCCTTGGCATAGAGCTGCGACAAGGCCACGCCCATCGGGTAGTACACCCCGCTGGTGCCGCCGGTGAGCACGTTGATGAATTGGGTTTCGGCGTGGGCGGCGGGCAATGCCAGCGCAAGCAGCGCGGCCGCCAGCCAGGCGGTCAGGCGATTCATGGTGTCTCCTCGCGGTACGAGTGCCGGGCTGGTCGTTGCAAGCCCGTGCGTGGGGGATGTGAACGCGACGAGAATGCCACGCCCGTCAGGCGTTGGGCACCGGGGCAAACACTGGTTTGGCGCGGCCCGGTCTCACGACAGATGAGTCATGTACTCAAGCACGACGCCCAGGCCCGCCGCATTGATGGCAATGCCGGCAAACAGCCGCAAACGGCGCGGTTTCTTGATATCCATGTAAGCCTCCTGCAAATGTTTGGTGCGATAAGGCATTGTCGGCGTGCCCAGGCGGGCGGCGCCAATGGACAATTCCGATCCGTCGGATTGATTCGTCCTATCCCTTGCAGGAGTCGGTGCACCTCATGTCCACCCCGGCGCTCATCCTCGATTCCACCGTCAATTTCCTCAAAGGCCATGCGCCGTTCTCGCGCATGGCGGGCAAGGAGCTTCAGTTTCTGGCCGAGCGCGTCAAGCTCGCCTACTTCCCGGTCGGCAGCACCATCGTCGATCCGGCAGCGGGCATGGCCCAGCATCTGCACATCATCCAGCGCGGGCATGTGCGCAACGTCAACCCCGCTGCGCCCGGCGACGACCTCATCCTCGGCTCGGGCGAGTGTTTTCCGGTGGGCGCCTTGTCGGCCGACTCGCTCGGCACCCGGCGCTTCGAGGCCACCGAGGACGTGTTTTGCTATCAGCTCGCTAAGGCCGACTTCGACGCGCTGCGCCAGATGTCGGCGCCGTTTGCCGAGTTCTGCACCCAGGCGCTGGCGAGCATCGTCCAGCAATCGCTCGGGCAATTGCGCCAGCATTTCAGCCAGCGCGCCTCCGAGCAGCAGACCCTGATCCAGCCGCTCAAGGTGCTGGTGCGGCGTGCGCCGGTGTATTGCAGCGCCGACACCACCATCCGTGCCGCGCTCAAGACCATGAGCGCCGAGAAGATCGGCACCATCGCGGTGGTCGATGAAGGCGAGCGGCCGCTGGGCATCTTCACCCTCACCGATCTGATGGACCGCGTGGCGCTGCCGGGCATCGATCTCGATCGGCCGATCGCCGAGGTGATGACGTCCAAGCCCGGCGCGCTCGATGAACTTTCCAATGCGCAGGACGCGATGGCGGTGATGGCGCGCCAGGGCTATCACCAGATCGTGGTCACGCGCGAAGAGCGCATCGTCGGCATCGTCTCGGAGCGCGATCTGTTTGCCTTGCAGCGCGTGTCGATGCGCAATGTGATGCAATCGATCAAGCTCGCCCGCGACGTGACCGCGCTCAAGCGCATCGTGCGCGACATCGGCGCCCTGGCCGAGAACCTCATCGCGCAAGGCGCCGCGGCCGAGCCGCTGACCCATACCATCGCCGCGCTCAACGACGCGCTCACCCATCGCCTGTTCGAGCTGATGACGCCGCAGTTCGATCTGCAAGGGCTCGACTGGTGCTGGCTCTCGCTAGGCAGCGAAGGCCGGCGCGAGCAGACCGTGGCGACCGATCAGGACAACGCCATCATCTTCGAGTGCGACGAGGACGAAGTCACGCGCGCGCGCGCCGTGATGCTGCCGTTTGCACGCGCGGTGAACCAGGCGCTCGCGGAACTGGGCTTTCCGCTGTGCCCCGGCGACATCATGGCCGGCAACCGCGACTGGTGCCTGAGCGCGGACGAATGGCGCGCCAAGTTCGCCTCCTGGATCCGCGAGCCGACACCGACCGCCTTGCTCAACGCCAACATCTTTTTCGACTTTCGCGCGCTGGTCGGCAATGCCGCGCTTGCCGATGCCTTGCGCGCCTGGCTGCTCGGCGTGACGCAGGAGAACCGCTTCTTCCTGCGCATGATGGTGGCCAACGCCTTGCAGGCCGAACCACCGCTGGGCGTGATCCGCGCCTTCAAGACCGATGAAGGCGAGCACGCCGGCACCGTCGATCTCAAGACCCACGGCACACGCCTCTTCGTCGACGCGGCGCGCACCTTCGCGCTCGCGCTCGGCATTGCCGAGACCAACACCACGCAGCGCCTGCGCCTGGCGGGCAAGAAGCTCAACATCGAAGAGCGCCACATCGAAGGCACGGCCGAGTCATTCCAGTTCTTGCAGATGCTCAGGCTGCGCGCGCAACGCGGCGATCTGTCCACCGAGGGCGGCAATCGCATCGATCCGTATGCGCTCAACCAGCTCGACCAGCGCATGCTCAAGGAGGCCCTGCGCCAGGCGCGCGAGCTGCAACGGCGCCTGCAACTCACCTACGGACAGTGAGGGCGGCCATGGGATGGTTTTCGCTGCCCGTCGTCAAGGCATGGCGCCTGCGGCGCGCGC
>CAYUYC010000259.1:0-4705 GCA_964448945.1 uncultured Burkholderiaceae bacterium
TGACTTCATAGCCCATGAGCAGGGTGAGTTCCCGGAGCAATTCGCGGAAGGTGCGCGTCGAGGTTTCCTTGTCGCGCATGTGCGAAAGCTTGTGCTGGATCAGCGGGTGGTCGCAGATGAACAGATTGGGAAAGCGAGGGTCTTGGCGCATGGGGCGGATGTTCCGGGGCGGTAGGACGCGCCGTCGGGCGGCGGCGCGCGGCAATGATACCGGGCGCGCCCGCGGTATCGACCCGGTACGCCAGTTGCTTATGTCGATGCGCGGTCTGGCCGCGATGGATGCAAACACACAGCGATTCGTCCGAAACGTGAATTGCGTCCGTTCTGACGCCCGGCGGTTCATTCCATCACCGGCCGGGATCGGTATAATTGCGAACGTTTCGCATTTGCGATGAATTCTTGCATTGGTACGAAAGGCCTTTTTGCTCATGGATGCGACCTTGCTCGACCTGCCCGCGGGCGCCGCGGCCGTCATCCGTGCAGTCAACAGCATCAATGGTCATGACGAGATTGCGCTGCGCCTGCGCGAGCTGGGCTTCGTGCCGGGCGAGCCGGTGCGCGTCGTGGCCCATGCGCCGTTCGGGCGCGATCCGATCGCGGTGCAAGTCGGCTATACGCGCTTTGCCCTGCGGCGCGCCGAGGCCGAACGCATCCAGCTCGAACCCGCGGCCTGAGGCAAGGACGTCGCCATGTCGGAATCGGCACGCATCGCCCTGGTCGGCTCGCCCAATTGCGGCAAGACCTCGCTGTTCAATCGTCTGACCGGCAGCCGGCAGAAGGTCGCCAATTACGCGGGCGTGACGGTCGAACGCAAGGAAGGCCGGTTCGTCGCGCCGTCCGGCCGGGTGTTCCGGGTGCTCGATCTGCCCGGCGCCTACAGCCTCGAAGCCAAGAGCCCCGATGAAGTCGTGACCCGCGACATCTGCCTGGGCAAGCGCGAAGGCGAGGCGCTGCCCGACATCATCGTCGGCGTGCTCGACGCGACCAATCTGCGCCTGCATCTGCGTTTTGCGCTCGAACTCAAGGCCCTGGGGCGTCCGCTGGTCCTGGCGCTCAACATGATGGACGACGCGCAACGCCGCGGCATCCGCATCGATCGCGCCGCGCTCGAACGCGAACTGGGCGTGCCCATCGTCGAGACCGTCGCCGTGCGCCATGAAGGCGCGCATGAACTCATCGAACTGCTGGATTCGACGCCGATCGCCCCGTGCGCGCCCTTGCCTGCCGGCACCGATCTGCATATCGAGGTGCGCCGCATCCTGGCCGCAACCATCACCGTGCCCAGCGCCACCAGCGCGCTCGACGATCGTCTGGACCGCATCGTCTTGCACCGGGTCTGGGGCCTGGTGATCCTCGCGGTCTTGTTGTTCCTGATGTTCCAGGCGGTGTACGCCTGGGCCGCCCCGCTCATGGACGGCATCGATGCCGGCGTCTCCGCGCTCGGCAACTGGATCGGCGCCCACATGGCCGAAGGCCCGCTCAAAGGTCTGCTGGTCGACGGCGTGATCGCGGGCGCGGGCGGTGTGCTCGTCTTCCTGCCCCAGATCCTCATCCTGTTCCTGTTCATCCTGGTGCTCGAACAATCGGGCTATCTGCCGCGCGCGGCCTTCCTGCTCGATCGGATGATGGTCGGCGCCGGGCTGTCGGGGCGCTCGTTCATCCCCTTGCTGTCGAGCTTCGCCTGCGCCATCCCCGGCATCATGGCCACGCGCACCATCCAGCATCCGACCGATCGGCTGGTCACCATCCTGGTCGCGCCCTTGATGACCTGCTCGGCGCGGCTGCCGGTGTATGCGCTCTTGATCAGCGCCTTCGTTCCCGAGCGCGCCGTGGCCGGCGTGTTCAACCTGCAAGGGCTGGTGCTGTTTGCGCTGTATGTGGCCGGCATCGTCAGCGCGGTGCTGGTGGCCCTGTTGGCCAAAGGGCTGCGGCGCAGCGCCTCCGAACATCCCTTGATGCTCGAACTGCCGTCGTACCGCATGCCGCATGCGCGCGACCTCGGTCTGGGCCTGCTCGAACGCGGGCAGATCTTCGTGCGCCGGGTCGGCACCATCATCCTTGCGCTCACCGTCTTGCTCTGGGGGCTGTCGAGCTGGCCCGGCGCGCCCGAAGGCGCGACCCAGCCCGGCATCTATTACAGCCTCGCCGGACAGATCGGCCGTGCGCTCGAAGTCGTCTTCGCGCCGATCGGATTCAATTGGCAGATCTGCATCGCGCTGGTGCCCGGTCTGGCGGCGCGCGAAGTCGCGGTCGGCGCGCTCGGCACGGTCTACGCACTCTCGGCCACCGGCGACGACACCGCCACCCAGCTCATGCCGCTGATCGCGCAGCAATGGGCACCGGCCACCGGCTTTGCCTTGCTGGCCTGGTACATCTTTGCGCCGCAATGCATCGCGACCCTGGCCGTGATCCGGCGCGAAACCGGCTCGCTCAAGATGGCGGCGTTTGCCGCGGCCTACCTCACGGCGCTGGCCTATGCGGCCGCGTTCGCGACCTATCGCATCGCGCTCGCGCTGGCCTGAACCAGCCCGGCCACCGGAACGCGCCATGACCACCCATTGGATCCAGCAACTCATCGTCATCGCGGCGGTGGTGGTGGCCGCAGGCTATTGCGCATGGCGCTGGGTGCCGCAGGTGCGCACGACGCTCATGCGCGGGCTCGGTCGTGCCGGCAACCCGGCCTGGCTGCGCGGGCTGGGTGCGCGCCTTGCGCCTACGACCGAGGGCGGATGCGACGATGGTTGCGGCAGTTGCGGCGGCTGTGCCCCCAAGGCCGCGACCCAGACCGTGCAAGTGATCCGCGGTACCGGTGCGGAACGCGTCGATACCGCCCGGCATTGAAGGGCCCGGCATTCGCGCGGGCCCGGTCGCGTGGTTCGCATTTGCGCGGTGTGCACCCAGTCGCAGATCGTCTGCGGCGAGGATTTCGATTCTTCTCCCACTTAGGCACGCTTAGCTCCATGCGCTCGCACCTCGTCCTTGCCGCCACCCTTTGCATCTGCTTGTCGACGCTCGATGCCTGCGCCGGCCCGGCGCGCGTCGATGGCATTCCGCCCAAGGCCGAGGCGCTCGCTGCCGCGATGACCGGCCATGCGGTGGTCTTGCTCGGCGAAGTGCACGACAACGCCTGGCAGCACCGCTTGCGCGCCGAGGCGTTGCGGTTGCGCATCGCGCAAGGGGCGCGGCCCGCGCTCGCGTTCGAGCAGTTCGACGTCGACCGCCAAGCCGACATCGACCGTGCGCGGCGCGAGCGCCCGCGTGATGCCGATCATCTGATCGCGCTGGCCAGCCCCGACAAGAGCGGCTGGGACTGGGCCTTGTACCGGCCCTTCGTGCAGCTCGCGCTCGACCATGATCTGCCCATCGTCGCCGCCAACCTCGGGCGCACCCAGGCCATGCAAGTCGCGCGCGCAGGCTTCGGCGCGCTCTGGGATGCGCCCACGCAAGCGGCGCTCGGTCTCGATCGCATCGCGCCCGAAGTGCTGGCGGCGCAACGCGCGGACATCGACGCCGGCCATTGCGGCACGCTGCCGGCCACCGCGCTCGACCCGATGGCGCGCGCGCAGATCGCGCGCGATCTCACGCTGGCCCGCGCGATCCGGCCCCATCTGACCCGCGGCGTGGTGCTGCTCACCGGCAACGGCCATGTGCGTCGCGATGCCGGCGTGCCGATCTGGCTGCGCGATCTGGCCGCCGGCAGCGTCGTCTCGATCGGCCTGATCGAAACCGACCCAGACGCCGATGCCGCCGAACTCGCCGCACAATACGATGCGTATGTGATCACCCCGCGCGCCGAACGATCGGATCCTTGCGCGGTGCTCAAGCGCAAGTAGGAGGACGCCATGCACCATCGCATCGTCGAAGACCGCGGCCGCACCGCGATACCCAAGCGCCAGCCCGATGCACCCGACGGCGCTTGGCTCGCGCGCGCATGGCAATGGGTAAGGAGCCTGTTCGCGCCCAAGATGCATTGATCGTTGCAGGCGCGCGCCACCCCCGCGTTCGGGCGACATGCGTGTGCGCAAGGCCGGTCTGGGTGCAGGTAATGTACGGTCCGTCAGTACACGGCCTACTCGCATCCCATTCCCCGCCTCTTTCATGTCACAGCGCACGCGCCACGCGAACGGTTTCACCCTGATCGAACTGATGCTCGTCGTCGCCATCATCGGCATCCTCGCCGCGGTGGCGATTCCCGCCTATCAGTCGTATGTGGTCAGAGCGCGCCTTGCCGAAGGGCTGGAGCTGGCGCAGCCGATCGAGAAAAGCATCGCTGCGTACTACGACCGCTGGGGCGTGTTGCCCAAGGACAACCAGGCCGCGGGTCTGCCCGCCGCCGAGCAATTGCGTGGCGTCTGGGTCACCTCCATGGCGGTGAGCGATGGCGCGATCCTCATCCGGTTCGACCCTCAGACCGTGCCCGAAGCGAAAGACGGCGCCGCATTGCGCCTGCGCCCGGCGATCCATACGGCCTATCCGACCGGCGCCCTGGTCTGGGTGTGCGGCACGCGTGCGGCGCCCGCGGGCTTTGGATTCCGCGCCGAAGGCGAGGCAGTCCCGGCTTTGCCGGACGGCGTCGTTCCACCGGGCTGCCGCGGCAGATGAAGCATCATCCGATGCCCTGGTGGTCGTGGCGATGGACCTTGCCTTTGGACGTCGTCCTGGCGGTGCTCGTCGTGTGCGGCTTTCTTGCGACCATCGGCCCGCA
>CAYUYC010000260.1:0-4705 GCA_964448945.1 uncultured Burkholderiaceae bacterium
CCTGCAAGGAGGACCATGCACGCGAGGAGCGCGCGGCGAATTGTCGGTTTCATGCCCGCCATTTTAGACGGCCGGCCGAAACCATGCCCGCAGCGCGGCCCGATGGCCTCGCGTTCAGTCGGCGGTGCTAGCCGCCCCCGCGACGCGCACGCGGTTCTTGCCGGTGCGCTTGGCCTCGTACATGGCCTGATCGGCACGTTCGAGCGCGTCGGCGAGCCCGACATGCAGATCCACCTGGGCGACACCCGCCGAGAAGGTCATCAGGATCTTCTCGTAGTTGTGCATGAAGATGCGCCGCGTCAGTTCGCGCTGCACCCGCGTCATGACGGCAGCCGCATCGGACAGCGAGACGCCCGGCAACAGAATCGCGAACTCCTCGCCGCCGTAACGGGCGATGGCATCGCTCGGACGCAGGGTCTCGCGCAGCACTTCGGCCAGATGTTTGAGCGCGGTATCACCGGCCTGATGGCCGTAGCGATCGTTCAACAGCTTGAAATCGTCGACGTCGAGCATGGCCACCGTCAGCACATCCCCGCCGCGCATCGCGCGCCCCAACTCGGCCGCATAGGCCTCTTCGAAACCCCGTCGATTGAGCGTCTCGGTCAGCGGATCGGTACGGATGAGTTGGCTGACGCGCGCGAGTTCGCGCTCCAGACTTTCGACGCGTTGCTCGTGCTCGCGCACCTTTTGCTTGGCATACACGAGGTCGTCGCGCGCGCGCGCCATGTCGACACTGACCACGCGGGTGTCGTCGAGCAGCCCGCGCACGATCTGCGACAGCTCGCCGATGTTGGAGGCGCTGCGGATATGGCTCGCGTAGCCCTCGACCTTCTCGTAATACCCGCCGGCGGTGTCCGAGACCGCGGACAGGCGCGCAATCAAGGTGGTGACCATTTCCTTGATCGCGGTCTTGGCTTCTTCGATGCTGTGGCGAATCGCGCCTTGTTTGATCATCAAGGCGCGCAATTGGCGCTCGGCTTCGCTGATGCGCTTTTCGTTCAAGGGCAACGAAAGAATCGCATTGATCTGATCGACCTGTTGCGCCAGCATTTGATGCTCGGGCGTCAGCTCGGCGATGTTGCGCAACAACAGTGCGAGCAGATCGCGCAGCTTGCCTGACATCACCGAGTCCTGGGCCGCGGCGCGCGCTTCGAGTCCGAGGATCGTGGTGTCGGTCATGCGCGCCGCCGCCGGCACGGTGCTCGTGGCCGTGACCGAAGACGTCGGAAAATCGGCCATACCAAGATTGGCTGCGGTATCGGTCGGACGAATATCGCGCGTGGATGTATCGAGCGGCGTGAACGGCGTCGTGGCCACGACGTCGAGCCGGTCCGCACCAACTCCGCTCAAGGTCCAGGAATCGACCAGGCGATTGACCTTGTGCATCAGGGCGGTCGGATCGGGTTCACGCACCAGCAGCGCACGGGTCAGACCTTCGCGCTTGCGCGCCGTGGTGATGCCTGCGTGATGGGTATCGATGCTCTTGAGCAAACGCGCAATGGTATGTGCCCATTCCTGGGCCTCGCGGCGCAGATCGCCATCGCGCCGTGCGTTCCCTGCTTCTTCGACTGTCATTGCTGAAACCTCGGGTTGCCCCGCTTTGTCTGGTGACACCGGCTGCACATTCTCATCATGCCCCGTCGTGTGCAGTCCGAAGCGCCGATAAGCACGCGAATTGGCACGTCTTTCCATGCTCATCGTGCTCCATTGGCGCGCGGCGATCGGGACATCGCGATCACATTTGCACCGGCCGTTCGATCGCCATCACTGGAGCCAAGCAGCGTACGTTCACGCACCAGACGCGCGAGATCGTCCGGGCGTACCGGCCGGCTGTACAGATAGCCTTGCATCACATGGCAGCCGGCATCGGACAACAGCTGCGATTGCTCGGGCGTCTCGACACCCTCGGCAACGATCTTGAGGCCCAGCGTGCGTGCCATCGCGATGATGGCCGCGACGATCGCCTCGTTGTCCGAACCCGGCACCAGATCGCCGACGAACGAGCGGTCGATCTTGAGCGTATCGAGCGGGAAGCGCTTGAGATAGGCCAGCGATGAATACCCCGTGCCGAAATCGTCCACCGACAATTTGACGCCGATCTTGGTCAACTCCATCAGCGCATCCATCGTGCGGTCGAGGTCCTGCATGATGACCGTCTCGGTGATCTCGATTTCGAGGATCTCGGGCGCAACGCCGCTTTGCTTGATCGCCCGGCGCACGGCACCGCACAGATCGCCGCGCTGGAAATGCGTCGACGGAATGTTGACCGCCACGCGCATCTCGGGCAGCCCGTCGTCGAACCATGCGCGCGCCTGCCGCATCGCCTCTTCGAGCGCCCATTCGCCCATCGGAATGATCATGCCGCAGTCCTGCGCGATCGGAATGAACTCGGCGGGCGGAATCAACTGGCCGCTGCGATTCCAGCGCATCAGCGCCTCGACCGCGATCACGCGTCCGGTGCGCACATCGATCTGCGGCTGGTAGTGCAGTTCGAATTCGCGGCGCTCGAGCGCCTTGTGCAGATCGGTCTCGATCGCCCAACGCCGCCGGGCCTCGATCGTCATCTCGGGCGAATACACGCGGATGCCGTTGCGCCCCGCCGACTTGACCGCATACATCGCGGCATCGGCGTTCTGCATCAGCGTGTCCGGGTCATGGCCATGGTCCGGATAGCAGGCGATGCCCACGCAGGCGCTCAGATAGTTCTCGATGCCGCGCACGATGAAGGGATCGCGCAGACGCGCGAGCACGCGATCGGCGACGCGTTCGGCCGCCGCGCGATCGTCGATGCCGCCCAGAAGAATCACGAATTCGTCGCCGCCCAGACGCGCCACGGTGTCTTCGCCGCGTTCGTTGGGCCGCTCCAGGCGCACGCATTGCACCAGGCGTTGCGCCACGTCGACCAGCAAGGCGTCGCCGCCGGTATGGCCTTGCGTGTCGTTGATGTGCTTGAAACGATCGAGATCGACGAAGAGGATGGCCAGGCCCTTGCCGCGCGCATCGGCCTCATCGATCGCTTGCGCAAAGCGCTCCGAGAACATGCGCCGATTGGGCAGCTTGGTCAGCGAATCGAAATTCGCGAGCGCACGGATCTGATTCTCGGCTTCCTTGCGCTGCGTGATGTCTTGCGTCGTGCCCGACAACCGGACCACCTGCCCGTCTTCTTCGGCCTCGATTTCGCCTTCGCACTGGACCACCACCGGATAGCCGCCCGCATGCTGGATGCGCAACTCGAAAGTGAGCGGGCTGCGCGTATGCATGATGGTCTGCAACTCGCCTTTGAGCGCGCTCAGATCATCGGGCAGCATCCGATCGGTGATGAACGCTTCGGCGAACCGCCCTTCGCGCGGCGTAAGGCCGAGCATGCGGAACACTTCGGTCGACGCGCTCACGGTGCGCGAGCGCAAATCCCAGTCCCAATTGCCCAAGCGCGCGAGCGCCTGCGCCTTGGCCAGACGCGCGCGGCTGCGTTCGAGTTCGACCCGCATGCGCGAGGAGCGCAGCAGATAGCGCACGCGCTGAGCGAGCAAGGTCCATTGCTGCGATTTGACGAAGAAGTCGGTCGCGCCGACCTCATAGGCACGCGCCACAGAGTCCTCGTCTTCGAGGCCGGTCAGCATCAGGATGGGAATGTGAGCGCCGCCCGGCAATGCGCGCAGGCGACGGCAGGTATCGAAGCCGTCGAGGCCGGGCATCAACGCGTCGAGCACCACGCAATGGGGCGCGACGCCCTCGAAGCGCGCGATCGCATGCTCGCCCGATTCGACGTCGATGACATTGAGGCCGTGACTTTCGAGTACCGAAGCGGTCAGCACGCGCGCGACGGGATCGTCGTCGACGAGAAGGACCACCTCGCGTTCTTCGGTTTCAGCAGGCGTCATAGGTTCTTTCGCTCATGCTTGATTCAATGACTGCGCCACGATCTCGTCAAGCTCGGACATCACTGTATCCGTCATCGCGATTGCGCGATCGACCAATGCGGGCAGATCGTCGAACTGGGCTTTTTCGGCGGCGCGTTCGATCGTTGCAAACAAGTCCGAGGCTGCATCGGCACCCAGATTCGCATTACTCGACTTGAGCGTATGGGCAGCATGGCGGACCGCCGCAGCGTCGCGTCTGGCGTGCGCCGATTCGAGCTGGCGCATCAGCGCCGGCACGCTCTTGCGATAGGCGCGCACCAGGCGTTCGACCAATCCGCGTGCGCCGTCGGCCTCCAGCGTACGCAAATACGCGATCTTGCTCGCATCGACGACCGGCCCGGCCATGGGCTCCGGCGCGGGCTCGATCGGTGCGGGCGCCGGTGCTGCGCTGGGCAAGAACTTGGCCAATACCTGCAATAACTGCGCTTCGGTAAAGGGCTTGCTCAGGTACTCGTCGAACCCTTCGCTCAGACTGCGCTCGCGCACGCCTTGGAAGGCATGCGCCGTCAACGCCACGATGGGCACATTGGGTGCCACCGCAAACGGCCCATGCCCGGCATCGGTGCCGCGGATCGCACGCATCGCGGCATAGCCGTCCATGTCGTGCATCTGGCAATCCATCAGCACCAGGTCGCAGCCTCGGCGCGTCAGCGATTCCAGCGCGGCGCGTCCGCTGTCGACCACCGCCACCGTGCAACCGATGCGCTCGAGCATGACCGCCGCGATTTCCTGGTTGACGACGTTGTCTTCCACCAGCAGCACATGGCCCTTGAGTTGTTGTTCGA
>CAYUYC010000261.1:0-4700 GCA_964448945.1 uncultured Burkholderiaceae bacterium
CGCCAAGGGCGGCAAGATCGGCCTGTTCGGCGGCGCCGGCGTCGGCAAGACCGTGAACATGATGGAACTCATCAACAACATCGCGAAGTCGTACGGCGGCTACTCGGTGTTTGCTGGCGTGGGCGAACGTACCCGCGAAGGCAACGACTTCTATCATGAAATGGAAGAGTCCAAGGTTCTCGACAAGGTCGCGATGGTGTTCGGTCAGATGAACGAACCCCCGGGCAACCGTCTGCGCGTCGCGCTGACCGGCCTCACCATGGCCGAGCGCTTCCGCGACGAAGGCCGCGACATCCTGCTGTTCATCGACAACATCTACCGTTACACCCTGGCCGGTACCGAAGTGTCCGCGCTGCTGGGCCGGATGCCGTCCGCGGTGGGCTACCAGCCGACGCTGGCCGAAGAAATGGGCCGTCTGCAAGAGCGCATCACCTCGACCAAGGTCGGCTCGATCACCTCGATCCAGGCCGTGTACGTGCCTGCGGATGACTTGACCGACCCGTCGCCCGCGACCACCTTCGGCCACTTGGACGCGACCGTCGTGTTGTCGCGCGACATCGCCGCCCTCGGTATCTACCCCGCGGTGGATCCGCTCGACTCGACCTCGCGTCAGCTCGACCCGCACGTCATCGGCGAAGAGCACTACACCATCACCCGCCGCGTGCAGGCCACCCTGCAACGCTACAAGGAATTGCGCGACATCATCGCGATTCTGGGCATGGACGAACTCTCGCCCGAAGACAAACTGGCCGTGGCGCGTGCGCGTAAGATCCAGCGCTTCCTGTCGCAGCCGTTCAACGTGGCGGAAGTGTTCACGGGTTCGCCCGGCAAGATCGTTCCGCTCAAGGACACGATCCGCGGCTTCAAGATGATCGTCGACGGCGAATGCGACCACCTGCCCGAGCAGGCGTTCTACATGGTCGGTGCGATCGAAGAAGCCTTCGAAAAGGCCAAGACGCTCAACTGAGCGTCGCACTGAAAGAGGGGATCGACCATGTCTACGATCCATGTCGACGTCGTCTCGGCCGAAGAATCGATCTTTTCGGGCGAAGCGAAGTTCGTGGCCTTGCCGGGCGAAGTGGGCGAACTCGGCATCTATCCGCGGCACACGCCGCTGATCACGCGCATCAAGCCCGGCGCGGTGCGCATCCAGCGCGCCGACAACGGCGAGGAGGAGCTGGTGTTCGTTGCCGGCGGCATCCTCGAGGTGCAGCCCGACCGCGTGACCGTGCTGGCCGACACCGCGATCCGCGGCCATGACCTCGACGAGGCCAAGGCCAACGAAGCCAAGCGGCTGGCCGAAGAAGCGCTCGCGAACAAGGAAAGCCAGATCGATTACGCCAAGGCGCAAGCGGAACTGGCGACCGCGATCGCGCAACTGGCCGCCATCCAGCGGCTGCGTCGCAAGAGCTGAATCGGCTTCGCGTCGGGCGATCTGACCGACGATGCTGCATGCCAAAGAAAAGGCGGCCTCAAGAGGCCGCCTTTTTCATTGAGGCCTACCGCGCGGCGCGTCCGCCGCGGTGGCACTATCATCCCGAGCAGCCAAGCGCGGCGATCGATCGCCAGGGTCCGCGCACGCTCATCGAGGAGACAGGCCATGGGTTCACGCAGCTCGCGTCGCACCATTGCAGTTGCCGGATCGTCCTTGCGGCGGGCAGCCATTTGCCTGCTGGCCGGGCTCGCCGCCTGCGCAACCCAGCCTGCGCCGCAGCCGGTGCCCACAGCGCCGACGCGCACACCACCGGCGCAAACACCGCGACCGGCCCCGAGTACTCCGCCCGCCGCACCCGCCGCATCGAGCGCGCGCAACCTCGACGATTACAAGCGCGAGATTGCGCTGCGCATCCAGCAGCGCAATGCCCCATGGGTGCATGACGAGCGCCCGCAAGCCTTGCTGAGGGCGGTGATCGTTGCGCGGGTCAAGGTCGATGCATCGGGGGGCGCCCAAGTGGAGATCCTCCGATCGCCCGACGCCGAACTCACGCAGCGCGTGATCCAGAGCGTGCGCAACGCGACGCCGTTTCCCGCACCCCCGCGCGCACTTGCCGGCCAGGTCGCCAGTACGGGCTACACCGAGTCCTGGCTGTTCAACACCGACGGCCGCTTTCAGATCCGCACGGTTGCGCGACCACAAATGGACCAATGAAGCTCTCGGCGATAATTCGCCGCCAGCCACGATCACGGACACGAATTGAACGACACTTTTTTGCGCGCACTGCTGCGTGAGCCCACCGAATACACACCCCTTTGGTTGATGCGCCAGGCGGGCCGTTATCTGCCCGAGTACAACGCCACCCGAAAGCGCGCCGGCTCATTTTTGGGGTTGGCCAAGAGCCCGGCCTATGCATGCGAAGTCACGATGCAGCCGCTCGATCGCTACGGACTCGATGCCGCCATCTTGTTTTCGGACATCCTGACCGTGCCCGATGCCATGGGCCTGGGCCTGTACTTCGCCGAGGGCGAAGGCCCGAAGTTCGAACGCCCGGTGCGCGACGAACGCGCGGTCGCCGCATTGCGCGTGCCCGAACCTGACGCCCTGGGCTATGTCTTCGATGCCGTGCGGGAAATCCGTGCCGCCCTGGCATTGCGCGGCGATACGGCCGTGCCCTTGATCGGCTTTTCGGGCAGCCCGTTCACGCTCGCTTGCTACATGGTCGAAGGCGGCGGTTCGGATGACTTCCGCACCGTGAAGTCCATGTTGTACGCACGTCCCGATCTCTTGCACCGGATCCTCGACATCAACGCCGAGGCGGTGGCCGACTATCTCAACGCCCAGATCGATGCTGGCGCACAGGCGGTGATGGTGTTCGACACCTGGGGTGGCGTGCTCGCCGACGGTGCCTATCAAGCGTTCTCGCTCGACTATATGCGCAAGGTGATTGCTCGCTTACATCGCACGGCGCGCGGTGCAAGAGTGCCTTCCATCGTCTTTACCAAAGGCGGCGGACTTTGGCTCGAGCAGATCGCCGACATCGGCTGCGACGCGGTCGGCCTGGATTGGACCGTGAACCTGGGCCAGGCGCGTGCACGCGTCGGCGATCGCTGCGCCCTTCAAGGCAATCTCGATCCGACCGTGTTGTTCGCCCCCGAGGCGCAAATCCGCGCCGAAGTGACGCGCGTGCTCGACAGCTATGGCGCGCATGGCGCGGGCAGCGGCCATGTCTTCAACCTCGGACACGGAATCTCGCAATACACGCCGCCCGAGGCGGTCGCGATCCTGGTTGATCAAGTACACACTTACTCGCGGGCGCTGCACGCCGCCCGGTGAGCCAAATGGCGCGGGCGACGATGCCCGCGCGCCGATGCGCCGACGCTGACGCATGTTTGGGGGGCTTGACTTATGCACAAAAGCCGATCTGCGTTCGACGGTGATGCCCAATGCGCCGCCGCCTGCGTCGGTCTGATTTAAGTGTTTGATTTGTCAAGCCTTTTTTCTGATGCAAATTTAAGCTCGAGAAGCAAGGCCTTGATTTGTCGGGGTTTTGCGCCGATCACCCGCAGGGTGTCCACAAAGTTGTCCACAATTCTTGTGGATACCTGATTTGCCTTTGAATTTCATCGACTTGCGAACTCTTCTTCGGCTCTTGCGAGAGGTCGCGCGACGACACCATGCCTGATCAGCCCATGATTGCCCGGGTGGCGCTGGCGATTCCGTCCGTCGCGCCCTTCGATTACGCGCTCGATGCCGTCCAGGCGTCGCGGGCCGATCTGCTGGGCCGGCGCGTCATCGTGCCCTGGGGCCGGGCACGCGCGGTCGGCCTCATCGTCGCGCTCACGGACCGGACCGATCAGCCGAGGGAAAAGCTGCGCAGCGTCGAAACCATCCTCGACGACCTCCCGCCCGAGGATCCGCGCTGGCTGGCCTTGGCCGAATTCGCCGCGCGCTACTACCAGCGCGGCATCGGCGAGACCATGCTGCAAGCCATGCCTGATCCGTTGCGCTCGGCCGACCGCTATCGCCGCGCGGACGACGGGCGCTGGTATTCGCCGCCGATCGAGCGGGTGCTCAAGAAATGGCGCAAGTCCGCGCCCGCCGCCTCGCAAGTCGACGCGCCGGTGCAAGCCCCGGTACTCAATGCGGCTCAGCTCGCCGCGGTGGCGGCGCTCGACGGCGGGCCGGGCGACGCGCGCAAGCCGGTGCTTCTGCATGGCGTGACCGGCAGCGGCAAGACCGAGGTCTATCTGCACGCAACCGAGCAGGCGATCGCAGCGGGTAAGCAAGCACTCATTCTCGTGCCCGAGATCAACCTGACGCCGCAATTGCATGCACGCTTTGCCGCCCGATTTGCGGGCCATGAAGTCCATGCCTTGCACAGCGCATTGGCCGAAGGCGAGCGCACCTGCGCCTGGATCGCGGCCGCGGCCGGTCGGGCCGATGTGGTGCTCGGCACGCGCCTGGCGGTGTTCGCGCCGATGCCGCGCCTGGGGCTCATCGTCGTCGACGAAGAACACGACCCGTCCTACAAGCAGCAGGAAGGCTTGCGCTATTCCGCGCGCGATCTCGCGGTCTGGCGAGCGCGCCAGCTCGACATCCCGATCATGCTCGGATCGGCCACGCCGTCGCTCGAGTCCTGGTGGAATGCACAAAGCGGGCGCTATCGGCGCGTCGACATGCCGCAGCGCGCGCGCTCCGGAGCGAGCTTGCCCAGCATCGAGTTGATCGACACCCGGGCCGATCAGGCGCGCGACGGACTGTC
>CAYUYC010000262.1:0-4695 GCA_964448945.1 uncultured Burkholderiaceae bacterium
CCATCAAGGCGAGGGCGTCGGCGGCGGTCATCACGGCCGGATCGACCTCGCCCGATTTGACGCGCGGTGCGCTCGGGTTGAACCAGTCCGCCACCGGCTTGTCGCCGAAGTACGCGCGCAATCGCTCGGCCGTCCACGGCTCGGCGAGCAGATTGCGCACCTCGAGTTCGTGACCGGCGGCGGTGAGCAATGCCTTTTGCTTGGCATTGCCGCCGCAACCGGGCTTTTCATAGAAGACGACCTTGGCCATCGCGCGCGTTCCGATCAGACCGGGCGATGCTCGCCGGCGTTGCGCTCGGGCAGCATGGTCGCGACACCTTCTTCATAGGTGATCTTGGGCCAGGTCGCCGAGAACGACACCGCCTTTTCGACCACCGCGTCGAGCTTGGCGCCGGTGTCGAGCTTCTTGAGGTCGTTGCGATCGATGTAGAGCAGTTCGAGCGTCTCGTTGTAGACGGTCGCTTCGTCGATGGGCAGCACATAGAAGGTGACGCCCGCGTAGTCGACGACGAACTTCTTGGACAGATCGATGTTGTTGGCCCAGATGATGTACTTGCCGCTCGGCACCAGCGCATCGCCCAGGGCTTCGGCCAATTGCTTGAGCGAAGCGAAGTTGTGCAGATAGCAGGTGAGGAAGCTCAAGCCCGGCTGGCCGTCTTCGGCGGACGCCATGACCTGGTCGGCCTTGAGTTCGGGCGGACGCGCTTCATCGCTGAGCTGCTTGGCGAACACGAGCGCCAGCTCGCCGCGAAAGCCGATGCGGCCGGGCTTCTTGGTCGGTCCGTAATGGACGCGGTTGAGGAGGCGGCCTTCGGCTTCGATCGCCTTGAGTGCGTTGGTCATGTTGCAAGCTCCCTTCGGGGTTAGATGGGTTGAAGCGAAAACGTGGTGCGCGCGAGCCGGCCGAGGAAGGCGTCGACCTTGGCGCGCACGGTGGCGATGTCGAGCGGCTTGTAGATCACGCCGCTGGCGCCCGCGGCCAGACATTCGTTGGCGTAGGCGCGCGCGCCCGAATCGGCGAGCACCACTGCGCGCGCGCCGGTTGCGCGCACGCGCATGAAGACATCAGTGCCGCTGGCTTCGACGATCGAGCGGCCGAGGATGACGAGGTCGGGCTTGAAGTCCGCCGCCTTGATCAGCGCCGCGTCGAGATCGGCGAATTCATGGGTCTCGTTTTCGTCGGCCAGCATGAAGCCCACCGCTGCGCGGGCGACTTCATCGGCGTCCACCACATAGACGCGGCGGTTGTCGACGGCTTTGTCGCAATCCACACCAATCTGCATGGAACCCTCCACAGGCCAACGGCACGGCGCGCCGATTGCATGGCGATGTGCAAGACACGTTCCACATCGCCGCTTGTGCGGATTGCGACAAGGCGTGAGGGGTGGTTGTGGCGGTTGTGTGGGCTTTGAAACAGGCGCGTGGTACTCGGGATTTGAGGTGCTAAATCCTTTTGCGTCAATGACTTAGCGCCGAATTCGAGGGGTGGCACACCGCTTGCACTAGGGGCCATGCACCCCGCGTGTTTCGCCGAACTGGTGACGCATTCGAAGAACTTAATCCCAGCCGCAGGCTTCACGAACGGTGTGAGTGCTCGTCCGGTTCACTACTAGCTTTCACACAGGAGAATCACATGTCATCGCTTCGTCAGATCGCGTTCTACGGCAAGGGTGGGATCGGTAAGTCCACCACTTCGCAAAACACCCTGGCCGCTCTCGCCGAGATGGGTCAGAAGATCCTCATCGTCGGCTGCGACCCCAAGGCCGACTCCACCCGCCTGATCCTGCACGCCAAGGCGCAGGACACGGTGTTGTCGCTGGCCGCTGAAGCCGGCTCGGTCGAAGACCTCGAGCTGGAAGATGTGTTGAAGATCGGTTTCAAGGACATCCGCTGCGTCGAATCCGGCGGTCCGGAACCGGGCGTCGGTTGCGCCGGTCGTGGCGTCATCACCTCGATCAACTTCCTCGAAGAAAACGGTGCCTATGACGGCGTCGACTATGTCTCGTACGACGTGCTCGGCGACGTGGTCTGCGGCGGCTTCGCGATGCCCATCCGCGAAAACAAGGCGCAGGAAATCTACATCGTCATGTCCGGCGAAATGATGGCCATGTACGCGGCCAACAACATCTCCAAGGGCATTCTCAAGTACGCCAACTCGGGCGGCGTGCGTCTGGGCGGTCTGATCTGCAACGAGCGCAAGACCGACAAGGAATACGAACTCGCCGAAGCGCTGGCCAAGAAGCTGGGTACGCAACTGATCCACTTCGTGCCGCGCAACAACGTCGTGCAGCACGCCGAACTGCGCCGCATGACCTGCATCGAGTACGACCCGGATTGCTCGCAATCGCAGGAATACCGTGCCCTCGCGAAGAAGGTTCACGAGAACAAGGGCAACGGCACGATCCCGACGCCGATCACCATGGATGAACTCGAAGACCTGCTGATGGAATTCGGGATCATGTCCAAGGAAGACGAATCGATCATCGGCAAGAAGGCCAACGAACTCGCGGCTTAATCGCCTGCGGCGAAAGATGGAAAGTCGTGGCTCCGCCGGTGGCGGACCACGACTGTGCAGCGCGAATTTATTTCTTTACGTGAACAGGGAGTGCACATGAGCCTCACAGTCGAAGAAACCAAAGTGCGCAACAAGGAACTCATCGACGAGGTCCTCAAGGCGTATCCCGAAAAGACCGCGAAGAAGCGCGCGAAGCACTTGAACGTGTACGAAGGCGGCAAGCCCGACTGCAACGTCAAGAGCAACATCAAGTCGCTGCCCGGCGTGATGACGATCCGCGGCTGCGCCTACGCCGGTTCCAAGGGCGTGGTCTGGGGTCCGATCAAGGACATGATCCACATCTCCCACGGTCCGGTCGGCTGCGGCCAGTACTCGTGGAGCACGCGTCGCAACTACTACATCGGCATGACCGGCATCAACGCCTTCGGCACGA
Source organism: uncultured Burkholderiaceae bacterium (assembly GCA_964448945.1). Taxonomy (GTDB): domain Bacteria; phylum Pseudomonadota; class Gammaproteobacteria; order Burkholderiales; family Burkholderiaceae_E; genus CAXBRX01. Next base: position 2,949 of record CAYUYC010000262.1, read on the forward strand.
TGCAGTTCACGTCCGACTTTCAAGAGAAGGACATCGTCTTCGGCGGCGACAAGAAGCTCGAGAAGCTGATCGACGAAGTGCAAGTGCTGTTCCCCCTGCACAAGGGCATGTCGATCCAGTCCGAGTGCCCGATCGGCCTGATCGGTGACGACATCGAAGCGGTGTCGAAGAAGAAGTCCAAGGAATACGACGGCAAGACGATCGTGCCGGTGCGCTGCGAAGGTTTCCGCGGCGTGTCGCAATCGCTCGGCCACCACATCGCCAACGACATGGTGCGCGACTGGGTGCTCGACAAGTCGGACAACAAGCACACCGATTTCGTCAGCACGCCGTATGACGTGACCATCATCGGTGACTACAACATCGGCGGCGACGCCTGGTCCAGCCGCATCCTGCTCGAAGAGATGGGCCTGCGCGTGATCGCGCAATGGTCGGGCGACGGCACGCTGACCGAAATGGAACGCACCCCGAAGGCCAAGCTCAACCTGCTGCATTGCTACCGGTCGATGAACTACATCAGCCGGCACATGGAAGAGAAGTACGGCATTCCCTGGGTCGAGTACAACTTCTTCGGCCCGTCGATGATCGAGAAGTCGCTGCGCGAAATCGCCAGCCATTTCGACGACAAGATCAAGGAAGGCGCCGAGCGCGTGATCGCCAAGTACAAGGCCATGGTCGAAGGCATCATCGCCAAGTACAAGCCGCGCCTCGAAGGCAAGAAGGTCATGCTGTACGTCGGCGGCCTGCGTCCGCGCCATGTGATCGGCGCCTACGAAGACCTCGGCATGGAAATCGTCGGCACGGGCTATGAATTCGCCCACAACGACGACTACCAGCGCACCACGCATTACGTCAAAGACTCCACGCTGATCTATGACGACGTGACCGGCTTCGAACTCGAGAAGTTCGTCGAAGAGATCAAGCCCGACCTCGTCGGCTCCGGCATCAAGGAAAAGTACGTGTTCCAGAAGATGGGCGTGCCGTTCCGCCAGATGCACAGCTGGGACTACTCCGGCCCGTATCACGGCTTCGACGGCTTCGCGATCTTCGCGCGTGACATGGACATGGCGATCAACTCGCCGGTGTGGAACCTGACCAAGGCTCCTTGGGCCTGATGCCGAACCACGAAAGGGAATTCACCATGGAACAAAGCGCAGAAAAGGTCCTCGACCACAACGAACTCTTTCGCCAGCCGCAATACCGCGAGCTGTTCAAGACCAAGAAAGAGCAGTTCGAAGGCGGCCATTCCGACGAGAAGGTCCAGCAGATCATCGAATGGACCAAGACCGAGGAATACAAGGAACTCAACTTCAAGCGCGAAGCGCTGACCATCAACCCGGCCAAGGCTTGCCAGCCGCTGGGTGCGGTGTTCGCCTCGCTGGGTTTCGAAAAGACCATGCCCTTCGTGCACGGTTCGCAAGGCTGCGTCGCCTACTTCCGCTCGCACCTCTCGCGTCACTTCAAGGAACCGACCTCGTGCGTGTCCTCGTCGATGACCGAAGACGCGGCGGTGTTCGGCGGTCTGACCAACCTGATCGACGGCCTGTCGAACACCAAGTCCTTGTATCAACCGGCGGCGATCGCGGTCAGCACCACCTGCATGGCCGAAGTCATCGGTGACGACTTGAGCGGCTTCATCGACAACGCCCGCAACAAGGACGCGATCCCCAAGGACTTCCCGGTGCCGTTCGCGCACACGCCGTCCTTCGTCGGCAGCCATGTGACCGGCTACGACAACATGATGAAG
>CAYUYC010000263.1:0-4687 GCA_964448945.1 uncultured Burkholderiaceae bacterium
CAAAAGCGCCTGCTCAACATCGTCGAAGAAATGTCGATCGCCTCGGGCGTGACCATGCCGCGCGTGTATGCGCTGGACCGCGAACTCGGCATCAACGCCTTCGCCGCGGGCTATTCGCCCAACGAAGCGGTGATCGCGGTCAGCAACGGCGCGATGCGCCGGCTCAATCGCGACGAATTACAGGGCGTGGTCGCGCACGAATTCAGCCACATCCTCAACGGCGACATGCGCTTGAACATCCGCCTCATCGGCGTGGTGTACGGGCTGCTGCTCGTGGCCTTGCTCGGCGAACGGATGATGGCCACGCTGCGCTATGCCCGCGGGTCCGACCGCGGCAGCGGCGGCGCGGTGGTGCTGATGTTCCTCGGTGGGCTTTCGTTGTGGATCGTCGGGTATATCGGCGTGTTCTTCGGCCGCATGATCAAGGCCGCGATCTCGCGCCAGCGCGAATTCCTCGCCGACGCGAGCGCGGTGCAATTCACCCGCAACCCCGACGGCATCGGCGGCGCGTTGCGCAAGATCGGCGGTCTCGGGCGCGAACTGGTGCTGGGCTCGCGCATCGATCATCCGCAGGCCGAGGCCTTGTCGCATTTGTTCCTGGGTGCTGCGCGGTCATCGTTTGCGCAAGGCCTGCTGGCCACGCATCCGCCGATCGACGAGCGCATCCGTCGCATCTACAACCGCAGCATGCCCTACGTCGAAGCGGCGCTGCCCGAGCCCAGCATGTGGCCCGAGCCGCAGGAAGAGCCGCTCGTTCCCTATGAGCGCGTGACCGATTTCGGCGCCGCGCGCGCGGCCTACGAATCGGGCCTGATCGATGCGCGCGCGATCATCGCGCCCGAGGCGGCGGTCGGCACCGTCGGCCGTCCGCAATCGGCCGAGACCCAGTTCGCGCAAGCGCTGACCAACGACGCCTCGCACCATCTGCTCATCGACGGCGTACGCGATCCGATCGGCGCGCAGGCGGCGGTGCTGACGCTGTTGATCGAACACGACCTCGAGACCGCGCGCCGCCAGCGCACCGTGGTCGGCGACGATGCGCTCGGCAAGAAGATCGACGAATTCATCCCGATTGCGGCGCAAATGCACAAGACCTTGCGCCTGCCCATCGTCGATCTCGCGATTCCTACGCTCAAGCAACTCGATGCGCCCGCGCGCGCCGAGTTTCTCAAGCTGGTGGAGTCGTTCATCAACACCGACGGCCGGGTGAGCCTGTCGGAATTCGTGCTACAGACCTTGCTGATACGGCGTCTGAGCGTCGACGCGACGCGCGCGGTGGCGGTGCGCTATCGCGAGATCGCCGATCTGCGCGGCGACGTGGCGATCATCGCCGCCCTCGTGGCCCACACCTGCGCGGCGCAATCGCGCGCACGCACCGCGCAACAGCGCATGGAAGCGGCCTCGGCCCAGGTGGCGATCACCCTGCCTTTGCTGCCTGCCGCGGCGGTGCGCTTGCGCGGGATCGATGGCTCGCTCGACCGACTCAATCAACTCGCGCCTTTGCGCAAGCCCTTGGTGATCCGGGCCTTCGTGGCGGCGGCGGTGGATGGAGAGGGCGTACTCAGTCTGGCCGGCGCCGATCTGCTGCGTGCGGTCTGCGCCGCACTCGATGCGCCGATGCCGCCGGTGGTCGAGGCGGTCTACCTCGACCACCTCTGAGCCGGTTCCGGCGGGCGATCAGCTGCGCGCGTCGGCTACGGGTTCGCGCGTTTGCGCCACCTGGGTTTCGCGCTTGGCCTCGACGACCACCTTGGGCAAGGTCACGACTTCGCGGCGGGCGACGACTTCGACCTTGGGCAAGGTGGCGACTTCGCGGCGGGCGACGACTTCGACCTTGGGCAAGGTCACGACTTCACGCGGGGCGCTGACCACGACCTTGTCGAGATAGACCACCGGCGTACGGTCGTGGTCGGTATAGACCAGCGCGGCGGCCAGCGTGGCCAGGCTCGCGGCGAAGATGGCGGCGTGGGCGATGGTGTCGGTGCGGGTCATGGTTGGCTCCTTGGGGTACATGCAACGCGTGCTGCGTCGATGGCTGCACTCTAGGCAAGGGGCCCGACGGTTTCGACCTCGGTGCGACGGATTGCGGAAAACCCGGGATGAATTGCAGTCAGCGCTGCCCGGCTGCGCCAATTGCGCGTGCCGCTTCGAAGCGCGCCAGCGTCGCGCGCCGTGCCGCGTCGTGGTCGACGATCGGCCAGGGGTAATCGCGCCCGAGCGTCACGCCCATGGCCGCACTGCCGATGGGGTCGGCCGCCGGGGCGTGGATGATCTGCGCCGGCAGCGCGGCCAGGGCGGGCAGCCAGCGCCGCAGGTAAGCGCCGTCGGGATCGAACTTCCGGCTCTGGCTGACGGGATTGAAGATGCGGAAATAGGGCTGGGCGTCGCAGCCGGTGCTCGCGCTCCATTGCCAGCCGCCGTTGTTGGCCGCGAGGTCGAAATCGTTGAGCCGGGCCGCGAACCAGGCTTCGCCCTCCCGCCAATCCAGCCCCAGGTCCTTCACCAGAAAACTCGCGCTCACCATGCGCAGCCGGTTGTGCATCGCGCCGGTGCGGTCGAGTTCGATCATGGCCGCGTCGACGATCGGAAAACCGGTCTGCCCCGCGCGCCAGGCGGTCAGACGCGCGTCGGCCTCAGGGCCGCGGTCCCAGACGATGCGGTCGTATTCGGGCCGGAATGCATGGTCGACCACGTCGGGCCGATGGGCGAGGATCTGGACGAAGAACTCGCGCCAGATGAGTTCGTGCAGCCAGATTTCGGCGCCATGGTCGCCCCGCTGCATGCGGGCATGGGCGACACGCACCAAGGTGCGGATCGAGATCGTGCCGAAGCGCAAATGCACCGACAGGCCGCTGGTGCCGCGCAGTGCCGGAAAGTCGCGTTGCGCGGCGTAGGCGGACATGCGGTCGCGAAAGGCATCGAGCGCCGCCCGGGCGCCGGTCATGCCCGGGACGAGACCGGCGCCGTCGAGGTCGGCCGGCGCAAAGCCCAAGGCGGCGAGGCCCGGCAAGGGCGCGTCGAGCCCACGCGGATCGGCACTGCCCGCGGGCGCGGCTTGCGCGGGCGGTGGCGCCGGCGCTGCGCCGGTGCTGCTCGCATGCGGCGCGAGGTCTTCGGGCCGCAATCGCTTCAGCCAGGCGTTCTTGTAAGGCGTGTAGACGGTGTAGGGCGTGCCGGCGCCGGTCAGGACTTCGTCGCGCTCGAAGACCACATGGTCCTTGCGCGTATGCCAGCCGATGTGCTGCGCCGCGAGGGCGCGCGCCACGGCGGCATCGCGGCGGCGGGCATCGGGTTCGTCGTCGTGGTTGGCATAGACCGCGGCGACGCCCAATGCCTGCGCCAGACGCGGGATTTCATCGGCCGCGGACGCATGCCGCACGATCAAGCCCCCGCCTTGTGTGCGCAGGGCGGCGTCGAGTTCGGCCAGACTGGCGTGGATGAAGGCCACGCGCCGGTCGGCGCGCCGGGCATAAGGGTTGGCGGGGGCGATCAGCGCGTCGAGGATGTCGCGATCGAACACGAAGACGCAGAACACCCGCGCATGCGCGGCACGGGCGACCGCGAGTGCGGCATTGTCATCGAGCCGCAGATCGCGGCGGAACCACATCAGCGCGGCGCTCATCGAAGGGTAGGCAGGACGGAGTAGGGAGCCACCCGCATGATGCCGTGCGGCACGATGGGCAAGTGTGCGGATGTGGTCGAACTGTGCGATGCCACTACAATCGAAGCACCTATGGAGACCACAACAACTTCGCCGATCTCGCTGCGCGACAGCTTCCTCGTCGCCATGCCCGGGATGCTCGATCCGACCTTCGCCGGCTCGGTGGTGTACGTCTGCGAGCACAGCGACAAAGGCGCTTTGGGTCTGGTGGTCAACCGCCCGACCGATCTGACGCTCGAAACCTTGTTCGAACGCATCGACCTGACGCTCGAAATCGCGCCCCTGGCCCGGGAGCCGGTGTACTTCGGCGGGCCGGTGCAGACCGAGCGCGGCTTTGTGCTGCATGAAGCGATCGAGGCCGAATACACCTCGTCGGTCCATGTCACCGAAGCGCTGCGCCTGACCACCTCCAAGGACGTGCTCGAAGCCGTGTCCGCCGGCGAAGGCCCGCGCAAGATGCTCATCACCCTGGGCTATGCGGGCTGGGGCGAAGGCCAGCTCGAAGACGAGATCGCGGCCAACGGCTGGCTGACGGTGCGCGCCGGCGCCCAGGTCGCCAATCGCATCCTGTTCGATACGCCGGTGTCCGAGCGTTACACCGAAACCGTCAAGCTGCTGGGCTTCGACCCGTTCATGCTGTCGGGCGATGCCGGGCATGCCTGATTCTTCCAAGGCGGCGCGCACTTTGCTGGCCTTCGACGTCGGTACCGTGCGCATCGGTGTGGCGGTGGGCAATACCGTTGCCGGAACCGCCCAGGCGCTGCAAGTGCTCGACGCGGCGCGGGCCTTCGAGGCAATCGAGCGGCTGGTGGCCGAATGGCGACCCGACGCCTTCGTGGTGGGGCTGCCGTTGCGCGAAGACGGATCGGACACCCAAGGCACCGCGCCGGCGCGCAAATTCGCCAATCGGCTCCAAGGACGCTACGGCCGGCCGGTGGCTTTTGTGGATGAACGCTTTACATCAACGGACGCGCAGGCGCGGTATGGGAAAATGGCGCCCGTCGACCACCAGGCGGCTGCGCTGAT
>CAYUYC010000264.1:0-4684 GCA_964448945.1 uncultured Burkholderiaceae bacterium
GTGTGATCGGCTTTGACGATTACATGCGCATGGCCTTGTACGAACCGGGCCTGGGCTATTACGCCAGCGACGCGCAGAAATTCGGGCGCGCCGCCGAGGACGGCAGCGATTTCATCACCGCGCCCGAGTTGTCGCCCTTGTTCGGCCAGGCGCTTGCGGCCCAGATCGCCGAGGTTTGCGCGCAAAGCGCGCCCAACGTGCTCGAATTCGGCGCCGGTTCGGGCCGGCTCGCGGCCGATGTGCTCAATGCGCTGGGCGATGCCTGTGCCGAGTACGCGATCGTCGAGCTTTCGGGCCATCTGCGCGAGCGCCAACGCGAACGCATCGCGCGCGACGCCGCGGCGCATGCGCACAAGGTGCGCTGGCTCGACGCCTTGCCGGAGCGCTTCGATGGCTGCGTGATCGGCAACGAAGTCCTCGACGCCATGCCGGTGCGCGTCGTCGAACGGGCCGATACCTGGGTCGAACGCGGCGTCACCTCGCGCGACGGACGCTTCGTCTGGACGCAGCGCGCGCTCGATCCAGCAGCGCAGGCCTGGCTCGACGCCGCAGCGGCGGTAGACGGCGAATTGCCGCGCGGTTACGTCACCGAGTTGCCGCAGGAATCCGCCGCGTTCGCAGCGACAGTGGCACGCATGCTCGGCACCGGCGCGGCCATCCTCATCGATTACGGTTTTCCTGCCGCCGAGTTCTATCACCCGCAGCGCAGCGCGGGCACCTTGATGTGCCATCTGCGCCATCGCACCCATGACGATCCGTTCTGGCATCCGGGCCTGCAGGACATCACCGCGCATGTCGACTTCAGCGCGATCGCACATGCGGCCGTCGATGCCGGCGCCGAGTTGGCCGGCTACACCACGCAAGCGCGCTTTCTCATGAATTGCGGCATCGTCGAGTTGCTCGGGGCCAGTGGCGCGCCGGGCACTTTGCCCTATGCCCAGGCCACGAGCGCGATGCTCAAGCTGCTCGCCGAATCGGAAATGGGCGAATTGTTCAAGGTGATCGCGTTTGCGCGCGGATTGCGCGCGCCCTTGTCGGGCTTTGCGCGCGGCGACAAGGGGCACACGCTGTGATCCGCTGGTTCCTGGCCATCCTGATCGCGCTGGTGCTGTTCTCGGCCGTCACGCCTTGGCTGCATCGCATCGGGATCGGGCGTCTGCCCGGCGATGTGCGCTTGCGCCTGTTCGGGCGCGAAGTCTTCATCCCGCTTACCTCGACCTTGTTGTTGTCGGCGATCGCCAGCCTGATCGCGCGCCTGATCTAGGCCCTCAATGCAAGCGCGGCGTGGCCGATGATCCGGACCACGCCGCGTGCAAGCACCGCGCGAGAAATACGCTCAAGCCAACAGATAGGCCACGCCGAGGAAGGGCAATCCGACCTTCATCGCAGCGAGGATCAGGTCGCTGCGCAACTGGCGGTCGATGCGCTTGTCGGGCACGACATGATTGATCACGCGTTCCGGACGTTGTGCGGCCCGGAAGGTTGCATTGGTCGCGGCACGGCTGTCATGCAGCAAATAGGTATGGGTGGTCATGATGGTCTCTCCTTTGTTTGCGTCTTGAATTCAACGTCAGGGGATGCAGCGCTCGTGTGAGCGTCGTCATCCACACACCAGCGGTAGGCCGGACGTCGGTGCGCAAGGAAAGACGGTGTTAGCGTCAGGTGCCTTGCGCTCGGGCCGTGCCTCAATGCACGTCTTCCACATGGGGTCACCTGCAGATCGAATCGCTTGCCAAGATTGGCAAAGCGGATGCTACGCGCCGACCGGATGGAACGGTTAGACTCATTGTTCGTTTTGCTCGGACAATCGGAGCGCCCCACGTGGACCAGATCGCCCCGCTCAAGACCTTCATGCTGGTCGCGGAACTGCGCTCATTCGCACTCGCGGCCAAACGGCTCGGCCTGGCGCGCTCGACCATCAGCGCGCAAATCCAGTCGCTCGAACAACAGCTCGGCGTCGCGCTGCTCAACCGCACCACGCGCAGGGTTTCTCTGACCGCCGACGGCGAGCGTTTTCTCGACCGCGCGGGCGACATCCTCGACCAGCTCGCCGCGCTCGAATCCGAATTCCGCGCGCAATCGCATCGGGCCGCCGGGCACCTGAACGTCGAGATGAGCGAATCGATCGCCAATCTGCTGGTCATCCCGCGTCTGGCCGAATTCGTCAGCGCCCATCCGGATGTGAGCCTGCGGATCTTCTTGTCCGAGCGCACGGTCGATCTGGTCGCCGAAGGCATCGATCTGGCGCTCACGCTGTCCCATCTCGACGATTCGCCCTACCGCTATCGCAAATACGCGCAAGCCAACTTCGTGCTGGTGGCGAGCCCCGCCTACCTGGCCCGCCATGGCGCCCCGCGCCATCCGGACGATCTCGCACGCCATCGTGCGATCGGCTTCTTCAATGATGTGACCGGCCGGCCCTGGGACTGGATCATGGCCAAGGGCGGCGAAGAACTGAGCATCACGCCGCCCGACGGGCTGACGGTGAACAACACCAAGGCCGGACTGACCTGCGCCCTGGCGGGTCTGGGGATCTTTCAGGAAGCCGAATTCCTGGTCGCACGCCCGTTGGCCGAAGGGCGCCTGGTGCGCGTCCTGCCCGATTGGAAGCGCCTGGGCCCCTACATCGCGGCGCTTTATCGTCCGCAGCAGCCCACGCCGCCGCATTTGCGCGCCTTCATCGATTTTCTCGACCGGATCTTCAAACCCGCGCAAGCGCTGCCGGTGCGCGGCAACGGCGGCGCGCCGCGCAAACGCGCGGGTTGAAGCGGCGATGTTCGAACGCCTGCGTCAACGCTGGTCCCAAGGCATCGTGCATGCGGCGCGGCATGCACCCACACGCGCCGGGTTCGCATTGCTGGCCGGCATTGCGATGGCGGCCACCTGGTCGCTCAGCATTGCGGTCGGGCCGTTTCTGATCGCGTTCTGCGCCGGCGCCCGGCATCGCTGGCGCGCGTTTGCGCTGATCGCCACGCTCGCCACCGCGCTGGCCGCAGTGCTGCTGGTGCGCGCATTGGAAGCCGGACTCGCGCCCTGGGTCGCGCAACAAATCCCCACCTTGACCACCTCGCCGGCATGGCTGCACCTGCAAGCCTGGATCGCGCAATGGGGGCTGGGCGCGATGTTCGCCTGGCTTGCATTGCCGCTGCCGCAAGCACCGTTCGTGGTGCTGGCGGCATTGCTGCATGTACCGTCATGGGAGATCTTCGCGGTGTTCGTCTTCGGCAAGGGACTCAAGTACGCGATCGAGGCCTACCTGGCGGCGCAGGCCGCGCATGCAGCCGTATCGGCTGCGAAGCGTTACCGCGCCTGACGCTTCACGCGGCGGGCACGCCGGCGATCCAGCCTTCGATCGGATCGGTCTGTGCGGGCAGGCCCCATTGCGGCAAGGTGGAGGCATGCGCTGCCTGCAAGGCGCAGATCACCGCGTCGAGCAGATCGCCGCTGCCGTTCTCGGCGATGGTCAGTTCCAGCGTCGGCACCAGGCGCACATGGATCGGGATGCCGGCCTGCCCGAGCATCAGCGCGTCGAGGATGCGTTCGCGCTCTTCTTGCCGGGCCGGCGTTTGCAACGCCGGCTGGTCGCTCTTGTAACTCGCGCGCGTGATCTTGCGCGCCAGATAGCCCGGGTAGGCCTCGAGCGCGACGCGTTTGGGATCGCCTTGGCGCAGTGCCGGCAGATGCACGTCGCCCGCCAACAAGCGCGGCACGCCGGCATGCAGCATGTAGGCCACCGGCGGATTGACCCATTTCATCGAAGGACTCGACCCCGCCGGCACATCGCAGGCGCGATGGGCGAACTTGGCGCCGGACGGACGCGCATCGCAAAACGCCTTGAACAATTCGCGCAGCTCGGCGCGCGTGTGGCGCGCGACTTGCTCCATCAACGCTTCGTACTCGGTCGGCCAGCGCAGATGCTCGATCAAGACGCGCGGCAGGCCAAACGGGAAATCGAATCCGCCCACCCATGGCCCCGGTGTGCGCAGCCAGGTCTCGAACGCGTCGAGGCTTTCGAGGCGTTCGATGTCATCGATGGCCAGCACGCTATCCTCCAGCACCGCATGCGCCACCGTGATCGGCTTGCGCCGCGTGGGGGTCGAAGTGAAATCGATGCCGAAGATGCGCATGACGGATCGCCGCGTGCTGGTCCAAGGTCGGTGCAGGATAGTCGATCACAATGGCTGCGCACAGCCCCGGGTCGGGCTCAAGTTCGCGGGGTCGGTGCCGTCAATTTCGAGTGCGCACGCGTGCGCGCGACGTACGGGTGCATGAGGAATCGAGCCGAATGCGGCAACTCAAACTAGCAGAGCTGATAGGGGCTTTGAGTCACGCCCTGGACCTGACCGAAGGCCAGCCGGCGGGGCATTGCGTGCGCTGCGCCTACATCGGCATGCAGATCGCGCGGGTCATCGATCTCGATGAGCGCGCGCAATGGGAGCTGTACTACACCCTGCTGCTCAAGGATCTCGGGTGCAGCAGCAATGCCGCGCGCATCTGCGCGCTGTATCTGACCGACGATCTCGGCTTCAAACGCGACTTCAAGCGCGTCGGCAACAGCCTGCCCCAGGTCGCGCATTTCGTGCTGACCCACACCGGACTCAAAGCCGGCCTGGCCGATCGGTTTCGCGCCGTGCTGCAAGTCTTCCAGAACGGCGAGCAGATCGCCCACGACCTGATCCAGACC
>CAYUYC010000265.1:0-4625 GCA_964448945.1 uncultured Burkholderiaceae bacterium
CGGCGGCCACCTCGGCACCGAAGAGCGCGACATCATCGTGCCGGCGCTCGAGCGCGCGCGCGCCCTCGGCATCGAAGCGCGCGGGCCGTATCCGGCCGACACCTTGTTCCAGCCGCGCCTGCTCGGCGACGTCGATTGCGTGCTCGCGATGTATCACGACCAGGGCCTGCCGGTGCTCAAGTACGCGAGCTTCGGCGCCGGGGTCAATGTGACGCTGGGCCTGCCCATCGTGCGCACCTCGGTCGATCACGGCACCGCGCTCGATCTGGCCGGCAGCGGCCGCGCCGATTGCGGCAGCCTGATCGAAGCGATCGCGCTCGCACGGGCCCTGGCGCCGCACACCATCTCTCCTTGAGGCTGCATGCCCGCCGAACATCGCGCCCGCAAACGCTTTGGCCAGAACTTCCTGGTCGACATGTCGATCGTCGACGCGATCGCCGATGCGGTCGCCCCGCACCCGGGCGACCGCATCGTCGAGATCGGCCCGGGGCTGGCCGCGCTCACGCGGGCCTTGCTCGCGCGCATGGACGCGTCATCGCGGCCTTTGCATGTGATCGAGATCGACCGCGATCTGGTCGCACGGCTGCAGCGCGATTTCGCGCCCGATGAACTCGCGATCCATGCCGGCGACGTGCTCGACATGGACTTCGTCGCGCTCGCCGCGCAGGCCGGCGGCGCATTGCGCGTGGTCGGCAATCTGCCCTACAACATTTCGAGCCCGCTACTGTTCCATCTGGTCGATGCCGCCGAGCATGTGATCGATCAGCACTTCATGCTCCAGCGCGAAGTGGTCGAGCGCATGGTGGCCGAGCCGGGGTCGAGCGATTTCAGCCGCCTGTCGGTGATGCTGCAATACCGCTACGCGATGGAAGCGGTGCTCGACGTCCCGCCCGAAGCCTTCGACCCCGCGCCCAAGGTGCATTCGGCGGTAGTGCGCATGCAGCCGCGCCCGCAGGACCAGCTCGGCGCGCACAGCGCCAAGCTTTTGTCCGACGTGGTGACCGCCGGTTTTTCGCAACGACGCAAGATGCTGCGCAACACCCTGGCGGCCTATGTCCAGGAACTCGGCGGCGCGAGCGCCGGCATCGATCTCACGCGCCGCGCCGAAGACATCCCCGTGGAGGCCTGGGTCGCCTTCGCCAATGCGGTGTTCGATGCGCGCGCCGCGCGCGGGCGCGCTTCTTAGTCCTTCGACGCTGCGGGTGCCGTTTCGGTACTCGGGCGTTCGCCCAAGGCCATGCGCCGAAACTCATTGGGCTGGCCCAGCACGCAGCGCGCGAGTTCTTCGAACAAGGGCTGCGACAAGTTGGCCGCGGGCATGGCCACATCCCAGGTCGCCAGGCGGTCGATGTTGCGCAAGGCAAAGCGCACGCGCGCGCGCTCGTAATCGGGAATCATCTTCACGCCCGCGCTGATGTCGCTTTCGATCTCGAACACCGCGCGCTCGACCTGGGCGCGGGCATTGCGAAACAGCTTGAGTTCGTAACGGATGCGGTGCTGGGCGAGCAATTCTTCGAGCCGTTCGATCTCGGGCACCAGCACGCGCTCGACGCGATGCCGGCGCGGCCCGGCGTAGTGATACGACAGCAGCAGGTATTCGTAGGGCGCGATGATGGCCCCCGTGAAGGTGCTGGCCAGATCCTTGGGCGAGCGCGTGCGTTCTTCGACGAACAGATCGCGGATGACGAGATCGGGAAAGCGCATCACCCCGGTCAGTTCCATCGTCTGCCGCGCGCGCGGCGCGATCACATTCATCTGCGCCGCGAATTCGCTGAAGTAATGCGCGGCCTGCTGCATCTTGCGATGCACGGTTTCGGCTTGTTCTTGTGCCGCGATGCGCGCCAGACGCGCGCTGGCGGCATGGCGTTCGAGATCGTCGGCGGGATTGGTCATGGCCCGCGCAGCGCCTTACAGCGTGCCGCGCTCGATGAACTCGATCTTGTAGCCGTCGGGGTCCTGCACGAAGGCGATGACCGTCGTGCCGCCCTTGACCGGGCCGGCTTCGCGGGTGATGGTGCCGCCCGCGGCCTTGACCGCCGCGCAGGTCGCCGCGGCGTCGGGCACTTCGATCGCCAGATGGCCGAAGGCGGTGCCGAGTTCGTATTGCGTCACGCCGTAGTTGTAGGTCAGCTCGATCACGCTGTGCGCGCTTTCGTCGCCGTAGCCGACGAAGGCGAGCGAGTATTGCTGCTCGGGCCGGTCGGTGGTGCGCAACAGCTTCATGCCGAGCACGCCGGTGTAGAAATCGATCGAGCGTTGCAGGTCGCCCACGCGCAGCATGGTGTGCAGGAGTCGCATGTCAGTCGCTTTCAAGGATGGCCGGCGCATGCAGCTTGAGCAGATCTTCGGCCTCTTTGAATTCGGGGAAGATCGCTTCGACCGTCTGCCAGAAGCGCGGGCCGTGGTTCATTTCGCGCCGATGGGCGATCTCGTGCGCGATCACGTAATCGACCACCGACATCGGAAAATGCAGCAGCCGCCAATTGAGCCGGATGGTGCCGTCGGCGGTGCAACTGCCCCAGCGCGCGCGCGCCGAAGACAGCTTCCAGCGTCCGACCGCCACGCCCATGCGTTCGCAATACACGGCCAGGCGTTCGGCAAACACCGCTTGCGCATGCGATTGCATCCAGCCTTGCACGCGGTCCCGGATCTGATCGGCGCTGGCGTCGCCCGGCAAGGGCACGATCAGACGTTCGGCCGCCAGGCAGGCGGCATCGGCCGCGGGTTCGAGCGCGATGGTCACTTCGCGCCCGAGCAAGGGCAGGGCCGCGCCTTGCATCCAGCGCAAGGCGGGCAGGCTGGCCTTGCGTTCCTGCCATTCGCGCAGCTTGGTCTGGATCCAGCGCGATTTCTCGACGATCGCGGTCTCGATCTCGGCGATGGTGACCCAGCGCGGCGCGGCCACCGTCAGGCCGCGATCGTCGATCGTGAAACCGATCGAACGCCGCTTGGCGCGCTTGAGTTCATAAGTGAGGATGCTGCCCGGCAATTGCACGAACCGCCCTTTGGGCGCGGCCACCGCGGGGGCTGCGGGCGCTTCGTCGAACAGCCCGAGCTGAAACGGCATCGGTGCCGGCGCAGGCGCGCGGCGGGGTGGGCGGTCGGAAGCGCTTTGGGGCATGCGCGGGTCAGGCCTTGTCGGGCTGCGGTGTGTCGGGGATGAACGGGCCGTCGTAAATGCCGGGCGAGCTGATGCGCCGCATCTCGGTCTCGATCCAGTATTCCACTTCGGCGGTCAATTGTTCCGCGGTCTTGCCCTCGGACGCAATCGGTTCGCCGATCGACATGATGATCTTTCCGGGCTTTTTGATGAAGGCCTGGCGCGGCCAGCATTCGCCCGCATTGACCGCGATGGGCACCATCACCGCGCCGGTCTGCACCGCCAGGCGCGCGGCGCCCGCCTTGTAGCGCGTGCGCGCCCCGACCGAGGTGCGCGTGCCTTCGGGAAACAGAATCACCCAGCGCCCTTCGGCCAGGCGCTGTGCGCCTTGGCGCGCGACTTGTTCGAGCGCTTCGGAGCGCTTGCTGCGGTCGATGTGGATCATGCGCAATTGCGCAAGACCCCACCCGAAGAAGGGCACCCAGTTCAGCTCGCGCTTGTAGACGAAGCAGATCTCGCGCGGCATGTGGATCGGGATCGCGCAGGTCTCCCAGGCCGATTGATGCTTGGGCGCGAGGATGACCTGCTTCTTCGAGGCGTTCAGCCGTTCGATCACATCGAGGCCGCGCACTTCGTACTGCATGCCGCAGATCCAGCGCCCCGACCACACCGCAAACCGCGGCCATTGCACCGCGACGCGATACCGCACCCGCACCGGCGTGACGATGAACAGTGTGAGCATGGTGGCGTACGGAATCACCGTGACCACCAGCACGATCAGGTACAGCAAGGACCGCAAGAACGTCAGGATCACGCTGCCAACTCCCGTGCGACGGCGAGCAGGCTCGGCCGCACCTTGGTGCCTTCGGGTAGATCGCCTGCGCGGAAGGTCTCTTGCCCTTTGCCGGTCAGCACCAGCCAGGGCGAGCAACCCACCGCGATGCCGGCGTCGAGATCGCGCCGGGTATCGCCCACCAAGGGCACGCCTTCGAGCGAATTGCGGCCGAAGCGGCGCGCGATCTCGAGGAACATGCCCGGCTTGGGCTTGCGGCAATCGCATTGGTCTTCGGGCGTATGCGGGCAAAAGAAGATCGCCGAAATGCGCCCGCCCATGGGCGTGAGCATGTCGAGCATCTTGTTGTGGATCGCATGCATGGTGTCGAGCGTATACAGCCCGCGCCCCACGCCCGATTGATTGGTGGCCACCGCGATGTCGTAGCCGGCCTGGGTCAGCCGCGCGATCGCTTCGAGCGCGCCCGGCACCGGCACCCATTCGTCGGGCGACTTGATGTACTCGTCGCTGTCTTCGTTGATGACGCCGTCGCGGTCGAGAACGATCAGTTTGGTCACGATAGCCTTGCAGTCGATCGGGGGTCAGGCCGCGAGCTTGGCCAGATCGGCCACGCGGTTCATCAAGCCATGCAGTTCGCCGAGCAGCGCGATCCGGTTGGCACGCACCGCGAGGTCGTCGGCCATCACCATCACATCGGTGAAGAAGGCATCGACCGGCGCGCGCAATTGCGCG
>CAYUYC010000266.1:0-4614 GCA_964448945.1 uncultured Burkholderiaceae bacterium
CTTGAAGATGCAGCCGCCCGAAGTGACGGACGGATCTTCGATCACCACGATGCGCGGATCGTGTTCGGCGACCTCGTCGCGCACCAGCCCGGCATCGGCCGGATTGACGTGCACCACGATGCGCGTGACGCCCTCGGCGATCAGGCCCAGGCCTTCATGCACGAGGTCGAGAAAATGGCGTGGCGCGATCGCGAGATCGGTCCGCACGATCTGGGTGGCCAGCGCCATGGCCAGATCGAGCACATGCTGGGCGACGCGTTCGTCGAGCGCCTGCGCCGCGAGGCGCGCGTTCTCGACGATGGGGGAGAGCAGCCGTTCGCGCGCGGCGAACTCCGCGCGCACCGCAGCGTCGGCCTGGGCATAACCGTCTTCGAAACCGCGCGCGAGCGCTTCGCGCAGACGGCGGTCGAGGATGTCGTCGGTGGCTTCGGTGCCGGGCACGCGGGTGCGCGCGCGCGCGCCGTTCATCACTTGGGCAGCGTCGCGGCCATGGGCATTGACGCCCGCGCCCGGCAGGCTGCGCAGCTTCCAGACCGAGGCGGTGCCGAGATCTTCGGCCGCGATGATGCGGCTAGACGAACTGCTCTTCACCGCCGCCTCCGATCATGATCTGACCTTCGTCGGCCAGACGCCGGACGATCTTGAGAATTTCCTTCTGTTCGGCTTCTACTTCGGACAAGCGCACCGGGCCCTTGCTTTCGAGGTCTTCGCGCAGCATTTCGGCCGCGCGCTGGCTCATGTTCTTGAAGATCTTGTCCTGCAGTTCCTTGTCGGTGCCCTTGAGCGCGACCACCAGCGATTCGGTCTGCACTTCGCGCAGCAGCAACTGGATCGAGCGATCGTCGAGATCGAGGATGTTGTCGAAGGTGAACATCTCGTCGAGGATCTTCTGGGCCAGATCGGGGTCGTGTTCCTTCACGTTCTCGATCACCGAGGCTTCGACGGTGCTGCCCATGAAGTTGAGCATTTCGGCCGCGGCGCGCACCCCGCCCAACTGGGTCTTCTTGATCTTGTCGGCGCCCGCGAGCACCTTCGAGAGCACGTCGTTGAGTTCCTTGAGCGCGTTGGGCTGGATGCCGTCGAGCGTCGCCACGCGCAGCACCACGTCGTTGCGCACCCGCTCGGGCAGCATCGACAAAATGGTCGATGCGTGATCGCGTTCGAGGTGCACGAGGATGGACGCGATGATCTGCGGATGTTCGGTGCGGATGAGTTCGGCGACCGTGGTCGCGTCCATCCACTTGAGGCCTTCGATGCCCGAGACATCCTTGCCTTGCAGGATGCGGTCGAGCAGGAAGCCGGCCTTTTCGTCGCCCAGCGCCTTGGTCAGCACCGAGCGCACGTAGTCGTCGGTATCGGCCACCAGCGAGGATTGCGACATCGCCTGTTCGGAGAACGTATTGAGCACGCGCTCGACCTTGTCGCGCGGGATCGATTGCAGCTTGGCCATGCGCTCGCCGATCTTCTGCACCTCTTTCGGGCTGAGGTACTTGAAGACTTCGGCGGCCTGCTCTTCGCCGAGCGACATGAGCAGGATCGCGGCATCGTCGAGGCCGTCTTCGCTCATTCCTTGCTCACCCAGGTCTTGACCACATTGGCCACGGCGCGCGGATCGTTCTTGGCGATTTCACGCACATTGTCGATCGCGATGTTCTGCGGATTGGGCAGCAGCGCGCGTTCGTTGTCGTCGGGGCCGACGGTCGCGTTGATCTGATGTCCACCCGCACCGGCACCGGCCGCCGCCGGCGTGCGCAGCGCGCTCAAGGCGGGCTTGAGGAAACCGAACACCACCACCGCGGCGAGGCCGAACAGCGCGGCCCACTTGCCCAGTTCCTTGGCGGTCGCGATGTTGGACGGGTCCTTCCACATCGGAATTTCGCTCGGCGCGGTCTCGTCGCTCATCGAGAACGGCACGTTCGAGACGTTGAGCGTGTCGCCGCGTTCCTTGCTGTAGCCCATGGCTTCGCGCACCAAGGCATTGATCTGATCGACTTCCTGTGCGCTCAGCGGCGTCGACGAGACTTCGCCTTCGGCACTGCGCGATTGGCGGTGGTTGACCACCACCGCGGCGGTCAGGCGCTTGATGGTGCCGGTCGCGGCGCGCACCACGCGGGTGGTCTTGTCGACTTCGTAATTGACGATCGATTCCTTGTGCGAATCGCCGGCGCCGGCCGTGGCAGCGCCTGCGGCCTGCGGGCTTTGGCGTCCGCCGATCGGCGCGGTGGGTGCGGCTGCGGGCTGATTGGTCAGCGCACCGGGCACGCCGCCGGCACTGCCGTCGCGCGTGGACGATTCGGTCAGTTGCTGGCTGCGCAAGGCGGCCTGGGCCGGATCGTTGTTCGGCTTGAAGGTCTCGGAGCTTTGTTCGGACTGGCTGAAGTCGACATCGGCATTGACCTGCACGCGATAGTTGTCGCGCCCGAGGATGGGCTCGAGGATGGTCGCGATGCGGGTCACGGTCTGCTGCTCGATCTTCTTGATGTAATCGAGCTGGGCCGGATCGAGGCCGTTGGTGTTGACCTCATCGTTCTTCGACAACAGGTTGCCGTTCTGGTCGATCACCGACACATGCTTGGTCGAAAGTTCCGGCACGCTCGACGCCACCAGGTTGGTGATGCCGGCGAGCTGGACCGCATCGAGCGTCTTGCCCGGATAGAGGTTGACCAGCACCGAGGCGGTCGGCTGTTGTTGCTCGCGCAGGAAGACCGAGGGCTTGGGAATGGCCAGATGCACGCGCGCGGCCTGCACCGCGCTGATGGTCTGGATCGAGCGCGCGAGTTCGCCTTCGAGGCCGCGCTGGAAGTTGATCTGTTCCTGGAACTGGGTCGCGCCGAGCTTCTGGTTGTCGAGCAATTCGAGGCCGACGATGCCGCCCTTGGGCAGGCCTTGCGAGGCGAGCTTGAAGCGCGCGTCGTGCACCTTGTCGGCCGGCACCAGGATGGTGTTGCCGCCCTCGCTGCGGTAGGGGATGTTCATTTGCGACAAGGCCGCGATCACCGCGCCGCCGTCCTTGTCGGCCAGGTTGGTGTAGAGCACCTTGAAGTCGGGCTGGGTGGTCCACATCGTGGCGGCCATCATGATCGCCACCAGGGCGGCCACGCCGGCGCCGAGCATGACCTTGGTGCGCGCGGGCGCCGCACTGAAGCGCGCGAACGAGGTCGGCGCCAGTTGGCGGTCTGCAGAAAGGGCGATGCTGTCAGCCATGGGGTGGGTGAATCCGTCAGGTTCTGCTGCTTCGCTGGCCCCGGTCGTATGCAACCGAGGCTCGCGGCTTGATTGGCATTATCGAAAGGGTTGGCGCAAGCAAAGCGCCGATAAGGCGGCATTTCCCGCCGTTTCTTGAGGCCGGAAAGCGAGGGGGTGAGGAATACATTGGCGCCATCGGAAGACCGGCATGACTTTCGTCACGAAACGCCGGGTTCCCCTGATCAGGAGGTCGCCAAATGAATTCGATCCGTTCCGTCGACAGCGTACTGGCCCAAGTCCAGCGCGCGAATGTGAGCACCACGCAACGCGCGGCGGGATCCGATTTCGGCAATGCGATCGCCAAGGCCTTGAGCAACGTCAGCAGCCAGCAATTGCAGGCGCAGAACCTTCAGCAGCGCTTCCAGCTCGAAGACCCGAAGGTCAGCCTGGAAGAAACCATGATCGCGATGCAAAAAGGGCAGATCGGGTTCCAGGCCGCGGTGCAGGTGCGCAACAAGCTGGTCCAGGCGTATTCCGACATCATGAACATGCAGGTCTGAACCACGCGGCCAGTCCGCGTCCTGCTTGACGATTTTCCTTCTTACTTGAGATTCCATTGCCCGCGCGGGCCGAGCCAGCGCGCGGCATTGCGTTCGAGCCATTCGGCTGCAATCGGATCGTCCTTGAGATGTGCGTCGAGGTACGCCACCGTCACTTGTTCGACGATCACATACTGCGTATACGGTTCGACCCGCGTGCGCGCCAATGACGCGTCGTCGGGGCGTCCGCCGCCAGGTGGCCCGCCACGGCCACCGCCCATGTCACCCATGCCGCCGCCCGAAGGCGGTCCGCCCATTCCTCCCGATCCGCCTCCCATTCGCGGCGGTCCGCCGTCGCTTTTGCGGCCGCCGCTCGCCTGCACGGAATCGTCGGACTGTTCGCGCGGGCGCAGGCTGCCGGCCAGGGTGTCGTGCGTACCGCCATCGAGGACCAGCAAGGCCTTGCCGCCCGCAGGCATGAAGGTGTACGGCGCGGTACGCCAGTGCGGATCGTCGACCAGACCCTCACGATCGGCATCGGCGGTTCCGGTCACGCTCAGCACCGGCAGACGCAATCCGGCATAGATGGGCGCGGGGTTGGCGCGGGTGGTGTTCACGTAAGGGCTCAACGCGACGATCGCGCGTACGCCCGCGGCGAGCGGCGCGGATGCTGCGTTTGGGTCGGTGCGTGCGCCCGCGAGGACGAGTGCGGTCTGGGCGCCGACGTCGAAACCGGCCAGCGCCAGGCGCGTGGTGTCCATGCGGTCATAGGGGGCTCGGCCGTCGGCGGCGCGCCGCGCGATTTCGGTGAGGGCAAAACGCGCCAGGTCGATGCGCGCGGCGATCGCGCCTGGGGCATCGGCGTCGCGACGCAGCCCCGCTGGATCGG
>CAYUYC010000267.1:0-4602 GCA_964448945.1 uncultured Burkholderiaceae bacterium
GTAGCCGGGCGTGGTCGGATAGCCCGGTGTGGTCGGGTATCCGGGCGTGGTGGGATAACCCGGCGTGGTGGGATACCCAGGCGTGGTCGGGTATCCGGGAGTCGCGGGCGTATCCGGCGTCGTGGGGTAACCCGGCGTACTCGGATAGTTCGGCGTGGTGGGATAAGCCGGCGCGCTGGGCGTGCCCGATGTCGGCGGGTCATTCGGCGTCGCAGTCTGCGCCGACACCATGCCCGCCATCAGCGCCGCGCCGAACACCAGCACCATGCGCAGCCAGCGCGACCACCTGCGCCGGCGGTTGCCCGTTGCGCGCGTTCGGCGCGCATCATCGAATCGCATCGTCGTGAGCATCACGCATATCTCCAGACCAGAGACCAGGCGTCGTCAACGACGCGCGGGCTCGACCATCGAGGGCATCGGCAGTTCCTGTACCGCGCCCGACAAAGGACTGAGGACGGCATCGGCACGACCGCCGGCCGTGCCCCAACGCGGATTGCGCCCAGCATTGGTCGACGCGTACACCGCAAACGCCTGCAGGCGCACTGCCGGCGGCACCGCTTGGCGCCGCGCGCCCGGCACCCATTCGACCAGCAGCCAAGCGCCGGGCGCCAAACTGTTGGCCGGCGTGCGCAGCGTGGCGACATAGGTGGTCGATCGACGCGTGCGCGGACCGAGCGCGCGCAAGGCCAGGTCGGCACGCATGCCCGGATTGAGATACGGGTCGTCGTCGAAAGCGGTGACCTGCACTTGGCTGCCGTCATTGGGCGCGGTCACGAACAACCCATAGGCTTGGCCCGGCACCATCGGCATCTGCAAGACGGCGTACCAGGCGTCGGGCCGGCCGGTATGGCGCTGCAAAGGCCCGCCCGCGGGAAAGAAGGCGGCGAGCACCGGCGCGTCGTCGGGCTCGACCACGCCGACATAGGCCGCGCCAACCACCGCGTCCTGCGCGGGCGCGGCCGGGATCGTGCCGACCAGGGCCGCGACCGCCAGCCAGCGTAACGCGAGGTGTCGCATCGCGCGGTCTTAGTCTTGACTCAGACGCCGGGCCAGTTCGGCCACCGCGACCTCGATGCACGAACGCAGCGCGCGATCCACGCCTTCCTTGCGCGTGGATTTCACGTCGGCGTCGACGCTGACCGGCAAGGTCTTGCCGCGCAGCGCGGCGAGTGCGCCGGCCAAACGGCCCATGCCGCTGACGGACGTCGAACTCGCCTCGATCGGTTTGACGACATTGACCGCGGCGACCAGCAGGCCCGAGGAGGCGTCGACCGCACGCACATCGAGCCCGATCTGGTCGGCCGCGCTGCCGGTGTTGATGGTCATGCCGCCGATGCCGACAGTGCTTGCGCTGTCGGAAGCGCCGACATTGGCTTCGCTGACCACCACCTCGAACACGTAATGCGCGCCCGCGATCTTCTGCGTGCCGGCATCGCCGGTGGCCACGCCGCCGCTTTGCAATTGCCGTTCGCGCATCACGCCTTCGTTCAGGCGCTGGCGCTCGGCCACCGCGAATGCGCCCGAGTTGAGCAGCGCGGTCATGAACATTTCCTGCCCGGCCTTGACCTGCACCTCGGGCACCGCGCTGCGGAACTCATAAATGGTGACGACGGGCTTGGCGCCGGCGGTGCGCGGCACTTTGCGCAATTGCTGGGCGCTGGCCGAGTTGTCGACCTGGGCCGGGGTTTGCGCCTGGGCGCACACGCCGGCCGCCAGCGACAACACCAGGGCGCACAGCCCCATCCCGACGACGCGGCGAAGATCAACGGCAAGGTGATTCATGGCGGACTCCTACGGACCTGGGTGGACCCGGCGGTGCACATGCAATGCACGGCCGGGTCTGCAGCTTCGACGCTAGGCCCGCCGGCGTTAAGCCAGCGTTAGTCGGCGCAGCAACGGACCGATCGCTCACATGCGCGGGTCGAGTTCGTCGACCGTCACGGTGTTGGTCAGGTGATCGGTGATCTCGATGCGCTGATAGCCGAGCGAGACTTCCTGCAGCACCTCGGTCTCGCTGCCCGTGGTGCGGGTCGCGTTCAGGTTGAGGTCGATCACCCGCGCGTTGGTGAGCTTGATGGTGGTGATCAAGGCCTGGCCCTGCGCCGGCGCGGCGCGCAGGTTGGTAGCCCAGACCTGGACGATCACTTCGCTGAGGTTTTCGTTGTTCACGGCCGCGGTGAACAACTGCGTCGCCATGGCGCCGTTGGGATGCGCAAACACGAACATCCGGTGCTGGCGCTGGCCGGTCGGACGGTTGGCCGCGTCATGGGGCAGGGCAAGTCCATGCTGCAGGCGCAGGACGCGGGTCGAACCCTCGCGCCCCTTCACGACTTCCTCGCCCTTGAGCACGCCTTGTTTGGCGCCCTTGACCCAGGCATTGATCGTATCGGCCGACGCGGCGGGCGCAATGCCGGCGCAGGCGAGGGCAAGAACCAGCGCCAACCGGCGCGGGGATGTCAGTCGTTTCATGCGGACTCCTCCGGGTGGGGGTGTAAGAACCTCCCGGAAGTGTCCGCGGCCAGCGTTAGTCCAGCGTTATGCGGCGCGCCTGGGCAACATGCGCGCCATCACGCCGTCCTTGAGCAGATGGTGATGCCACAGCGCCGCCGCCGCATGCAAGGCGACCAGCGCATAGCCGAGGTTGGCCAGCAGTTCGTGCACCTCCTTGACCGACCCGGCCATGGCCTTGTCTTCGGCGAACAGCGCCGGCAATTGGAGGCCGAAGAACATCGGCGGGCGACCGCCCAGGGTAGTGAAGACCACGCCGGTGATCGGCAGACCGATCATCAGCACATACAGGCCCAGATGCCCGAGTTGCGCCGCGCGCTGGGCCCAGACCGGGCCGGGTTCGACCGGCAGGCGCGGCGACCACAGCTTGGCCGCCAGCCGCACCAGCAGCACCATGCCGCTCAGGATGCCGAGCGACATATGCAGACGCATCAGATTGGCGCGCATCGGATCTTCTTTCGGGAAGGCCTCGTGCGCGAGCACCGCCGCATAGATGGCGATGAACAACAACAAGGTGAACCAATGGAGGGCGATTTGCAGCGAGGTATAGCGTTGATCGGTCGACGGCATGGCGAGACTCCCTGAGCGCAAGACACGAGGCGCGATCGTGGCATGCCGCGTGTGAACGCAAGGTGAACACCGGCGCCGGCGCTCAGATGCGCCGCCATGCGCCAAGTGGCGATCGACCCGCACCGAGGTGCTATGCCGAACTGCAATGCGCACGGTCGCGCACACCCGCCTGACTTAGACTGCGCATTCCTCTTTCACGCCCGCCCGCCGCATGAATCTCGATGCCGATGCAGTGCTTGCGCTCGCACCGGACGCCGCATCCGCCAAAGCCGCGCGCGGCCTGATCGCGCCCTCGCAATGGCCGACGCTCGGCGCCAATGCGCAAGCGGTCTGGGGCGAATGCCAGGGCAGCGGTTCCAAGCCTTATCAGACCCAGGTCGATCGCACTGGGCCGAGCTTCAAATGCTCGTGCCCGAGCCGCAAGTTCCCATGCAAGCATGGCCTGGCCTTGCTGCTCATGCATGCGCAGGACGCAGCGCGCTTCACGCAAGACACGCCGCCGGCCTGGGTGAGCGAATGGCTCGCATCGCGCGCCGACCGCGCCCAGAAAAAAGAAGAGAAACAGCGCGAACAGGCCAGCACGGCGCCCGACCCGCAGGCCAGCGTCCGTCATGCCGCCAAGCGCTGGGCGCGCATCGACGCCGCGGCACAGGAACTCCAGCGCTGGCTGGCCGACCAGATCCGGCGCGGCCTGGGCAACGTCGGTCTGGCCCAGCGCGACGATTGGCATGCGGCCGCGGCGCGACTGGTCGATGCGCAAGCACCGGGACTGGCCGCCCGGGTGCACGAAGTCGCCGATCTGGCCGGCGATGCCAGTGCCTTGCCGGACCTGCTCGAACGGCTCGGCCTGCTGCAGCTCGCATGCGATGCGATCTTGCGCCGCGAAGCCCTCGACGCCGATGCCCAGGCCGATCTGCGCACCCTCGTGGGCTGGCCTTTCGAACGCGCCGACGTGCTCGCGGCGATGGCGCCGCTGACCGATCGCTGGATCGTGCTCGGCCAACTCAGCGAAGAACGCGAACGCAATCTGACCGAGCGGCGGGTCTGGCTGCATGGCGAGCGCAGCGGCCGCCGCGCCTTGCTGCTCGACCACGCCTATGCCGGCAAGGGCTTTGAACAAAGCTGGGTCGTCGGCACCGCGGTCGAATGCGCATTGGCGTTCTACCCCGGCACCCAGCGCCTGCGCGCGCTGACCGTCGACGCAGCAGCGGCGCCCGCCGTCGCGGCCGATTGGCCCGCCACCGCGCTCGACGATGAACGCCAACGGATCGCGCAGCGCATCGCGCAATCGCCCTGGACGCCCTTGCATCCGATGTTGCTGCACCAGGCGGCGCCGCAATTCGACGGCGAAACGTCGTGGCTCGTCGCCGATGGCGAACGCATCGCGCTGAACCTGAGCCAAGACGACACCTGGGCCTTGCTGGCCTTGAGCGGCGCCCACCCGGTCAGCGTGTACGGCGAATGGAATGGTCACGCCTTGCGCCCGCTCGCGGCGCGCGGCCCCGAAGGTCTTTGGATCAAGCG
>CAYUYC010000268.1:0-4579 GCA_964448945.1 uncultured Burkholderiaceae bacterium
ATGCGCGAAGCCGTTCAGCGCGCCGCGCGCAACTGGCGGACCGCGCCGATGACCGCCAGACCCGTCAGGACCAGCATGCCCAGAAAGACCAGCACCGCCCATTGCGGGATGTTGAGGCCGAGCAGCGTCCAATCGACGGTCAGGCAATCGCCCTCGCCCTTGAACAACTTGGGGATCAAGGCGACCAGCGAATTGTTCTCGAGCATCCAGCCGAAGCCGCGGCCGCATTGCGCCCATTCGGGCGGATTGGCGATCAGCCAGGTGTGCCAGGCCGCGACCCCTGCGCCGGCCGCGGCGGCCAGATCGGCCAGCACCGCGAACACCAGCGCGAACACCGCGCGCGAGCCGAGCAAGGCACCGAGCAGGGCGATCGCGCCGCTGACGATGAAGGCCAGGCGCTGCACGATGCACAGGGGACAGGGCTCGATGCCTTCCACATGCTGGACGTAATAGCCGGTCGCCATCGCGCTTGCGGCAAGCAGGAAGGCGAGTGCCAATGCGCGGCGCGGCGAGAACCAGGTCAGGAGCGTATTCATGCGCGCAATGCTAGCAGGGCGGTTCAGACCGCGGCGAGCGCGCGATCGATGTCGGCGCGCAGATCGTCGACATGCTCGATGCCGATCGACAGGCGCACCATGTCTTCGCTGACGCCGGCCTTGTGCAATTCATCGGCGTTGAGCTGACGATGGGTGGTCGAGGCCGGATGGGTCGCGAGCGACTTCGCATCGCCGATGTTGACCAGGCGCGTGACCAATTGCAGCGCATCGAGGAAACGCGCGCCGGCTTCGCGCGGCGCATGGCTCTTGAGGCCGAAGCTCAGGATGCCGCTCGCGCGCCCGCCCAGATACTTCTTGACCAGCGCATGGTCGGGATGCGAGGCCAGGCCCGCGTACTTGACCCACGACACCTTCGGATGGTTGCTCAAGTATTCGGCGATCGCTTGCGCGTTGGCGCAGATGCGGTCCATGCGCAGCGGCAGGGTCTCGATGCCCTGGAGCATCAGGAAGGCATTGAACGGCGACAGTGCCGCGCCGGTGTTGCGCAAGGGCACGACGCGCGCGCGGCCGATGTAGGCGGCCGGCCCGAGGGCTTCGGTATAGACCACGCCGTGGTAGCTGACGTCGGGCTCGTTCAGGCGCTTGAAGCGCGCCTTGTGCTCCGCCCACGGGAACTTGCCCGAATCGACGATGATGCCGCCCACGCTGTTGCCGTGGCCGTTGATGTACTTGGTCAGCGAATGCACGACGATGTCGGCGCCGTGTTCGATCGGCCGGCACAGATAGGGCGAGGGCACGGTGTTGTCGACGATGAGCGGCACGCCATGGCGGTGTGCGACTTCGGCCAGCGCGCCGAAATCAGTGACATTGCCGAGCGGATTGCCGATCGATTCGCAAAAGATCGCCTTGGTGCGCGCATCGATGAGCTTGCCGAAGCTTTCGGGGTCGCGCGCATCGGCAAAGCGGGTTTCGATGCCCAGTTGCGGCAGGGTGTGCGCAAACAGGTTGTAAGTGCCACCGTACAGCGTGGCCGAACTGACGATGTTGTCGCCCGCTTCGGCGATGGTCTGGATCGCATAGGTGATGGCCGCCATGCCCGAGGCCAGCGCGAGGCCCGCGATGCCGCCTTCCATCTCGGCCACGCGCGCTTCGAGCACCGCGTTGGTCGGATTCATGATCCGTGTGTAGATGTTGCCCTGGACCTTGAGGTCGAACAGGTCGGCGCCATGCTGGGCGCTGTCGAAGGCGTAGGCGGTGGTCTGATAGATCGGCACCGCGACCGCCTTGGTGGTCGGATCGGGCGTATAGCCGCCGTGCACGGCGATGGTTTCGAGCTTGCGCGTGGTGGTCATGTCGTTCTCGATTGTTGACGTGCGAGTAGGGGAGCTGATTGTGCCCGCCCGGGCGGTGAGCGCCAAAGAACTGCCGGTGATGTGCTTATGCCGGGCGCTGGGCGCAGATCGCGCATTCGGCGTCGCGCGCCAGGCGGATGCTGGTCCATTGCATGGTCAACGCATCGAGCAGCAGGAGTCGTCCGCTGAGCGTGGTGCCGATGCCCGCGACGAGCTTGAGCGCCTCGGCGGCCTGCATGCTGCCGATGATGCCGGTGAGCGGCGCGAACACCCCCATGGTGGCGCAATTGACCGGCTCGACTTCCTGCCCTTCGGGAAACAGGCAGTGATAACAAGGCGCGTCGTCGCGGCGCAGATCGAACACGCTGATCTGTCCGTCGAAGCGGATCGCCGCGCCCGAGACCAGCGGCACCCGATGCGCGACGCACGCGCGGTTGATCGCATGACGGGTCGTGAAATTGTCCGAGCAATCGAGCACCACCGTGCTTTGCGCGACCAAGGCATCGAGCTGTTCGCCTTCGATGCGCGCGCGGATCGGCTCGACCGCGACTTCCGGGTTGATGGCGGCCAGCGCGGCGTGCGCCGACTCGACTTTGGGCAGTCCGACGCGCGCGGTGGTGTGCAGCACTTGTCGCTGCAGATTGGTCAGATCGACGCTGTCATGATCGGCGATCGTGAGTTGGCCGATGCCGGCCGAGGCCAGATACAGCGCCGCCGGCGAGCCCAGACCGCCGGCGCCCACCACCAGGGCGCGCGCGGCGCGGATGCATTCCTGGCCTTCGATCCCGAGCTCGTCGAGCAGGATGTGGCGCGAATAGCGGATCAACTGGTCGTCGTTCATGTCGGATGCGCGCAGGTCCATGCAAAAGGGCACGGTGGATGCACCGTGCCCTTGCAAGTATCGGTCGTGCGACGGCTTACTTGGTGGTCTTGCCCGCCGCGGCGGTTTCGGTCTTGACCGGCGCGGTCTCGACCTTGTGGCCGTGCAGCAGATTCATCGCTTGCTTGAGCTGCCAGTCTTCGGGCGTACCGAACTCGACCGGCTTGTAATCCTTGAGCATCTCTTGCACCCGCTTGGCCTCGGCCGCGAGTTCTTCGGGCGACTTCTTGTCGCGCGATTCTTCGCCTTGGGCGTTGCTCAGATGGTGATCGAGATCGGACTCGCGCGTGCGCACATCGGCGAACGGATCGCCTTCGGGGCGTTCCCAGACCGTGTAATCGGGTTCGATGCCCTTGGCCTGGATGCTGCGGCCGGAGGGAGTGAAATAGCGCGCGGTCGTGAGCTTGATCGCGGTGGTCTGCGACAAGGGCAGGATGGTCTGCACCGATCCCTTACCGAAGCTTTGCGTGCCGAGCACGGTCGCGCGCTTATGGTCTTGCAGCGCACCCGCGACGATCTCGGAGGCCGAGGCCGAGGCGCCGTTGACCAACACCACCATCGGCACCTTGCGTGCGTCGGCCGGCACCTTGGCGATGAAATCGTCGGCACCGCGCCCGCGCAGATAGTCTTCCGGGGTCGCAAGATATTTGCGGCGCGATTCTTCATTGCGCCCGTCGGTCGACACCACCAAGGCCTTGGTCGGCAGGAAGGCCGCCGACACGCCGATCGCGCCATGCAACAGGCCGCCGGGATCGTTGCGCAGATCGAGCACCAGTCCCTTGAGCGCGCCTTGCGCATACAGGCGGTTCAGATGGGTGACGAGGTTCTCGGCCGTGGCTTCCTGGAACTGGGTCACGCGGATGTAGCCGTATCCGGGCTCGAGCATCTTGGAGCGCACCGACTGCACCTTGATGACCGCGCGTTCGAGGGAGATCACGATCGGCGCGTCGCTGCCCTTGCGCATCAGGGTCAGCGTGACCGAGGTCTTGGGCTTGCCGCGCATGAGCTTGACTGCGTCGGAGGTGGTCATGCCCTTGGTCGATTTGTCGTCGACCCGGATGATCAGGTCGCCGGCGCGCACGCCGGCACGCGCGGCCGGGGTGTCCTCGATCGGGGCGATGACGCGCGGGAAGCCGTCTTCGCTGCCGATTTCCATGCCCAGACCGCCGAATTCGCCTTGCGTGCCGACCTGCAATTCCTTGAAGGCCTCGGCGTCGAGGTAGGCGCTGTGCGGATCGAGGCCCGACAGCATGCCGCTGATGGCCTCGGTGATGAGCTTCTTGTCTTCGATCGGCTCGACGTAATTGTTCTTGATGGCGCCGAAGACGTCGGTGAACTGGCGGATCTCGTCGTAAGGCAGCGCAGACCGGGTCTCTTTCTGCGCGACGGCGGAGAACTGCAGGCTGATGAGCAGGCCGGCCACCACGCCCGCAGAGACCAAGCCGATGCTTTTGATTCTGCTGCCCATTGTGCCGCTACCTTCCATGTGTATTCCCCAGAGTGCCTCAGCGCACCCACCCTAACGGGTCGAATGGTTCGCCGCGGTGACGCATTTCAAAGTATAGACCGGGCTTTTCGGCGCCCCCGGTGGCGCCGACCGTCGCGATCGCCTCGCCGATACCGACAGTCTGCCCGGCTTGCTTGTACATCGTCTCGTTGCCACCGTAGATCGAGAGGTATTGGTCGCCGTGGTCGACGATCAAGAGGTTGCCGAAGCCGCGCAGCCAGTCGGCGAAGACCACCCGACCGGCGGCAATGGCTTTGACCTCACTGCCTTGAGGGGCTCCGATGAACACGCCTTTCCAGGTCATCTTGGAATCGGCGCGGGTCTGTCCGTAACGACCCAGGAT
>CAYUYC010000269.1:0-3896 GCA_964448945.1 uncultured Burkholderiaceae bacterium
ACCTTGGCCGATTCGGGCGCGACCGCGAGCGGATTGCTGTTGTAGACGATCAGCGCTTCGATCGGCGCGAAATCGGGCGCGGCCGGGCGCAGCAGATCGTCGCCGATGGTGCTCATGTTGATGGTGCGCGGATTGCGGCCCGCGAGCAGATCGGGCCGGCCGAGGTCGGCGTTCATCGGGAACGCGCCCGAGGTGGAAAGCAACACACCGCCGGCCGGATGGCGCCAATCGCCGGTCAGCGCCGGGATGCAACCGATGTTGCGCACCGCCATGCCGCCGCCATGCACGCGCTGCACGCCGTAACTCACGCGGATGAAAGCCGGGCCACCGCGTTCGCGCGCGGTCCAGAGTTCGCGCGCCAGCATCTCGACCTCATCGGCCGCGATGCCGCAACTCGCAGCGGCGCGATCGGGCGGGTACTCGGCCACGCGCGCCTTCAGCGCCTCGAAGCCCAGGGTATGGCGCGCGATGTACTCATGGTCGAGCCAATCGTTGCGCACCAGCACATGCATCACGCCCAGCGCCAGCGCCGCATCAGTGCCCGGCAAGGGCGCGATGTGGGCATGGCATTTCTCGGCCGTGAGCGAGCGGAACGGATCGATCGCGATCAGGCGCGCGCCGCGCCGTTTGGCTTCTTGCGCGACGGTCCAGAAATGCAGATTGGAGCCGATCGCATTGGTGCCCCAGAAGACGATGGTGCGCGCCGCCGCGACCGCAAGCGGATCAGGCCCGACGCGCGCGCCGATGGTGTAGCCCATGCCGACCGAACCGGCGGTCGAGCAAATGGTGCGATCGAGCCGGCTCGCGCCGAGCTTGTTGAAAAAGCGCGCCGCCATGCCCTCGCCTTGCACCAGGCCCATGGTGCCCGCGTAGGAATACGGCACGATGCGCTCGGGATCGACCGCCGCGATCGCGCGCAAACGCGCGGCGATCGCATCGAGCGCCTCGTCCCAACTCACGCGCTCGAAACGGCCCTCGCCCTTGGCGCCCACGCGCTTGAGCGGATGCAACACACGCTCGGGGTGATAGGTGCGCTCGGCATAACGCGAGACCTTGGTGCACAACGCGCCCGCGGTGTTCGGATGATCGGGATTGCCGGTGACCTTGACCGCCACGCCGTTCTTCACATGCACGAGCATCGCGCAGGTGTCGGGGCAGTCGTGGGGGCAGGCGGCGTGGATGATGCGGAGATCGGCGAGTTCGGAGGGGGCACTCATGGGAAGGACGATCGAAGATTCGCGCGTTGTCGAAAGACCGGGCGACTGCGAGCGATGGTAGCGCAGCCGTGTGCAGGCCCGACGAATTGTTCCATGGCCTCACGGACAATATGACCGGCGGCCCGGTGCATACGACGTGCGCACACCGAAACGACGAAGCTTCGCCTGCGCATCATCTGGCACCATGCCGCTCGAATTCGCACCGACAAACACCACCTCCTGCTATGGACAACCCTCGACTGATTCACATCGACTGGACCAGCCCAGGCAACGATTACCTGCCCTTGTTCCCTGAGCAATACCCGGAGCTTGCGTTTCTGAGCGGGCCGGATTGGGAGGCCTTGCACGATGACCTCGCCACCGAATCGCCCGAATCGGTCTTCGATCCGCTGTCGGGATTTCTGGCCCGGCATGGTTATGAATTGTGGAATGCCGACGACGGCTCAGACTCCTATCAACTCGCCATCGTGAAAGCCGGCGCGAGCGCGGATTTCGAAGCCTTGATCGGCAGCATCGCCAATGGCGCAGACGTGCCGATCGACATCCGGCCCGAGCGACTGGGCATCGAAGGCGCCCGCGCAGCCCCGAAATCCCCGCGCAAGCCGCGCCGCAAACAGCCGCGCTTCGAGTTGATCGCTGAAACCGCCTATCACCGCGAATACGGCGGACTGGATCTCGTGCGTCACACCCACCGCTTGGTGAATTTCGAAGAGAACGGCGATGCCTTCTGCCATGTCGCCGACCTCACCACCTTCCCGTTCCAGCTCGAGAACGACGATGCGATTCAAGCGTTGCTCGCGCAACAGCACGTCTTGCGCGCGCTCTACACCAACGGCAAGACGCAGTATTGGACCTGGACGGCGCCTCCCGAAGAAGGTCGCGCGGCCACTGCGGGTCAGCAAATCATCGCCATCGACGATTTTTCCCAGTGCCAATGGCGGGTGGTCGAAGGGACTGCGATCGGGCCGGACCAACTCATCTATGGTGAGGGCATTGACGATACGGCATTCGTCGTGCTGCCGAGCCAAACCAAGAACACCCGGGGCCGGGCAACCGCTTTGCGTCGCCTGTGTCGTATCCGGGACGCGGTCTGCACCCCCATCGCCGAATTTGAGGGCAGTGTGGCGGCATTGCTGCCATTGAACCGCGACGAGGTGATCGTCAGTTTCACGGCTGATGAAACTCACTTCCTCCTCTTCGACAGCACCACTGGGCAGCAGCGCCGAGTGGAAGCGGTCGGCGAAAAAATGAGCCACCTGTTTGCCGTCAACGAGGATGAAGTCGGTTTCGTCACCCGCACGACGCAGACGCATGCGCAAGTGGACTACCTGCGCGAACATGTCGGCCACCTCAATCGCCTCAACCTGCGCGATGGCAGCTTGCGCCGCGCCGAGCTCAGCGGCCTGCGCAACGACTACACCTATAACCCTACCTTGCGGCGCGACCAGCCGCTCAGCAAGGTCAAGGTCGCATCGTTCGATGGCTTCATCGTCGGGCGCCGCGGACACGACGGCTGGGTGGTGCTCAATTATTTGACGACCGCACCCGGCAAGCACGACCGCGCATGGTTCTGGAACACCGCCACCGATGAAGTGGTGAAGATCACCGCAAAGGAATGCCCGCGACTCGCGCCGATCTTCCATCACGTTCCGGCCTTGGGACGCTATGTCGCCGACTCCTCCTGCCGCCTCGATCTGCTCCAGCCTTTTGAAGAGATCAAGGCGAGTTGCCCGCACGGCCAGTTGATCTGGCACGAGGTCAAGCTCACGCGTTGAGAAACGCCTCCCGCGCCCCCAGCCAGCGATCGAGATGCGCCTGCGCCGCCTCGGGCGCCTCGCTGAGCAACCACGCCGCCGCATCGCGCGCCTGTTCGACCAGCGGCGCGTCGTGCTGGAGGTCGGCAAAGCGCAGCAAGGCATCGCCCGATTGGCGCGCGCCCAGGAATTCGCCGGGGCCGCGCAATTCGAGATCCTTGCGCGCGATCTCGAAGCCGTCGGTGCTTGCATGCATCACGCGCAAGCGCTCCTTGGCGGTCGGCGACAAGGGCGTCGCATACATGAGCACACAGACCGATTCGGCGGTGCCGCGACCGACGCGCCCGCGCAATTGATGCAATTGCGCGAGGCCAAAACGCTCGGCATGTTCGATCACCATCAACGAAGCATTGGGCACATCGACGCCCACTTCGATCACGGTGGTCGCGACCAGCACTTGAATCTCGCCGCGCACGAAAGCGTCCATGACCGCGCGTTTGTCGGCCACCGGCAGGCGGCCGTGGATGAGGCCGACTTGCATGCCCGCAAACGCCTGCGAAAGCTGGGCATGCATCTCGACTGCGGTCTTGAGTTCGAGCGCGGCGTCGCTGCTTTCGCCTTCTTCGATCAAGGGGCAGACCCAATAGGCCTGGCGTCCGCCCGCGACCGCATGGCGCACGCGCTCGATGATCTCGTCGCGCCGCCGGTCTTCCACGAGTTTGGTCAGCACCGGCGTGCGCCCGGGCGGCAATTCATCGATGACGCTGACATCGAGGTCGGCGAGGTAGGTCATCGCGAGGGTGCGCGGAATGGGCGTGGCACTCATCATGAGTTGATGCGGCTCTTCGCCGTCGGCGCCGGCTTTCACGCGCAACGCGAGGCGCTGGCCGACGCCGACGGCGAAGAGCCGCATCAACTCATGATG
>CAYUYC010000269.1:3906-4537 GCA_964448945.1 uncultured Burkholderiaceae bacterium
CCTGGATCAAGGCATGGGTGCCCACGGCGAGCTGAGCGCTGCCGTCGGCGATCGCGGCGAGCGCGGCACGCTTGGCGCTGCCTTTGAGCGAGCCGGTGAGCCACGCGATGCGCGCCTCGCCGCCGTCGAGCAAAGGCGCGAGCAATTGGGTGATCTTGCGGAAATGCTGTTCGGCCAGGATCTCGGTCGGCGCCATGAGCGCGGCCTGGTAGCCGGCGTCGATGGCCTGGGCCGCGGCCAGCGCCGCGACGATGGTCTTGCCCGCCCCCACGTCGCCTTGCAACAGCCGCGTCATCGGATGGCCGCGCTGCAAATCAGCCGCGATCTCGGCGCTCACGCGTTCTTGCGCACCGGTGAGCGCAAACGGCAGCGCGGCGCGCAAGCGTTGCACCAGCGCGCCCGGCGCCAGCACCGGCGCGCGGCGCGCCAGACGGCGCTCGCGCGCACGCCGCAGCGAGAGTTGCTGGGTCAGCAATTCCTCGAATTTGATGCGGGTCCAGGCCGGATGGGTCTGGTCGAGCAGGCTCAGTTCCTCGCCGCGCGGCGGGTGGTGCAGCACCTGCACCGCCTGGGCCAGCGGCATCAGATGCAGGCGACGCAACAGGCTTTCAGGCAGCACCTCGTCCAGGCG
>CAYUYC010000270.1:0-4536 GCA_964448945.1 uncultured Burkholderiaceae bacterium
CTTCGGCAGCCTTCTTGGCGTCGTCTGCCTTCTTGGCTTCGGCAGCCAGACGCGCGGCCTCGGCCTTCTTGGCCTCTTCCGCGAGCCGTGCTTCCTCGGCCTTCTTGATCTCGTCGAGCTTCTTCGCGTCGGCGGCCTTTTGCGCTTCCGAACCGACCTTGTTCTGCGCAGAAACGATGCCGCGCAGATCGTTCACATTGCGTTCGAGTTCGGCAATGCGCTGACGTGCTTCAGCCAGCGCCTTGTCCTTCGCGGCGATTTCGTCGGCGCGTGCGGCTGCGCCACCCGCGACCGGCCCCTTGGCAGTCGCGTCCTGCGGGCGGGCCAACTTGACTTGATCGCCGGTCGCCTTGGGAGCGGCCTGATCTTCGATCTTGGCCGTGACCTGACCCGAAGCCGTACGCTCATCGCCTTGCGGCGCTTTGGCAGTGCCGGACGCTACGCCACCCGCCAGGCGGGCACGATATGCAGCAAAATCGGCTGTCTGGGCTGAGACGATCTTGCGTGCTTCGCCGGCATCGACACCCGCCGCTTGCGCCGCATCGGGCACGCGCAATACGGCGCCGGTCTTCATGCGATTCATGTTGCCGGCGAAGGCATCGGGGTTGTTGCGGAACAGGCTGACCAGCATTTGGTCGAGCGTCACACCCTCGGGACGTGCTTGATCGGCGATCTTGCCCAGCGTATCGCCGCGCTTGATCTGGTAATCGCCCGGCTCGACCGATGGCTTCCCGACGGTGGCGGCGGGTGCTGTCGCGGACCGCGGCGCCGCCGGCGTGGGAGCAGAAGCAGCAGGTGCGGGTTGGGTCTGTTGAACCGGTGCAGTTGCAGGCGCGGGTCGCGATGCGCCGACTGCCGGCTGCACAGGCTCCGTTGCGCGGCCGAGCTTGAGTTCAGGCGGATCGAGCAAGAAGGTGTATTCGCGCACCAGACGCCCGCTGGCCCAAGTCAGTTCGAGCAACAAGTCGACATAGGGCTCATTCAACGGCTGGCTGGTCGTCATGCGGACCACCGCACGACCGCCACCATGCTGCTCGACGGTGACATTGATGCCCAGCAAGGCTGGGCTGACTTCGATACCGGCTTGCTTGAACGCTTCTGGTGAGGCGAGCTTGACCTGTAGCGACTGCAATTCTTCGGGCGTGGCAGACGTCACTTCGACTTCGGCACGCAGCGGCTGACCGAGACCGGACTGCACATTCAGGCGTCCGAGGCCTGCGGCTTCAGCCTGCGAAGGCAGGCCGATCGTCGATCCGACGGCGCAGGCGAATAAAACGGCAAGTGCGAGCCGTTTGAGCGCGAAAGGCGCACTGTGGCCAGCAAAGGACTCAACGGGCTTAGGCACGGTGGACCCCGGGCGGTTTGTGAGGAATTTTGAAAATAACATCAGCCACTTAAAGCCGCAAGCTAATGCAGCTTCACAAGTCGGTGCGATGCGACGCGGAGTACGCCCGTGTCGCATCGCCGTTGCAATGAACCAACGTCGGTGGTCGGCTCGCCGGCAATCATCGTCGCTGGTCATGCTTCGAGCAGGATGCGCAACATGCGGCGCAACGGCTCTGCTGCACCCCAAAGCAGTTGATCGCCGACGGTGAAGGCACCTACGTACTCGGGCCCCATGGCCAGCTTGCGCACGCGTCCGACCGGAATCGTCAGTCCACCGGTGACTGCCGCGGGCGTCAGATCGCGAATGCTGGCCTCCTTGGTGTTCGGCACCAGCTTCACCCACGGATTGTCGTTGGCGATCATCGATTCAATATCGGCCAGCGGCACGTCTTTCTTGAGCTTCATCGTGAGCGCCTGCGAATGGCAGCGCATCGCGCCGATGCGCACGCAGATCGAATCGATGGGCGTCGCGGCGCTGCCGAAGCCCGGGCCGCGGCCCAGAATCTTGTTGGTTTCGGCGCCGCCCTTCCATTCTTCGCGGCTCGACCCATTGCCCAGGTCGGTGTCGATCCAGGGAATCAGGTTGCCGGCCAGCGGTACCAGAAAGTTCTTGGTTTCTTCGGCGGTCAGCGCATGCTGCTTGGCGAGGATCTTGCGGTCGATCTCGAGGATGGCGCTGGCCGGATCGTCGAGCAGCGGCTTCACTTCGGCATTCAGGGTGCCGAATTGCGTGAGGAGTTCGCGCATGTGCTGGGCGCCGCCGCCCGAAGCCGCCTGGTAGGTCGTGCAGGTCATCCATTCGACCAGATCGGCCTTGAACAGCGCGCCCACGCCCATGAGCATGCAGCTCACGGTGCAATTGCCGCCGATCCAGTTCTTGACGCCCTTGGCCAGCGCGGTTTCGATCACCGGCTTGTTGACCGGGTCGAGGATGATGATCGCGTCGTCCTGCATGCGCAGCGCCGAGGCGGCGTCGATCCAATGGCCGTTCCAGCCCGCGGCGCGCAGCTTGGGGAAGATTTCTTTGGTGTAATCGCCGCCCTGGCAGCTGATGATGATCTCGCAGCGCTTGAGCGCGTCGATGTCATGCGCGTCCTTGAGCGTGGTTTCGTTCTTCGCCATCGCCGGGGCCTTGCCGCCCGCGCTGCTGGTGCTGAAGAACACCGGCTCGATCAGATCGAAATCGCGTTCGGCACGCATGCGATCCATGAGCACCGAACCCACCATCCCCCGCCAACCCACCAATCCCACAAGCTTCATTGCCGCCTTCTCCATCACTGATGTCTGAATCTCGTTCGCGCTCGATCAAAGCGCGGCCAGCACCGCTTCGCCCATTTCCTGGGTGCCCACTTTGCGCGTGCCTTCCTCGTAGATATCCGCGGTGCGATAACCCTGCGCGAGCACGCGGCGCACTGCGTTCTCGATGCGATCGGCCTGATCGGCCAGATTCAGCGAATAGCGCAGCATCATCGCCGCCGACAAGATGGTGGCGAGCGGATTCGCGATGCCCTTGCCCGCGATGTCGGGCGCGCTGCCGTGCGACGGCTCGTACAAGCCGCGGCTTTGCGCATTCAGCGAGGCCGAGGGCAGCATACCGATCGAGCCGGTCAGCATCGCGGCTTCGTCGCTCAGGATGTCGCCGAACATGTTGCCGGTGACGATCACGTCGAATTTCTTGGGCGCCTTGACGAGCTGCATCGCCGCGTTGTCGACATACATGTGGTCGAGCTCGACGTCCGGGTATTGCGCATGTACTTCGGTGACGATGTCCTTCCAGAACTGGAAAGTCTCGAGCACATTGGCCTTGTCGACACTGGTCACGCGCTTGTTGCGCTTGCGCGCGGACTGGAAGGCCACATGCGCGATGCGCTCGATCTCGGGCGCCGAATAGCGCATGGTGTCGAAGGCTTCAGGCTCGCCCGCAAACGCGCCGTCGGGCGAAACCCGGCGGCCGCGCGGCTGGCCGAAATAAATGTCGCCGGTCAGTTCGCGAATGATGAGGATGTCGAGCCCGGCCACCACTTCCGGCTTGAGACTCGAAGCATTCGCCAATTCGGGATAGAGGATCGCCGGACGCAGATTGGCGAACAACTGCAGATGCTTGCGCAGACCGAGGATCGCCTGCTCCGGACGCAGATGGCGCTCGAGCTTGTCGTATTTCCAGTCGCCGACGGCGCCGAACAACACCGCATCGGCTTGCTGGGCGAGCTTGAGCGTCGCCTCGGGCAAAGGATGACCGCTCGATTCGTAAGCGGCACCGCCCACGTCGGCAAACTCGAAGCTGAACGATTCGCCCAGGGCCTTCAATACCTTGACGGCCTCGGCGACGATCTCTTTGCCGATGCCATCGCCCGGCAGCACTGCGATCTTCATGTTCCGTTCCTTCTGCGCGGACGCTTGCCGTCCATCGCGTGGTGCGGGCCTTTGTTCACCCCGCTCCTCCCGCCCGGAACAGAGTGCTTGGATTTCAGCGCGTGATCGTGGTTTTGGCGAGCCACGGGAAGCGTGCGAGGCGCGCTTGCTCGAACTCGACGATCACGTCCTTGTGGCGCAGGGTCAGGCCGATGTCGTCGAAACCGTTGACCATGCAGTACTTGCGAAACGGCGCGATCTCGAAATCGTGTTCGTTGCCCGACGGCTCGACCACCTTCTGGCGCGGCAGGTCGACGGTCAGTTCGTAGCCGACGAAGCCGTTGACTTCATGGAACAGTCGGTCGATCACGACCTCGGGCAGCACGATGGGCAGCACGCCGTTCTTCGAACAATTGTTGAAGAAGATGTCGGCATAGCTCGGCGCGATGATGGCGCGAAAGCCGTATTGCGCGAGCGCCCAGGGCGCATGTTCGCGCGAGCTGCCGCAGCCAAAGTTCTTGCGCGTGAGCAGGATCGACGCATTGCGATAGCGCGGCTGATTCAGCACGAAGTCCGGGTAGAGCGGCTGGCGCGAGTTGTCGATGCCGGGCTCGCCGCGGTCGAGGTAGCGCCATTCGTCGAACAGATTGGGGCCGAAGCCGGTGCGCTTGATCGACTTGAGGAATTGCTTGGGGATGATCGCGTCGGTGTCGACGTTCTCGCGATCCATCGGGGCCACCAGGCCCTGGTGCAGGGTGAATGCTTGCATGGCTGTGTGATCCGGGTGAAGTTCAGGAA
>CAYUYC010000271.1:0-4513 GCA_964448945.1 uncultured Burkholderiaceae bacterium
GGGAGCGTCCGAGCAGGTCCTGGTCGGCAGTGGCACTCAGGACGCCGGTGCCACCTTGGCCGCATGGCGTGCCGATGCCGGTCTGACCTTGGCTGAAGTCGCGTCGCGCATGAAGTTGTCCGTGCGGCAGATCGAGGCGATCGAGGCGGGCGACTGGAAGGCGTTTGCGAGCCCATCGGTGGTCAAAGGATTTGTGCGCGCGTATGCCCGCTTGTTGAATGCCGATGGCGATGCCGTGGTGGCCATGTTGCCGCGGACCATCGATCCGGCGACCACGCTGTCGCTGGAACCGACGTTGTCCGCTCCCATGCCCGGATCGCGCCGCCGCGGCAGCGCGAGCTGGTGGATGCGCAGCGGCGCGATCGGCGTGGTGGTCATCGGCCTTGCCATCGCGGTCGGCAAGTTCGGCCTGGTGCCGCTCGACATGAACCATCGGAACGAGGACGGATCATCGGCAGCGGTTTCCGAGCCCGTGGCGCCAGTCGCAGACGTGGCGAGCGTGGCGCCGCCCAATGCCGGAACCGTTGGCGCAGCGCAAACCGCGGCGCCCGACACACCGGCCGGCACGGCACCCGAAGCCAGCGTTGCGGCACCTGCGGCGCCCAGCGTGATTGCGACCGGTTCGGTGCCGCAATTGCGCATCAACGTCGAAAACGAATCGTGGATCGAAATCACCGATGCGGCCGGGCATGTGTTGTTGTCCGCGTTGCAGCCGGCGGGTGTGCAGCAAGAGGTCAATGGCCGGGCACCGTTCATGGTGGTGGTCGGCAATGCCCCGGGCGTGCGCATCGAATACGCCGGCAAGCCGGTGGATCTGACGCCTTATACGCGCGGCAATGTCGCGCGCTTTGCACTCAATTAATCACGCATGAACGCTCCGCTGACCGATCCGCTCGCTCGCGCCGAAGCCCCAGGGCCGTCGCCCCGCCGGGCCGCGCGCGCCATGGCGGTGTCATGGGGCGCGCGCACCGTCACCGTCGGCGGCGCAGCGCCGGTGGTGGTGCAATCGATGACCAACACCGACACGGCCGATGCGATCGCCACCGCGATCCAGGTCAAGGAACTGGCCCAGGCCGGGTCGGAACTGGTGCGCATCACCGTCAATACGCCCGAGGCCGCGCGCGAGGTGCCTGCCATCCGCGAGCAACTCGATCGCATGGGCATCGATGTTCCGCTGGTCGGCGATTTTCATTACAACGGCCATAAGCTGCTGGCCGAGTTTCCCGCCTGTGCACAGGCCTTGTCGAAGTACCGGATCAATCCGGGCAACGTCGGCAAGGGGACCAAGCGCGATACGCAATTCGCGCAGATGATCGAAACCGCTTGCCAGTACGGCAAGCCGGTGCGCATCGGCGTCAACTGGGGCTCGCTCGACCAGGAATTGCTCGCGCGCGTCATGGACGAAAACGCGCGCCGTGCCGTGCCTTGGGATGCTCAACGCGTCATGCACGAGGCGCTGGTCACCTCGGCCATCGAGAGCGCGCAACGTGCCGAACAACTCGGCTTGCCCGGCGACCGGATCTGCCTGAGCGCCAAGGTATCGGGCGTGCAGGATCTGATCGCCGTCTACCGCGCGCTGGCTGCGCGTTGCGACTATCCGCTGCATCTGGGCCTGACCGAGGCCGGCATGGGCAGCAAGGGCATCGTTGCGTCGACCGCGGCGATGGCGGTGTTGCTGCAAGATGGCATCGGCGACACCATCCGCGTTTCGCTCACGCCCGAGCCGGGTGGCGCGCGCACCAAGGAAGTCGTGGTGGCACAGGAGCTGTTGCAGACCATGGGTTTGCGTGCATTCGCGCCGCTGGTGGTCGCGTGCCCCGGATGCGGACGCACGACCAGCACCTTCTTCCAGGAATTGGCCGACAAGATCCAGACCTATCTGCGCGAGCAGATGCCGATCTGGCGTCTGCATCACCCCGGCGTCGAGCACATGAACGTGGCCGTCATGGGTTGCGTGGTCAATGGCCCCGGCGAGTCCAAGCACGCGAACATCGGTATTTCATTGCCCGGATCGGGGGAAGAGCCGGCCGCACCGGTCTTCGTCGACGGGCAACGCACCACGACGCTCAAGGGCGATCGCATCGCCGAGGAATTCCAGACGATCGTCGAGCAATACGTCGCGGCGAAGTACCGTCACGACGATCATCACGCCTGATCCAACCTTCTTGCACGTGCGATGAAGGCGCGTGCGCGTCTTCCGCCAGAGTCGAACCATGTCGAAAATCCAGAAGCTCACCGCCGTCAAAGGCATGAACGACATCCTGCCCAAGGATGCCGCGTTGTGGGAGTACTTCGAGGACACCGTGCGCGGTGTCATGCGCACCTATGGCTACAGCCAGATCCGCACGCCCATCGTCGAGTACACGCCCTTGTTCCATCGCGGCATCGGCGAGGTGACCGACATCGTCGAAAAGGAGATGTATTCGTTCGAGGATGCACTCAACGGCGAAAAACTCTCGTTGCGTCCTGAATGCACCGCGTCGGTGTGCCGCTCGGTGCTCGAGCACAACATGCTCTACGACGGCGGCAAGCGTCTGTGGTACCAGGGACCGATGTTCCGGCACGAGCGTCCGCAGCGCGGTCGTTATCGCCAGTTCCATCAGGTCGGCGCCGAGGCGCTGGGCTTTGCCGGGCCCGATGTCGATGCCGAACTGATCTTCCTGTGCGCGCGCTTGTGGGAAGAACTCGAAATCCCGGGCGTCAAGCTGATGCTCAATTCCTTGGGCAACAAGGAAGAGCGCGCGCGTCATCGCGCCGATCTGATCGCGCACCTCGAAGCCAATGTCGAGGCGCTCGACGCCGATGCCAAGCGGCGCATGCATACCAATCCTTTGCGTGTGCTCGATTCCAAGAACCCGGCGGTGTGCGAAGTGGCCGACCGCGCGCCCAAGCTCATCGACTATCTGGGCGAGGATTCGCGCGCGCATTTCACCGGGTTGCAGCGCCTGCTCAAAGCACGCGGCATCGGTTTCGAGATCGATCCCAAGCTCGTGCGCGGGCTCGATTACTACAACCTCACGGTGTTCGAATGGATGACGACCGAGCTCGGTGCCCAGGGCACGATCTGCGGCGGCGGCCGCTACGACGGCTTGATGGAGTTGCTCGGCGGACAGCCGGCGCCGGCCTGCGGTTTCGCGATGGGCGTCGAGCGGGTGCTCGAACTGATCGGCCAATCCGGCTTTGCGGCACAACCATCGCTCGACGTCTATGTGGTCCACGCCGGCGAAGGTGCACTCGAAGTGGGCCAGCAAGTGGCCGAAGGCCTGCGCGACCAGGGACTGGACGTGGTGATCCATGCCGGCGAAGCCAGTTTCAAGAGCCAGATGAAGAAAGCCGACGCCAGCGGTGCCACGTTTGCCGTCATCGTCGGCGAAGAAGAAGTGCGCACCGGGCAGGCGACGCTCAAGCCCTTGCGCGACGCGCAAGGCGGCGAAATGCGCGGCGCCAACCAGGAGCGCGTGCCGCTCGACCAACTCGCCGCGCGGGTGCTGGAAGCATTTGGACTCGAATCACTGACCTGAACCGGTGCCTGTCGTGACGGCCCGGTCGGGCCGCTCACGTAGAATGCGCGCACTTCGGGATGGACCCTCTATGGCATACGACCTTCAAGAACAGGAACAACTCGCCGAATTCAAGGCGTGGTGGGCGACCTAC
The DNA here is from genome assembly GCA_964448945.1 of uncultured Burkholderiaceae bacterium. Classification (GTDB taxonomy): domain Bacteria; phylum Pseudomonadota; class Gammaproteobacteria; order Burkholderiales; family Burkholderiaceae_E; genus CAXBRX01. Next base: position 3,655 of record CAYUYC010000271.1, read on the forward strand.
GGCAAGTTGCTGATCGCGCTGGTATTGATCACGGCGATCGGCTTTGCCGGCTGGTTTGGCTACAAGACATGGCGCGACAAGCAGGCCGCAGCCGCCTCGGCGCTGTACGACGCCGTGCAAGAAGCCGCGCAAGCGAAGGACAGTGCGAGATTCAAGACGGCGGTCGCGGCGTTGACCGACCAGTATCCGCGCACGCTGTACGCGAGCATGTCGGCGCTGCTGGCCGCCAAGCAATTCGCCGAGGGCGGCGATGTCAAGGCGGCCGAGGCGCAGCTCCAATGGGTGATCGATCGGTCCGGATCGGACGAAGCACGCGCGTTGGCGCGGCTGCGCCTGGCGGGTTTGCTGCTCGATCAGCAACGTTACGACGACGGTCTCAAGGTGCTCGACGCCAGCGTGCCGGCCGCATTCGAGTCGCTGTACGCCGATCGCCGCGGCGATCTGTACGTCGCGATGAAGAAGCCCGATGAAGCGCGCAAGGCCTACCAGACGGCGATCGACAAGATGTCGCCCCAGTCCGGGTCGTTGCGCAACGTCGTTCAACTCAAGCTCGATGCACTCGGGGAAGGCTGACATGCGTGCATGGATCGCGGCGGCCTGCATTGCATGCGCGTCGCTCGGCGGGTGCGGACTGTTCGGCGGCGACGATTCCAAGCGCGCGCCATCTGCGCTCGTCGAATTCAAGGCGGCGATGACGCCGCGCGTGCTGTGGTCGACGAGCATCGGCTCGTCGGGACCGTTCAGCCTCGTGCCGGCCGAGATCTTGAGATCGACGTCCATGCGCCAACGGCTTGCGCCTGCGGTATCGAAGCGCGCGACGACGCCGTCGGCGGACGCTGCGTAAATCGCATCGTCGGCG
>CAYUYC010000272.1:0-4510 GCA_964448945.1 uncultured Burkholderiaceae bacterium
AGCTTGCCCGCACGCGCGTCCGCGAGCAGGCGTTCCCAGACGCCTTCGGCATCGCCGATCACGACCGCGTCGGCATGGCGCAGCGCTTCGTCGGGCAGAAAGGTCGGGTGATAGCCGCCCATGACCACCGGCACGCCATGCGCACGATAGGCATCGGCGATTTCGTAGGCGCGGCGCGCGGTATAGGTTTCGACGCTCAAGGCCACGAGATCGGTCTGCGCATCGAGCGGCACCGGCTCGATGCGTTCGTCGTAGAACCTGATCTCGCAATCGCCGGCGCGCGCCGCGAGGATCGCGAGGCCGAGCGGTGCCATCGCATCGGAGGAACGGTAGTCGCCGAGATTGGGGCGGATGAGGGTGAGTTTCAAAGCAGAGCGACCTCGGGTTGCACCGGCAATGCGCCAAGCGCAGGCGCCGCGCCATCGGCGACCGCATAGACGCGCGCCGGATAGCGCAAGGGACGTAAAGGTTCGAGTTGCGCGACGAGTGCATGCCCGGCATGCAGACCCAGCGCGGCGACCGGCGTGGCGCAATGCGCGAGCAGGTCGCGCACCAGGGGCAGACCATCGTCGAGCACAGCGTCATCGAGCGCGAGAAACGCGAGATGGGTCTGGGCCAGCGCGGTGCCGGTGCGCGGCAAAGGGATGCGGCGCGCAAGACGCGCGTACAGGTTGTAGGCGCCGATCAAGGCGCCGATCGGCGGTCGATAGCGCCGCGCGACGATCTGCTTGAAGCCGCGCTGATCCCAGAGCACCGCGAATCCGACCACGCGTGCGCCCTGTCGCAGCACCCGGCAATGCGCGAGACCGATGCGCGCGATGAGCGCGGCGTCGAGCACCGGTGCGCATTGATGGCGCGCGGCCTGCGCGTTGTGAAACGCGAGCGCGGCCGGCAATTCGTCGGCGTGCAGCGCGGTCCAGGCACCGCTGCGGCGCGCGCGCGCGGTCGGCAAGGCGAGGGTCAGATAATCGCCGAGCGCATGGTAGGCGGGCAGGCCGCGCACGCCGGCTTCGAGCAGGCGGCGCGCATTGTCGTTCTCGGCCGAGACCACGGTGAACCACCAATCGCGGGTGCCGCGTTCGGGCGCGAGTTGCGGGATCGAGGCATAACCGCCGCGCAGATGGCGGATGCGGCGCCGATAGGGCGCACGCACGCGCAACCCGCCCAGATAGCCCAGGCGCTCGGCGCGCCCGTCCACGAACACCGGCTTGAGCCCAGCGCTGTACATGCCGACGGTATCGCCATGCTCTTCGGCGATCACCGCCCAATCGCGGCCGAACCAATCATGCGCGGCGAAATACGAAGGCTCGTATTCCATGCTCATCTCGACCCAGGTCGGCAGGCCGTTCTCGCGCAACAGCGCGCGCAGGCGTGCGTCGTCGTCGGGGCCGGCGAGGCGAAAGTCGGTCATTGCGCGAGCAGGAGTTGACCACGCCAGGTTTCATCGCCGAGCGGATAGCCGTCGCGCTGGCCGATCTCGTTGCGATGCATGGCGTTGATCAGGAAGTAATTGCGGAACATGAACGCGTCGCGCGCATGGCTGCGGCTGCGGCGCAGGATGTTGGGCCAGGCGTAAAAGCGCCGGCGCGCGGCCACACAACCGGCCGTCACCGCGTCGGGCGCCATCGCGCGCGGCATGAAGGGCAGGGTGTTGTAGCGGTAGGCGGGATCGAGCCACCAGGCGTCGTAGCGCAGCCGGCCTTCGGCCGCAAGGCGCGCATACAAAGGCGTGCCCGGAAACGGCGTCAGATGATTGAAGGCCGCGATGTACATGCGTTCTTCGGTCGCGAAATCGACGGCTTCGTCGAAGGCCGTCGGGGTGTCGTGGTCATAGCCGAAGACGAAGGTGCCGTAGACCGCGATGCCATGCCGGCGCAGATTGGCGAGCGCGCGCCGGTAGCCGCCTTGCATGGTGTTGAAGCGCTTGTTCATCAGGCGCAGATTGTTCTCGTCGAGGCTTTCGAAGCCGATCAGCACGCCGCGGCAACCGGCGCGATGCAGCTCATGCAAAAAGGCTTCGTCATGCGCGGCGTTGATGCTCATCTGGGTGATCCAGCGCACCCCGAGCGGGGCGAGCGCGGGCAGCAGATCGCGCCCGGCCTTGAGGTCGCCCGCGAAATTGTCGTCGACGAAGAAGAACAGCTTTTTCTCGTGCTTGAGCGCGGCGACTTCGGCGAGCACGTCTTCGGCCGGCCGGGTGCGATAGGTGCGGCCGTAGAACGTCTGCACCGCGCAGAATTCGCAAGGGAATTTGCAGCCGCGCCCCGATTCGACGAGGCCGATCGGCAGATAGCGTTTGCCGGCGAACAAGCGGCGGTCGATGCGCGCATGTTCCATCGGCAGGCGCTGGCCGTCGTAGCGCGCCTGCAAGCGGCCATGGCGCAGATCGTCGATGACTGTGGGCCAGACCGATTCGGCTTCGCCGACCACCACGGCCTCGGCGTGGCGCGCGACTTCGTCGGGCATCAGCGTGGCATGGAAGCCGCCCATGATGACGGGCACTTTGCGGCGCCGGTATTCGCTCGCGATCTGATAGGCGCGCGCGGCGGTATAGGTCTCGACCGGAATCGCGACCGCATCGGTCGGCGCGTCGAAAGGAATCGCTTCCATCCGGTCGTCATGAAAGGCCAGCTCGACCTCGCGCGGCGTGAGGCCGCACAGCGCCGCGATCGGCAGCGGCTCCATCTGCCAGGAGCGGATGTAGCGCTCGCCTGCGCGATGGCCGATCGCCGGATGGATCAGGGTCAGCCGCATACGACCTTGTGCTTGGTTTCGATCGCGTTGCCGGTGGGCAATTGGAACGGGCTCAGATGCCAATCGCAGGTGTAATACCGATGCAGATGATGGGCATAGAACCGGTAGCCGAGATTGGCGCCGATGGCGACCGGCGAGAACGCGCGCGCGCCCCACAGCCGCTTGGCGATCGCGCCGTAGCGATAGACGAGTTTCCACGCGCGCTCATGCCCGGCCGAGAGTTCCTGCGGCGACATGTGCAGCGGCTGGAACACCACATGCTGGGCGTCGTACAACTCCCAATCGCGCGTGAGGATGCGGCCTTCGTCGGACAAGCGCTTGTACAAAGGCGTGCCCGGGAAAGGCGTGAGCACCGCAAAGCGCGGCAACTCGATCGCGTTGTCGATCGCGAACTCGGCGGTGGCCTCGAACACGTCCGGGGTGTCATGGTCCAGGCCGAACACGAAACAGCCCTGGATCGCGATGCGCAATTCGTGGAGCTTGGCGATCAGGCTCGCGTAATCGACCGAGCCGTTGAACTTCTTCTTCGCGTCTTTCAGGCCTTCCTGGGTCAAGGTTTCCAGGCCGAGCAACAAGCCGCGGCAGCCCGAGCGCGCCATCAATTCCATCAAGGCATGGTCATGCGCGATCAGCACCGTTGAAAGGCCGAACCATTGCACCTTGAGCGGAATCAGCGCGGTGAACAATTCGGCCGCGTAATCGCGATCGGACACCAGGTTGAGGTCGACGAACAGAATGCGTTTTTGCCCGACGCGGCGGATGTCTTCGACCACCCACGACACCGGCTTTTGAAATTGCTTGCGGCCCCAGGCGGTCGGCGCGACGCAGAATTCGCAATCGTGCGCGCAGGAGCGCGTGGCTTCGAACACCGCCTGGGTCAGGAAATGTTTGCGATCGAACAGATCGCGGCGCGCGAACGGCATGTCGGGCCGGTCGAGCGAAAAATCGGGCGCCTGGCGGTAGAAGCGCTTGAGTTGCCCGCGCTGAAAATCGGCGAGCAATTCGCCCCAGCTGTCTTCGGCATAACCGACGACCACCGCGTCGGCATGCGCGGCCGCTTCGTCGGGCAGCAAGGTGATGTGCGGGCCGCCGAGCACCACCGTCTTGCCCTGGGCGCGGTAACGGTCGGCCAGTTCGTAGGCGCGGTTCGCGTTGCCGGTGATCGCGGTGATGCCGATCAGGTCGGCATCGAGGGTGTCGGGCACATCCTGGATGCCTTCGTCGTACAGCGTGACGGTCGCCGCGATCTCGGGCGGCACCAGGGCCGCGAGCGTGGTCAGCGTGAGCGGCTGGTAGCGCAAGGAGCGGCCGAAGATGCCGCTGCGATGGCGGTAGAGCGGGCCTTTGGGTGAGACGAGCGCGATCTTCATGTGGTGCTTTCGAGTTGGTGCAGCCAGGTGGTGTCGCGGAGCAAGGCGATCGGCTTCACATCGCCCAAGCGGGCGCCGCGCGCGAGCTGCACGGCGGCATAACGATCGAACAAGGCCGGCAGCGCGATCACACGCAGCGCGCGCAATTGTCCCAGGCGCCGCGCATACGCGTATTGCGGATTGCGGCATAACGCGGCGTCGATCGCCTCGGCCAGCGCTTGCGCATCGGCGGGGCTTTGCGCATCGGCGTCGCGCAGCAGGACATAACCGACCCCGTCCGGGTCGGGCGCGAGCAAGCGGAAGCCCGGCACCGGACCCAGGCAGTCGGCGACGAAAGGTTCGGTGAGCTTTTCGCCGACCAGATCGCAGCACAGCGCGCCGCGCCC
>CAYUYC010000273.1:0-4451 GCA_964448945.1 uncultured Burkholderiaceae bacterium
CGAGATCATGACCGACTGCCCCGCCACCGCGCGTTCGAGCGACTGCTCGCCGATGCCGATGCGCGTGACGCGCGACGTACGGCCGGCGGGCAACACCACCACCTCGTCATCCAGCGCGATCGCGCCGGACTCGATGCGCCCGGCGTAACCGCGGAAATCGCTTTGCGACGGACGGCAGACCCATTGCACGGGCAAGCGCGCAGGCGCTTCGGCATCGAGTTGCGACGACGGCGCGCGTTCGAGCAACTCCAGCAAGGTCGGCCCCTGATACTAGCCCAGGCGTTGCGCGCCATCGTCGGCCGCATCGAGGTCGACCGCGGTGCGTTCGACCACCATGTCGCCGTCGAGCGCGGACAAGGGCACGCTGACCACGCTTGCGCGCAATTCCGGATGGCCGGCCAGCCAGGCGCGGAACTCGGCGTCGATGCGATCGAACACCGCCTGGTCGAATCCGACCAGGTCCATCTTGTTCACCGCGAGGATGAGTTGATGCACGCCGAGCAAGGTTGCGATCGTCGCGTGGCGCCGGGTTTGCGGCAACAGGCCTTTGCGCGCGTCGACCAGCAGCACCGCGACATCGGCGGTGGACGCGGCAGTGACCATGTTGCGGGTGTACTGCTCATGGCCGGGTGCGTCGGCGATGATGAATTTGCGCAGCGGCGTCGCGAAATAACGATAGGCCACATCGATGGTGATGCCCTGCTCGCGTTCGGCGATCAGCCCATCGGTCAGCAGCGAAAGATCGAGCGCCGACAAGCCACGCTTGCTCGCGTTCCTTTCGAGCGTCGCGATGGTGTCCGACAAGATGGTCTTGGTGTCGAACAGCAAGCGGCCGATCAAGGTGCTCTTGCCGTCATCGACGCTTCCGCAGGTCAGAAAGCGCAGCACGCCCAGATCGGTGGCGTCTTGGGGCGCGCCAAAGGCATCGATCGAATCGCGTTTCATCGCGGTCTCCTGCGCAGGTGCGAACGGTTGGGTGGCGGTACTGGTCGCGGACATCAGAAATAGCCTTCCTTCTTGCGCTGTTCCATCGATGCCTCGGAAGTCTGGTCGTCCATGCGGGTGGCGCCGCGCTCGGTCAGGGTCGCGGTCACCGTCTCGGCCAGGATGTCGTCGTTGTTGGCGGCGGTCGATTCGACCGGCGCGGTGCAGGTGATGTCACCCACGGTGCGAAAGCGCACGCTGATTTCTTCGACCACTTCGCCGGGCTTGGGCGGGGTGAGTTCGGTGATGGGCGCGAGCACGCCGCCACGGCGCACCACCGGGCGCTTGTGCGCGTAATAGATGCTCGGCACTTCGAGCCCTTCGCGGGCGATGTATTGCCAGACGTCGAGTTCGGTCCAGTTGCTGATCGGAAAGACGCGCATGTTCTCGCCCTTGGCGACGCGCGCGTTGTACAGGCTCCAGAGTTCGGGGCGCTGGTTCTTCGGATCCCATTGCCCCCATTCGTCGCGAAAACTGAACACGCGCTCCTTGGCGCGCGCCTTCTCTTCGTCGCGGCGGGCACCGCCGATGCAGGCATCGAAGCCGAATTCGGCGATCGCATCGAGCAGCGTGACGCTTTGATGCTTGTTGCGCGATTCATCGGCGCTGCGCAACACCACACGGCCGGCCTTGATCGAGTCTTCGACGCTGCGCACGATGAGGCGCTCGCCGAGCTGGGCTGCGCGGTAATCGCGAAAGGCGATCACCTCGGGGAAGTTGTGGCCGGTGTCGATGTGCAGCAGCGGGAACGGAAACTTCGCCGGCCGGAAGGCCTTGACCGCCAGATGCAGCAGCACGATCGAATCCTTGCCGCCCGAGAACAAGAGCGCTGGATGGCTGGTCTGGCCCGCCACTTCGCGCAGGATGTGGATGGCTTCGGCTTCGAGCCAATCGAGGTGCGACAAGGTGTGCGCGTTCAGCGCAGACGTGGCGAGGGCGGTCATGCGTTTTCCTTTGATGCAATGGCGCGTATGCGAGTGAGCTTGCCGTTCTCGACGTGCAGGCCGCACTCCTTGGTCTCGGGGTTCTCCCACCACCAGCGGCCGGCGCGGATGTCCTCGCCCGGCGAGATGGCGCGCGTACACGGCGCGCAGCCGATGCTCGGATAGAAACGGTCGTGCAATGCGTTGTAGGGCACGCCGTGATCGCGCACATAGGCCCAGACATCGGCTTCAGTCCAGTCGTGCAGCGGATTGAACTTGGTCAACGCGCGGCTTTCGACCCATTCCTGCGCGCTCACCGATGCGCGCGTGGCGCCCTGCCCCGAGCGCAAGCCGGTGACCCAGGCCTGCTTGCCGGCCAGCGCGCGGGCCAGCGGTTCGGTCTTGCGGACCGCGCAGCAGGCCTTGCGCTGTTCGACCGAATCGTAGAAACCGTTGACGCCTTGGGCGGCGATCAGCGCCTCGAGCTGCGCGGCGTCGGGCACATAGCTGCGCACGCAACGGCCGTACTTGAGTTCGACCTCGCGCATCAGCGCGTAAGTCTCTTCATGCAGACGCCCGGTATCGAGCGTGAAGATGCCGATGTCGATGCGGTGAATGCGGATCAGGTCGAGCACCACCATGTCTTCGACGCCGAAACTGGTCGAGAACGCGGCCGGCGGTTGGGCTTCGGCCTGATGCAGGATCGCGAGTGCGGAATCGATCAAGGGCGAGTTCATGCAAGCTCCTGGGCGGCTCGGCGCGCAAACGCCGCCGATGCGGGCGTCACACTGGCTTGGTAGACATCGGAAAAATCGCCGAAGGCTTCGAGTGCGTCGAGCGCGCTGCGATCGGCGCGCACCGCGAAGCTCGAAAAGCCCACGCGGCGCAGATAGAACAACTGGTCGCGCAAGACATCGCCGACCGCGCGCAGATCGCCCGTCCAGCCCAGGCGCGTGCGCAACAGCACGGCGGTCGAATACCCGCGGCCATCGGCAAAGGCCGGAAAGTCGATCGCGATCAGGCCCGCGCGATCGAGCCAGGGTGCGGCGTCGTGGGCTGCGTCGTCGGGGGCGAGCAGCAGGCCGAAGCGCGCAAGCGCCGATACCGCTGCAGGCTCGGCCAGTGCGAGCTTGAGCGCGATCACCGGATGGGCATGCGCGCGCGCGGCGTCGAGGTCGGTCACGATTTCCCAGGCGTCGTCTTCGACGCGCGCGGCGCCCTCGCGGATTTGTATGAGATTACGCATCGACCGCCTCCATGCCGGCGTAGACCGCAGCGCGAAACGGTTCGACGCCCAGCCTGACCACCGTATCGACAAAACGCTCGTCGCCTTCGCGCAAGCTCACATAGGTATCGAGCAGACGCGCGATCGCTTCGGGCACTTCGTCGGCCGTCATCGACGGGCCAAGCACGGAGCCGATGCGCGTGGTCTGCGGCGAGACACCGGCGTCGCCGCCGATGGTGATCTGATAGAACTCGGCGCCATGCTTGTCGACGCCGAGGATGCCGATATGCCCGACGTGGTGATGGCCGCAGGCATTGATGCAGCCCGACATGTTCACGTCGATGTCGCCGATGTCGTGCAAGAAGTCGAGATCGTCGAAGCGTTGCTGGACGCCTTGCGCGATCGGCAGCGACTTGGCGTTGGCCAGCGCGCAGAAATCGCCGCCCGGGCAGCAGATGATGTCGGTGAGCAAGCCGATGTTGGGCGTCGCAAGGCCCACCGCCTTGGCGCGCAGCCACAGCGCATGCAACGCGCCGAGCGGCACGTCGGACAGCACCAGGTTCTGTTCGTGCGCGACGCGCAATTCGCCGAACGAGAACTCGTCGGCGAGCGCGGCCACGGCGTCCATCTGATCGGCGCTCAGATCGCCGGGCGCGACGCCGGTCGGCTTGAGCGACAAGGTCACCGCGCGATAGCCGGGCACCTTGTGCGCACGGACGTTGCGCTCCACCCATTTGGCGAATGCGCGATCGGCGGCTTGCAACCGGGCGAGTTCGCCTTGCGTCGCGGCCAAGGCTTCGGGCGCAAAGCGCACATACGCGGGCGGCGCGAAATCGGCGGCCACGCGCGCGAGTTCTTCGGCGGGCAAGGTGGCGGCGCCATCCTCGAGATGCGCAAATTCGGTATCGACCTGGCGCGCGAATTCTTCGGCCCCCAATGCCCGTACCAGGATCTTGATGCGTGCCTTGTATTTGTTGTCGCGCCGGCCGTGCAGGTTGTACACGCGCAGGATGGCTTCGCAATAGCTGAGCAGATGCCGCCAGGGCAGCCCGCGTCGGATCACCGTGCCGATCACCGGCGTGCGCCCGAGACCACCACCGGCAAGCACATCGGCCACGACCGCCCCCGCTTCCAGACGCAGGTAGATGCCGACGTCATGGATGGCGCTGGCCGCGCGATCGGATTGCGATCCGCAGACCGCGATCTTGAATTTGCGCGGCAGATAGGCGAACTCGGGATGGAAGCTGCTCCATTGGCGCAGCAGCTCCGCGTAAGGGCGCGGATCGACGATTTCATCGGGCGCCACGCCCGAGAAATGA
>CAYUYC010000274.1:0-4446 GCA_964448945.1 uncultured Burkholderiaceae bacterium
AACCGTCAGCTCTCGAACTGACCGAGCTGCACGATGCGGTCCGCATTGCGGACCGTGTCGGGCCGATGACTGATGATCACCACGCCGATGCCGGTCCCGCGCAATTGCTCGACCACGCGTTGCTCGCGGGCCAGATCGAGCTGATCGAAGGTTTCGTCGAGGAACAGCAATTGCGGCCGACGATATAGCGCGCGCGCAAGCAGCACGCGCTGCTTTTGCCCGCCCGACAGCGCGGTGCCCAAGCTGCCGACGATGGTGTTGTACTGCATCGGCATCGACTCGATTTCCTGATCGACCATCGCCAACCGGGCGCACTCGCGCACCCGCGCCGGATCGTGATTCGGATCGAAGAACGCGATGTTGTCTTCGATCGTCCCCACGAAGAGATGGTCGTCCTGCATCACGACGCCGATGCGGCTGCGGAATTGCGCGCGGTCCCAATCGCGCAGATCGCGCCCGCACGCCATGAGGTCGCCCTCGGTGCGATCGAGCAATCCGACCAGCACCTTGACGAGCGTGGTCTTGCCCGCACCCGATGGGCCGACGATGGCTACGGTTTCGCCAGGCCGCACCAAAAAGTCGATATTGCGAAACACCGGGCCTTCGACGCCATAGGCGTAGCCGAGCTTGCGCCCCATGATCACCAGATCGCCCGTGGGTGCTTCGCCGCCGTTGGCCACCGGCGCAGGCTCGGGCTCGGCCAGCGCAATGTCGGCGATCCGCTCGGCGTGCAGATCGAGCATGCGGAACTCGATCGACTTGTCGACCAGATTGATGATGCGGCCGATGAAGAGCAGCTTGAAGCCGAGGAAGGCGTAGAGCATCCCGACCGACAACGCGCCGTCGAGCACCGCGATCGATCCGATCCAGATCACCGCCACGTTCTCGATGCCGAAGATCAACACATTGGCGGCCTTCAGGAACAAGGCCATGTGTTGCACGCGCACTTCGGCATTGGTCTGTGCGACCACATGGTTGAGATAGCTCGAGCGTCTTTCGGTCTCGCGCAGATTGACCTTGATGGCCATCATCCCGCGCAGTGTCTCGATGAAATGCGTGGAGGCCTTGGCTTCGTGCACCAGACGCTCGTCGGTGGCCAGGCGCTGTGCGCCGTAAAACGCCCAGCGCAATGCGCCGTACAACGATCCGGCGACGATCACGACCGCCGCCAACGCCGCGCTGTACCAGAACATCAGGATGATGGTCGCCACGACCATCACACCGTCGATCATGGTTTCGAGGAAGCTCAGGGTCAGCGTGCGCTGAACCGCATCGACACTGCGAAACCGCGAGACGATGTCGCCGATGTGCCGACGCTCGAACCAGGCGAGCGGTAAGCGCATCAACTGCCCGAAGAGCGTATCGAGCATGCGCAGATTGAGTTGCGTGCTGATGTAGACGCCGAGCCAGCCGCGCAATGCGGTCACCACGGCCACCATCACCGCCAGACCGCCGAAGCCGATGCCCAGCACCGTCAGCAGATCGCGATCGCGCCCCACTACCACACGATCGACCGCGATCTGCAGGAAGAACGGCGCGGCAACGGAGAAGATCTCGAGCGCCAGCGAGAGCAAGAGCACTTGCGTCACGACGCCCTTGAGCCCGGCACCGATCGCGAGCAATTGCCAGGCGCTGATCTTTTCGCGCTCGTCGCGCGGCTTGAAGCCCGCGCTCGGCGCCAGCTCCATCGCGATGCCGGTGTAATGGTCCGACGCCTCGGACAAACGCATCACGCGCTTGCCGTAGGCCGGGTCGTGAAGGGTGAGCCGGTCGCCGCGCACCTTGGTGAGCACGACGAAATGGTTCATGTCCCAATGCAGGATCGCGGGCAGCTTGACCTGGCCCAGCGCTTCCAGCGGCGCCTTCACGCCGCGGGCCGACATGCCCATCGATTCCGCAATCGTGCTGATGTGCTTGAGCGTGACGCCTTTCATCGAGGGCGCCAGCCGCAATCGCATGGCAGACAGGTCGGTGCGCAAGCCATGGTAGCTCGCGATCATCGCCATGCAGGCCACGCCGCATTCGGGCGCCTCGCTTTGCAGGATGACCGGCGTGCGGCGGCCGAACAGACTCATCGCAAGCGCTCCTTGAGACCCATGACGGGTTCGAACAGCCATTCGAGCACGGTGCGTTTTTCAAGCAGGATGTCGGCGCTGAGCAGCATGCCGGGCAACAGACCGAAACTGCCGCCATTGGTGCGCACCGTCTGCTCATCGAGCGTGACGTCGATGCGATAGACGGGTTCGCGCACCGTCAACGGCCCGAGTGTTTCGCCCGGCGCCCAGACCGTGCGGCTGATCGAGGCGATCGTGCCGCCGTACTGGCCGAAGCGCTGGAACGGAAAAGCCTCGTAGCGCATGACCACGCGCTGTCCCGGCTGGACGAAGCCGATCGCGCGCGATGGCACCAGCAATTGCGCATGCAGACCGCTGCCCTTGGGCAGGAGGGTCGCGAGCAAGGTGTCGTCGGGCATCGACTGCCCACGCGTGACCGCAATGTTGGTGACAACGCCCGCGATCGGCGCGCGGATGGTGGTCTCGCGCCGCGCTTCTTCTTGCACCAGGCTTTGCTGGAGTTCGCTCTGTGTACGATTCAGGCGCTCGATCTCGGCACTGGTGCGCGTGCCCACGCTGGGCACTTCGGCGCGCGCCGCGCGCAGATCGCTTTCGACCTTGGATTGCTGACGGCGCAAGGTCTGAAGCTTCATGCGCTGATCGAGCACATCGTCGGTCTTTTGCTGCGCGATGATGTCCGAGACGAACTTGTCGCGCGCCAGGTCGCGATACCGGTTCGCCAGTTCTTCTGCCGAGACGATGCGCTGAGTCTGCAAGCGGATTTCGACATCGACCTGCGCGAGTTCCTTTTGCAGATCGTCGATGCGTTTGCGCAATTGCTCCACTTGCTGATCGCCCAGATTGCGCGTCTGTTCCTTCTCGCGCTCCAGTGTGGCCAGACGCTCGTTGAGTTCGCGTTCGACGGCTACCGACGCATTGCCGCCGGTCTTGGCATTGCGCTCGAAGGACATGCGCGCCAAGGGCGCACCGGCCTGCACTTCTTCGCCTTCCTTGACGAACAACTCGGCGACGGTACCCGCTTCGGGGATCAGGATGCGGGCCGCGCCGGAGTCGAGCGCGAGAAATCCGGTGACGGTCTCGCGCCGCGCGTATTCGCCCCAGATCGAGAACGACACCAATGCGGCGGCAAAGCTCAGGGCGACGACGGTGAAGATCCACATCGGCACTGGACGCGCCTGCGATACCTCGCCGAACAGCTTTTCGCGCTGGGCATCGATGGCTTCTTGTCGGAACAGCTGCCGCATGGAGGTCGTGGCGTCGTGGATGCTGGATGAAAGGACGCGCGATTATGGCAGCACCGCCGCATCGGCGAACACCCCGAGACGCACTCGGGCGTGTCCATACGGCCTCATTCGCTCACGCGAATCGGCTACCCGCGCGAAGCGGTGCTCAAACGCTGTCGTCGTCGATCAAGGGGGCCGCTTCGCCCGAAGGCAAAGCCTGCACGTCGCGCAGCTTGCGTTCGATCGCGCGCGTGCGGACCTCTGCACTATCCATCGTGTTGAGGACGGTCTGCAATTGGGATTTGCTCTTGGCCAGCACATCGCCGAACTTGCCGAACTCGGCCTTGACCGTGCCGAGCAGATCCCAGACCTCGCTCGAGCGCTTCTCGATCGCGAGCGTGCGAAAGCCCATCTGCAGCGCGTTGAGCATCGCGGTCAGCGTGGTCGGACCGGCGATCGTCACCTTGTGCTTGCGCTGCAAGTCGTCGAACAGACCCGGGCGGCGCAGGATCTCGGCGTACAGCCCCTCGGTCGGCAAATACAGAATCGCAAAGTCGGTGGTGTACGGCGGCTCGACATACTTCTCGGCAATGGTCTTGGCCTCGAGCCGGATGCGCGTCTCGAGCGCGCGCGCCGCAGCGTCGACGCCCGCGACATCGGCCGCCTCTTGCGCGGCGATCAGCCGCTCGTAATCCTCGACCGGGAATTTCGCATCGATCGGCAGCCAGACCGTGCGCGCCTGTGCGCCGCTGCCCTGCCCCGGCAGACGGATCGCAAACTCCACCATCTCGCGCGCGCCGGGCCGGGTCGCGACATTGGTCGCGTACTGGTCGGCAGTGAGCAGGTTCTCGAGCACCGCCGCCAATTGCACTTCACCGAAAGTGCCGCGCGTCTTGACGTTGGTCAGCACGCGTTTGAGATCGCCGACGCCCTGCGCGAGCGTGTGCATTTCGCCCAGACCGCGCTGCACGGCTTCGAGTCGCTCGCTGACGAGCTTGAACGATTCGCCCAGGCGTTGCTCGAGCGTGGCATGCAGCTTCTCGTCGACGGTGCTGCGCATCTCGTCGAGTTTCTTCGCATTGTCGGTCTGCAGCTCGCCGATCTTTTGTTCGAGCGTGGCGCGAATCTCGGTCAGACGCCGTTCATTG
>CAYUYC010000275.1:0-4427 GCA_964448945.1 uncultured Burkholderiaceae bacterium
GGACGTTTTCGATGAAAGCTACACCCCGCAGATCGGCAAAGGCGCGGTGCTGCGTTCGCGTTCCTTGTGGGACGGCATCGTCGGCATTGCGCGCGACGAACTCGTCGAAGGCCAGATTCATCGCCATCGCGTCGGCGGTCCGGGCGGGCAGAACCTGTTGGTGGTCGAGCGCAGCATCACCTTGCCCGACGCCACCACGCCCTTGCGCCTGGCGGTCGCGGCCGACGAGCAAGGCCTGCTCGCGACCATCGATGCTTTCAACGCGCCCTTGCGGCTTTCGCTGCTCGTGCTCGCACTGGTGCTCATCGCCGCGGCCATCGTGCAGGTCGAGGTCGGCCTGCGGCCCTTGCGCCGCTTGCGCGAAGAGTTGGCCGCGGTGCGCGCCGGGCGCCGGCGCCGTTTCGAGGCGCGCATGCCGGTCGAGATCGCGCCCTTGGTCGAGGATCTGAACGCCTTGCTCGCGCATGCCGATGAAGTGGTCGATCGCGCGCGCCTGCAGGCCGGCAACCTCGCGCATGCGCTCAAGACCCAGCTCGCGGTACTCGCCAACGATGCGCAAAGCCTCACGCCCGAGAACGCCCGCGAGACCGGCGCGCGCATCGCCGCGCAGGCCCAGACCATGCGCCGCCATGTCGACCATCACATGGCGCGTGCGCGCGCCGCGGCCTCGCGCGGTCTGCCCGGCGTCAGCACGCCGATCGCGGCCTCGGTCGATGCGCTGGTGCGCACGCTCGATCGCTTGTACGAAGCGCGCGGCATCGATGTCGATGCCGAGATCGATCCCGCGCTCGCGTTCGCGGGCGAGCAGCAGGACCTCGACGAGATGCTCGGCAACCTGCTCGAGAACGCCTACAAATGGGCGCGCAGCGCAGTCGTCGTCCGCGCCGAAGTCGTCGATGCGCATTGGTGCGTGCTGAGCTTCGACGACGATGGTCCGGGGCTCGATGAAGCCGAATGCGAGCGCGCTTTGCGCCCCGGCGTGCGCCTGGACGAAACCACGCCTGGCACCGGATTGGGCCTGGCCGTGGTGCGCGACATCGCCGAACTGCATGGCGGCAGCATCACCCTCGCGCGCGCGCCGCAAGGTGGTCTGCGCGCCAAGCTGCGCTTGCCCCTGGCCGCCGAACGCGCTTGACTTCGAGTCCACTCGAAGTTTCAGGATGCGTGCCATGGCGAACCCACTGCTTTCGATCGGCGCTCTCGCGGCGCAAAGCGGCCTGAGCACCCACACCCTGCGCTATTACGAGCAG
Organism: uncultured Burkholderiaceae bacterium; assembly: GCA_964448945.1. Classification (GTDB taxonomy): domain Bacteria; phylum Pseudomonadota; class Gammaproteobacteria; order Burkholderiales; family Burkholderiaceae_E; genus CAXBRX01. Next base: position 1,251 of record CAYUYC010000275.1, read on the forward strand.
GCCGGGGTGCTCAAGCCGGCCGCGCGTGCGCCCAACGGCCACCGTCGCTATCGCGCCGACGACCTGGCGTGGCTGGCCTTCGTCATGCGACTCAAGGACACCGGCATGCCGCTCGTCGAGATCCGCCATTACGCGCAATTGCGTGCCAAGGGCGATGCGACGACGGCTGCGCGGCTCGCGCTGCTCGAAGCGCATCGGGCCCGACTGGCCGCGCGCATGGCGGCCTTGGCGCAAAGCCAGGCGGCGCTCGATCAGAAGATCGGGTGGTATCGCGAGGTCCTGGGCCGCACACCGGCGCGTTCACGCACCAGGACCAACAAATGAACAGCAACGAACGCTATGAACGCGGCTGGAACAAGCTGCGCGAAATCGACGGCGCGGCCGGCGAGCGCGTGATCGATTCCTTGGCCGACATCGCGCCCGACTTCGCGCGCTATCTGATCGAATTTCCGTTCGGCGACATTTATTCGCGTCCGCAACTCGATCTCAAATCACGCGAGATCGCGGTGGTCGCCGCGCTCACCGCCCTGGGCAATGCCGCGCCCCAGCTCAAGGTGCATCTGCACGGCGCGCTCAATGTCGGCTGCACGCGCGTAGAGGTGGTCGAGGTCATCATGCAGATGGCCGTCTACGCGGGGTTTCCGGCGGCGCTCAATGGTCTGTTTGCGGCCAAGGAGGTGTTTGCCGAGCGCGCCGCGCCATCGGCGGACGGCCCGGCGGCCGTGCCCGCCTGACCGGCGCCCGCGGCGCGGCGCTCAGCGCTCGCCCTTGCGATACGGCTTCATCAGCGCTTGCGGATAGGCGGCCTTGCGCGCGACCAGGACCAGCGCCGCGATCGAGAGCAGATAAGGCACCATCAGATAGAACTGATAGGGCACGAGCGCGCCACTGCTCGATTGTTGCAGCCGCAATTGCAGCGCGTCGAAGGCGGCGAACAAGACCGCACCCAGCAGCGCCTTGCCCGGGCGCCATGAGGCGAACACCACCAGCGCGACACAGACCCAGCCGCGGCCGTTGATCATGTTGAAGAAGAAGGCGTTGAAGGCCGCCAGGGTGAGGAAGGCGCCGCCCACGCCCATCAGCGCAGAGCCGGCCATGATGGCGCCGATGCGCGTGGCGGTGACGTTCAGGCCGGCGCCTTCGGCCGCGGCGGGGTTCTCGCCTACCATGCGGATCGCCAGACCCAGCGGCGTGCGATAGAGCACGAACCAGAGCACGGGCACGAGCACCAGGGCCAGCAAGGTGAGCGGTGTCTGCGCGCCGAGCACCGGCACGCCGGCCAGGCTGTGCATCTCGGCAAAGGGCTGGATGGTGGGCGGCGTGGTGAGTTTGGGAAAACTCACGCGGTAGGCGTAATAGCTCAGGCTGGTCGCGAGCATGGTGATGCCCAGGCCCGAGACGTGTTGCGACAGCCCCAGCGGCACCGTGAGCAGGCCGTGCACCAGGCCGATGAGCGCGCCGACCAGCGCGGCGACGAGCACACCCACCCATAGATCGGCGCCCGCATACACCGCGAACCAGCCCGCGAAGGCGCCGGCGACCATGATTCCTTCGATGCCGAGGTTGAGCACGCCCGCGCGTTCGCACAACAGCACGCCGAGGGTGCCGAAGATGAGCGGCGTCGCAATGCGCAGCGTTGCGATCCAGAACGCGTCGGTGCCGAGGATGGCGATCAGATCGGCGAGCATGTCAGCGCAGCCTCACGCGGAATTTGAGCAACATGGTCGCGATCAGCATCGTGATGAGCGCGACCGCGACGATCACGTCGGCGATGTAGGTCGGCACCTGCACCGCGCGGCTCATCGCGTCGGCGCCGACGAACAAGCCCGCGACGAAGACCGCCGCCGCGATCACGCCCAAGGGGTTGAGCGCAGCGAGCATCGCGACCACGATGCCGGTGTAGCCGTAGCCCGGCGACATGTCGAGGGTGACGTAACCGGTGCGGCCGGCCACTTCGATCGCGCCGGCCAGACCCGCCAGCGCGCCCGAGAGCAGCGCCGTCTTGAGCATGACCGCGTTGACCGGGATGCCCGCAAACCGCGCCGCCGGTGCGTTGCCGCCGACCGCGCGCATCGCAAAGCCGAACGCGGTCTGCCGGTTGACGAACCACAGCACTAGCGCCGCAACGACTGCGATGATCAGGCCGGTATGCAAACGCGTGCGCTTGACCAGCCGGCCGAGTTCGAGATTGCCGTCGAGTGCGACCGATTGCGGCCAGCCCATCGCGAGCGGGTCTTTCATCGGGCCGTCGAGCATCCAGCTCACGAACAGCATCACGACGAAGTTGAGCAGCAAGGTGGTCACCACTTCGTCGACCGCGAGCCGGGCGCGCAGCACCGCGGCGATGGCGAGCCAGGCCGCACCCGCGAGCATGGCCGCGCCGATCATGGTCGGAAACAGGAGCCAGGTCGGCCATGCGAGGCCGGTGCCGCCGTGCAGGCCGCCCACTGCCACCGCCGCGAGCGCGCCGAGGTACAACTGGCCTTCGGCGCCGATGTTGTAGAAGTGCGCGCGGAAGGCGACCGCGCAGGCCAGGCCGGTGAGGATGAGCGGCGTGGCGCGGGTCAGGGTCTCGGTCAGCGCGAAGGTCGAACCGAAGCCGCCCGCGAACAAGGCGCCGTAGGCCGCGCCCACCGGCGCGCCGGCCCAGACGATGAGCAATGCGCACAGGGCAAGCGTGGCGACGATCGCGCCCAGGGCCGCCCCCAGCGTGGCCAGCGCGGCGCTCGTGCGGGTGCGGGCCGCGCGCGGCTCGAAGCGCAACATGAAACTCATGACGGCGTCCTCATGCGGCGCGCCTTTCGGCCATCGCCAGGCCCAGTTCGGCCAAGGTCCAATCGGCGACGGCGCGGGTCTCGACGATGCGGCCATGGTTGATGACCGCGATGCGATCGGCCAGGGCAAAGATCTCGTCGAGGTCTTCGGAGATCACGAGTACCGCATCGCCCGCGTCGCGCGCGGCGATCAGGCGTGCATGGATGTCGGTGACGGCGCCGATGTCCAGGCCCCAGGTCGGTTGATCGGCCACCAGCAGACGCGGCGTGCCTGGGGTGTTCTCGATGCGCGCGCCGGTGAGTGCGCGGCCGACGATGAGTTTTTGCAGATTGCCGCCCGAGAGCAGGCGCGCGGGCACATCGAGCAAGCGTTCGCCGGTGGCGGGGCCGCGCACGTCGAAGT
>CAYUYC010000276.1:0-2295 GCA_964448945.1 uncultured Burkholderiaceae bacterium
CCTTCAAAAAGGCCTTGATGACGAACGTCTTGCCTGCGCCCATGGGGCCGACCGCGAGCAATCCCATCGGCGTGAGCGCGCTGTCGCCTTCGCGCAGATTGCGCGCGATCTGCATCAGTTCGCCGGTGATGTGCTCGGCGCCGCCGACGGCATCCAGCCCATGCTTGGGCTCGATGAATTCGATCAGGCCCGCGCATTCCTTTTCGATCAGTTCGCGCTTGCGGGCCTGGATCAGACGCAGCACGTCGTCGTCGACGTCGGTCGACGGTACGGTGAGCGTCGGCTCGATGAGCTTGACGATCTCGGGGGCGGTCATGCCGGCGGTGATGCCGGCAAAGCGCTTGGCCCGTTCTTCGGTATCGGGCTTGCTGCCGAGCAATTGGCGGATGAGGTTCTCGCGTGCGGATTCCGACATCGAGCCATCGCCCGACGCGCGCATCAGCCCTTCGATCTGCACCGAGCGCAGGCCCGCCATGCGCTCGGCGTACAAACGCACCTGGGCGTCGCCGAGCTTGGGCGCGAGCGCACGCACCACGTCGACGCGGGTGCGCAGATCGGGCATCGGGATTTCGATGGCCGCCACCTTGGGGTTGGACAACAGCCCCTGGTTGAGCGCACCGAGCGTCTCGACCACCACGAAGGTGATGTTGTCGGTCGCGGTCAGTGTGCGATCGAGCGACCAGCGATGAAACAAGGTGCCGATCTTGCGGTCTTCGGACGAGACGAAGCCGGCGTCCTCGCCCGGCATGAGCGTATCGGCATACGGCACGAACACCGCGGTGCCGTGCGTGGTGCGCAAATGCCGCTCCAGGCTGTGCAATTGCGCGAGCAGATCGCCGCTGTCGTCGAGATCGACCGCGCCGCGCAAGGTCTGCACACCGAACTCCGCCGACACTTCGACCACGGTGTTCTTGGTGTCCTCGACGAACACGCCGGTCAGGAAGGCCTTGAGATCGACGAACGCATCACCGACCAGAAAGATGTCGAAGACGTTGCGATAGAGCACGAAGGTGGATGCTTCGCCCGCGAGATATTTCTCGCGCACGGCCTGCGCCCAGGACGGCAGCGCCACATTGGATTTCATGCGCGTCGCGGCCATGCGTTCAGAGCGACTTGCCGTTGCCGCCGGCATTGTTCGTCATCGCGGCCTTCTTCATCTGTTCGAGCTGCGCGCGCGCAGTGACCGCGCCGGCGCTGCGGTTGAGATTCTTGAGCCGCACGTCGAGATCGGACTCGCGCAGTTCGGAGCCCAGCTTGGCCTCGGCCACGCGGCCCTTGATGTGTTCGCGCACACCGGCCAGCGCCTGCACTTCGGCGTCGAGCGAGAGGCCGTCGAGCGATTCCTGGATCTTGAGCCGCGCCTCGGCGCTCTGGAACTTGGCGATCATGCGGTCCTTCTCGGCCTTGAGGCGATCGATCTCGCCCTTCATTTCGAGCAGCGCGGACTTGGCTTCCTCGGCGTCCTTCTCGGCTTCGTCGTAGTCGCCCGAGAGGCTCGCGACGTCTTCATCGAGCGCGTTCTTCTTCTGGATCAGGATGAGCGCGAGATCGTCCTGGTTGGTCGCAAGCGCCGCGTTGAGTTGGGTCGAGATCTTGTTCAGCTCGGCCTTGGCGGCCTGCAGACGGCCTTCGATGTCGAGCTTGCGCGCGATGATGCGGCCCGATGCCAGCTTGAGCTTGCTGTACTTCTCGGTCATCGAGACGATCGAGTTCTGGTAGGCGATCTCGGGGTGTTCTTTCTCGACGTCGGTGACCCAGAGCGCCACGAAGCCGGTCCAGAGATTCCACAGCCGGCCGAGGATTGCGTTGTTTGCCATGGTGCGTTTCCTTCCAGGTGATGTTGCAATTCAAAGCCCGCGCGGCGGGACCTACTGGCGCATCTCCAGCGACTGGCGCGCGCGTGCCTGCTGTTCTTCGTGCTTCATGTTGGCGGTGATGAGTTCGAGCGGATCGGCGATGCCCAGCATCGATTCGACGTCGATCCCCAATTGTTCGTCCGCGCGCAGCTTGGCCAGGGATTCGTCGACCATCGAGCTCAATTCGCCGGCGCGCGGCGCGGTCGACACGATCTGGTAGATCTCTTCGACGCGCAAGGGCATCGCGACCAGCGAGGCCTGCAATGCGCTGTGCCGGGTTTCGAGCCGCTGCTGGCGCGCCTGAACGTCGAGATAGCCCTGGCGCGCACGTTCGAGCTCGGCCGCTTCCTGCGGGTCGATCTTGCGCGATTGCATCCGCTGTTCGATCTTGCGCAATTGCTTGTTCACCGTCGCCTTGGCCGGGCTGTCGGTCATGCGG
>CAYUYC010000276.1:2305-4426 GCA_964448945.1 uncultured Burkholderiaceae bacterium
CATCGCTCAGACACATGCCCAGATATTCGACGGTCAGATCGTCCAGATGCTCGACTTCCTGCTGGGTAAGCGTGTTGCCGGTGTCGGCCGCGACCTTGGCCAGCGCAGCCACGCGCTCGCGCATGCGCTCGTAGCGGTCGAGATAGGCGGACCCGCCGTTGGCGTCGATCATGCGCAGCAGATTCGCGCGCTTGGCTTCGCGATCGGAACTGCGCGCGTACTTGTCGGCCGCCGCGCGAAACTTCGGATGATCGGGTACCACCGCCAGTCCGACGATCTCGGCCGCGGCCAGCCCGAGCCCCGCCAGCGCCAATACGTCGAAGCCGTACCAGAACGAGGCCACCACCGCGGCACCGATCGTCAGCACCGACAACGCCTGGTTGTACGGATGCTTGAGAAACGACAGCCAGTACGGCGCGCCGGTCTTCACACGCTGACCCGCAAATTGCCGCGCCCGCCGCTGGCGCGCAAATGGCCCACCACGCGATCGTGCATCACCCGCACTTCGGCGCCGGTGAGCCAATCGTGATTGCGCGGCTTGAGTTCGGCGATCTCGAAGTCGTCGATGATCCGTGCCGGCTGGGTCGACAACACGATGACGCGGTCGCCCAGCAGCAAGGCTTCGGTCACGTCGTGCGTCACGAACACGATGACGCAAGGATGGGCGGCATGCAGGCGGATCAACAGCGATTGCATGTTGGCGCGGGTTTGCGCATCGAGCGCGCCGAACGGCTCGTCCATGAGCAGGATCTTGGGCCGCAGCACCAGTGCGCGCGCAAGCGCCACGCGCTGGTTTTGCCCACCCGACAATTGCGAGGGGTAGAGGTCGCGCTTGTCGAGCAGACCGACCTCGTCGAGCATCTTGTCGACCCGGGCCTCGGCCTCGCGCCGCGGCACGCGCTCGCGCCATTCGGCAAAGGTGAACGGGTATTGCACGTTCTCGCGCACCGTGAGGTCGGGGCGGTTGGCGTAATGCTGGAACACCATCACCGCATCGGGATGCGGCCCTTCGCAGGCGACGCCTTCGATCTCGATGCGCCCGGTGGTCGGGGTCTTGACGTTCCAGGGCCGCACGCCGCCCAGCATGCGCAGCAACGTCGATTTGCCGCAGCCCGAGGGCCCCAGCAGCATGTTGATCGACGGCCGCTCGAAACTCAGGCTCACGCCATCGATCACGCGCAAGGGCTTGCCGCCCGGTTGGTCGTATTCCTGAACGATGTCGATTGCCGCCACCAGCGTCTTGGCGCCCGGCATGGCGTTGGGCACGGCGCTCATTGCTTGCTCTCCCACTTGTACAAACGGCGCTTGAGCCACATCAGACTTTGGTAGGTGAGCAAGGCAACCGCGATGATGACGATGATCCCGGCGAAGACCTGGTCCATCGCGCTCAACCGGCGCGCATTGGCGATCAGTTGGCCCAGGCCTTCTTGCGCGTTCACGTATTCGGCCACGGTGATGTAGGTCCAGCTCACCGACACGCCGACGATCACCGCGTCCATGATGCGCGGCATCGCGAGCGGCACCAGCACTTTGCTGACGCATTCCCATTGCGTGGCGCCGATGTCCTTGGCGCTGATCATGTAGCCCTCGGGCACGGCACGGATCGCGTCGCGCACCAAGGGCGTGAGATAGACGATGGAGCCGACGAACAAGAAGGAGATCTTCATGAACTCGCCGATGCCGAACCACATCACCATGATCGGCAAGAGCGCGGCGACCGGCGCCGAGCGAAACGGATCGATCAAGGGCGACAGCACCGCGTTGACGCGCGGCGACGCGCCCATGAGCACCCCCATCGGGATGCCGACGAGCATGACCAGCAAGGACGCGACCGCCACCCGGCCGACCGACCAGAGCGTGGCGACTGCCAGTTGGCTCTTGCCTTCGTACCAGGCGAGGTAGGACATGGCCTCACCCACGGCGAGCGGCGACGGCAGTTGGTTCTTGGACAACCAGCCGGTCGCCGACAACGCGCCCCACAACACGATCACCGCAACGATGCTGCCCGCGCCGAGCAGGCGCTGGCGATTGGGCGCCAACACGCTGTACGGGTTCCAGAAATCCGACATGACTCCTCCGGCGCCACGGGCGGCGCGCCGCCCGTGGCGCCGGAGGAGTCAT
>CAYUYC010000277.1:0-4404 GCA_964448945.1 uncultured Burkholderiaceae bacterium
GTACAAACCATAGCCGCCCATCGCGAAGAAGTCGGCAGCGCTGTTCCAGTACATCATGCCTGCCCTCCCGAGCCGACGCCGACCGCCCCGGCAACCGATTGCTCAACCATCGACTGTTCCGCGACCCATTGGTTCTCGCGTTCGCGCTCGAGAATGATCGCGCGCACCCGGGTGAGCACCACCGCGATGGTGTAGAACCAGAACGCGATGGCCAGGATGAGCATCGCGGTCAGCATGATCGAGGCCATCTTGGGCGCGGCGGTCACGCTGACCGAGGCGCCTTGATGCAAGGTGTTCCACCATTTCACCGAGAAGTGAATGATCGGCACATTCACCGCGCCGACGATCGCCAGCAAGGCGCCCGCATGGTCGGCGCGACGCACGTCATCGATCGATTCGACCAGCGCGATATAGCCCAGATACAGGAACAGCAGGATCAGCTCGGAAGTCAGGCGCGCATCCCAGACCCACCAGGTGCCCCAGGTCGGCTTGCCCCACAACGCGCCGGTCCACAAGGCCACGAAGGTGAACATCGCGCCGGTCGGCGCGAGCGCGCGCGCCATCATCGACGACATGCGGGTGTTGAAGATCCATCCCACCGCGGCCCAGATGGCCATCACCACATAGATGAACATCGACATCCAGGCGGCCGGCACGTGGATGAAGATCACCCGGTACGACTCGCCCTGTTGCGCGTCGGTCGGCGCCACCAGCAAACCGATGTACAGCCCGATCGAGGCCAGGATCGCCGCGGCGATCGCAAACCAAGGCGCGAGCTTGCCGGCGAGTCCGTAGAACCGGGACGGCGCCGCAAACGTGAACCACCGAATCACACCCATACCGCTACTCCGTCGAAATTCTCAGCGCCGCCGCTGCCGCCAACGGCGCCAGCATCGTCGTCATGATGAGCAATGCGCCGAGCAGCGAAAAATGCCCGGCGGCCGAAATGCCCGATGCGATCGCGCCGACCGCGCCCGCACCGAAGATCAGCGTCGGCACGCACAGCGGCAGGATCAGCAAGATGATCAGCACCCCGCCGCTGCGCAAACCCAGGGTCAATGCCGCACCGACACTGCCCAACAGGCTGAGGATCGGCGTGCCCAGCAACAACGTGGCCGCCAGTGTACCGAGGGCGCGGGCGTCGAGGCCGAACATCAGGCCGATCACCGGTGACATGATGGTCAAAGGCAATCCGGTCAGTAACCAATGCGCCGCCGCCTTGGCCGCCGCGATCTCGACCACCGGATGACCGGACACCAGCATCTGATCGAGCGAACCGTCCGCGTAATCCCCTGCGTACAGGTTGGTCACCGACAACATCGCCGCCAGCAACGCGCAGACCCAGACCACGCCGGGCGCGATCTGGCGCAGGGTTTCGGGCTCCGGCCCCACGCCGAGCGGGAACAGGCTGATCGAGACGAAGAAGAATCCGATCGGCAGCACCGCTTCCACGCGGCGGCGATGGGCCAGGCGCAGATCGCGCGCGACGATGGTCGTGAAAGCGCGGGCCATGTCAGTGCAACTGATCCATGTCGAAGATGAGGGGCGTCACCGCGTCGAGCTGCAAGGTCTGGTGGCTGGTGAGCACGATGGCGCCGCCGCGCGCGAGGTGATCGACCAGGGTGCGATTGAATCGCGCCACGCTCTGGACATCGAGCGCGTCGAAGGGTTCATCGAGGATCCACAACGCGGGTCCGTCGCACAGCGCCAATTGCGCGAGCGAAACCCGGCGCCGCTGGCCCTGCGACAAGGTGCGCACTGGCAAGGGCGCGAGCGCGGCCACCCCGAACACGCCAAGCGCACGCACGATCGCATCGGGTCCGTCGGCGCGGTCGTGCAAGCGCGCGTTGAACGCGAGCGCTTCGGCGACGGTCAGGTCTTCTTTGAGGGCGTTGGCATGCCCGACGTACACCGTGCGCAGATCGCTGTCGCCCATCAGCCGGCGCACCGGTTTGCCGTTCCAGAGCACCGCGCCGGCATCGGGCCGGCCCAGACCGATCAGCAAACGCAACAGGCTGGTCTTGCCGCTGCCGTTGCTGCCGCGCAGCCAGACGATCTGGCCGGCGTGCACGGCCAGATTGACCCCTCGAAAGATGACCCGGTTGCCGCGGCGGCACGCCAGGTCGCGCGCCGCCAACATGGGAATGTCGCCAGCGTCAGTAGTCGTATCGATAGCCGACGTAGAAGAAAGCACGGGTGGAGGTATCGCTTTGCGTGAGGCCGTCGGTAGTGCTGCGTTCGACGCTCAGATCCGATTCGAGCGCCAACTGCTGTCCGATGCGGTAGGACAAGCGCAATCCGGGCGTCCAGCGGTCGGTGCGCGTTCCGTTCGAATCAGACTGCGTATAGAACTTGAGCGACGGCTCCAGTTGCCAGTTTTGGTAAAGCACCGACAGGTTGTTGTAGGACGCGAGCTTGCCATCGAAATCGGGCGCGCTCACATACGTGAAGTTGAAGATATGTGCATCGCGGCTGGAGTATAAATTGGTTGCGATGGCTTGCAGGCTATAGCTCTTGATGTTGCCGGTCCCGGCCTTGGCCGGGATGTCCACCGTGCCGTCGCTGTACGCAGGCAAGGCGCCGATCTTGGTCAGGCGCGCATCCAGGCCGATCTGCAGGTTTTCGATCACCGGCACCGTCACCCCGAGCAGCCCTTGATTGGCATAGGCGGTCTTGGCATAGGCCAATTGCCGCAGCGAATCGATGCTTTGGATGGCCAGCATGTCCTTGAGGGTGCGGTAGCTGGTTTCGAGCATCGCGTTGCCGGTGGTCAGTGCCGGCGTGGTCCGACGGTCGACCAGCAGATTCACCGTGGCATCGCCCACCGTGGTCCACGACCCTTGCAGGGTGGCGATGTTGACGGCCTTGAACACCGTGTCGTAATCGACCAGGGCGTAGACCGAACGCCGCGGGTCGAAATAGCGCAGATCGCCGCCGAGCGCACGCCGATCGACCTCGCCGTCGATGGTCTGCTGGATGCCGTAGACGCTGCCGCTGACCCGATCGGCGATGCCTTCGGTTTCGAGCGAGAGTCCGTAAAAGCGCCGCTTGGCGTCGAAGAAGGAATCGGCCGGTACGCCGGCCACGCCGCTGACGCGCCACTTCGGCACGAAGGCATAGCCGACCAGGGCACCGTCGAACTTGCAGAGCACCCCGCCGCCGGTCGGCGATTGCCGCCCGATCTTGGCCGACAGGCCGGTGCTGGTATGGCGGTAATCCAGATACAAGGCCGACAGACGATTGCGGCTGCGGCCTTCGGTCAGGAAGTTCTTGGTGTACGAATCGCGGAACACGAAGCGCACGTCCTGGTCGGCGTCGCGATGGCGGTAATTGAGGTCGAGATTCGACAGCAGTTGGGACTGATCCACGTCGGTCAGGGTGTCTTCCGAGATCACCGTCGGCGCGCCTTCGAGCGGCGTGTCCTTGAGCAGCGTGGTGACGGTCGAACGCCCGCCGTAGTAGTACTGCGAGAACGAACCGTTGATCGTGGTCGTCGGCGTCACCGGACCGCGCGTGCGGCGGCTACCGGTCGTGGCCGCAGCCAATTGGTCCAGCTCGCGGCGCACGCGGTCGGCACCCGGGCCGGTCGGATACAGCTTGAGGTACAGCTCGAACTCGGCCCGCGCCCGTTTGGTGTCGCCCAGGCGCGCACGCGCAACGCCCGCGAGCTCCTGTGCCTCTTGCGAGGCGATGTTCGGCGGCAGGTTGAGCAATTGATTGAAATGCCCGATCGCCGCCTCGAAGTCGTTCTTCTCCAGTTCGGCGCGCGCTTGCGCCAGCAGTGCGTTGGCATGCGCGTCGACATCGGCCGGCAGCGTCGGTACCGCGGCTTGCTCGCCAGTCGGCGTCGGCGCGCCCGGCGTCGGCACCCCCGGGGCCGGCACACCCGGCGTCGGCACGGGAGCCGGTGCGCCCGGCACTGCGGGTGCCGCCGGTTGCGGCATCGGTGCCGTCATCGCGGTGGCTGGCGCTGCAGCGCCGGCCGGCTTGAGATCGACGACCTCGGCTCCGGGGAAACGGCGCTTGAGCACTTGCACCGCGCGCTCGGCGTCGGCACGCGTGGCGAAATAGCCGAGATTCACTTCGTAAACGGTCTTGTCGTTCACCACGCGCCGCGTCGTGAACACCTGGTAGTCCTGCATCTCGGCCGGAATCGGCTGAGTCAGCCCCAGCACTGCTTCGTTCGAGCGCAACAGGTTCACGACATAGCGCTCAGCCGCCACGGTCGACAGCATGCTTTCCGCCGCAGGACCCGCCCCTTCGATCACGACCTCGATGCTGCGGTTGCCCGGACCCGCGCGCACCCTGAACTTGGTCGGCGCATCGAAACGCACGATGAGCTTGCGATTGCGCACGCTGCGCACCTGCTCGTCGGTGAAGGTCACGGTGGGCAGCGTGCGCAAT
>CAYUYC010000278.1:0-4374 GCA_964448945.1 uncultured Burkholderiaceae bacterium
CAATTCATCGACCCGGCTGCCTTCGGCCTTGTTGTCGGCGTCGGTTGCGGCGTGCTGGGTTTGGCTCGCTGGCACTGCCGGGCTTTCGATGGCACGGAGCAGTTCGATGGCTTCCGATGGGGACAAGGTCGGGGCTGGCTTGGCGGGCGCCGCCTGTGGTGCAGCTTGTGCGGGCGCGCCGGCGGCCGCGGGAGTGCCGGCCGGGGTTGCCGGGACTGCGACAGCGGGCGCCTCGGCCCGTGCATTGGTCTGGGCACCGACGGCAGGCATCCATGCCGCGAGCGCGACGGCCAGGCACGCGCTCGTCAACGACGCTGCGCGTCCGGTCGGCGCGCAGGGGCGGCGAGAGGAGGCTCGGTCGAAGTGCGGTGCGGTCGTGCGGCGCTTGGACGTCACTAATCTGGGCTCGCAATGGGGGCTGGGGCGGCCGATTTTGGTGGAACATGCTGCCAGTGTCAAAGCTGCAACAGGTCGCGGTACGGGCACGCAAGTGCTTGTCCGCGGCGGGGCGGTCGTGGCGACAGATCGTAGTAAGCTCGGCCCCATATACTCGCGACCCGTCATGGATCTCCCACGCATGGAACCCGATACCAACGCTCGACCCGGCACAGCCGCGGCACCGGCCGTCTCGGGAAAGGTGCTGGTGGTCGACGATTCCCGCCTGGTGCGCGCTTCCATCATCAAACATCTCAAAGGCGTGTTCGAGTACGGCGAAGCCGGCGATGGGCAGACCGCTTGGGAGCAGATCGTGCTCGACCCGAGCATCCGGGTCCTGGTGTCCGATCTGACCATGCCCAAGCTGAACGGCTATCAGTTGCTCGAGAAGATTCGCAACTCCTCGGTTCCGCGCATTCGTCAATTGCCCGTGGTCATCATCTCGGGCGATGAGCAGGAGGCCTCCAAGGCGTCCAAGCTCGGCGCGACGGAATTCATCACCAAGGGCGTGTCGACGATCGAGTTGTTGTCGCGGCTGGAGGTGCTGATCAAGCTGCAACACAAGTCCGAACACCTGGACGAAGCGCGCACCCAGCCGACCATCCGCGAGGACGCCTCCGGCATTGCGAGCCGCGCCTTCCTCGATGTCGAAACCGAAAAGATGTGGGCGTTCTCGCGCCGTCACGGCATCGATTTCGTGGTGCTGTGCGTGCGTCTCGACGAGATCCAGGGACTGTCGCCCGAAGCGGTCTCGATCCGCCAGACGATCCGCGATCGCATCTTCCGTTTCATTGCCGAGATGTTGAGCAAGGCGATCCGTCGCGAGGATTGCGTCGCGCGTAACGGCGAAGACGAGTTCCTGGTGGCGGCCATGGGCATCACACCGAGCGGCGCGACCAAGTTCGCCTCCCGGTTGGCCGAGGCGGTCGCGCAGGCAAAGATCATGCATGCCGGCAACGAGCTCAAACTCACGGCGAGCTTCGGCATCGCGGCGGCCAGCCAAACCCGCGCATCGAATGTCGAAGGCCTCAAGCGCATTGCCGAACGGCGCGCGGGGGTGGCCCAGCAGTTGGGCGGCAATCGCGTGATCGGCATGATCGAAGAGGGCGAGGCAACCGGTTCGTTCGCGGTCGACGAACTCGATTTGCCGCCGATGACGATTTCGGAAGCATTGAACCTGATCGCACGCGGGCAAGGCCGCGAAGCCTTGCCATACTTGTCGACCTTGGAAGAACAGATTCGCCCGTTGAACGATTTGATCGCGCAACAAAAGAAGAAAAAGAAGCCGGTTTGACCTGAACCGGTGCGGAAGCCGCGCAGCCTAACCAGGCCTAGTCGCGACGGTCCGCGAGGAGATTTCAAGTGCACACCCGATCTGGCGGATTCATATCGCCGGGCGAGGTGTGCGCGACCATCGCAGAGGAGAGCTCCATGAGCCAGCAAGACCCGTATGTCGCGTTTCACAAGCAATCGATCGAGCAGCCCGACGCCTTTTGGCGCGAGCAGGCCAAGCTGATCGAATGGAATACCCCGCCGCAAAAGATGCTGGATTACTCGCAGCCGCCGTTTGCGCGCTGGTTCGTCGGCGGCACCACCAATCTGTGCCACAACGCCATCGATCGCCATCTGGCCGCGCGTGCCAATCAGCCGGCCTTGGTCTTCGTCTCGACCGAGACCGACACCGAGCGCACCTATACCTTTGCGCAATTGCACGCCGAAGTGAACAAGGCCGCGGCGATGCTGCAGGAGCTGGGTGTGGGCAAGGGCGATCGCGTGCTGATCTACATGCCGATGATTCCCGAAGCCGCGTTTGCGATGCTCGCCTGTGCGCGCATCGGCGCGATCCATAGCGTGGTGTTCGGCGGCTTTGCCTCGCATTCGCTGGCCACCCGCATCGACGATGCCACGCCCAAGCTCATCGTGAGCGCGGATGCCGGTTCGCGCGGCGGCAAGGTCGTCGAATACAAGCCTTTGCTCGACGAAGCGATCCGCCTGGCGCAGCACAAGCCTGCACATGTGCTGCTGGTCAATCGCGGTCTGGCCGCGATGAGCACCGAGGCCGGTCGCGACGTCGATTACGCGACGCTGGGTGCGAAGCACGAAGGCGCCAAAGTGCCCTGTGCCTGGCTCGAATCGAACGAACCGAGCTACATCCTTTACACCTCGGGCACCACCGGCAAACCCAAGGGCGTGCAGCGCGATACCGGCGGCTACGCGGTCGCGCTCACCTCGTCGATCAAGTACGTGTTCCAGGGCAATCCGGGCGAAACCTTCTTCGCAACCTCCGACATCGGCTGGGTGGTCGGCCATAGCTACATCGTCTACGGCCCGCTGCTGGCCGGCATGACGACCTTGTTCTACGAAGGCACGCCGATCCGCCCCGACGGCGGCATCTGGTGGAAGCTGGTCGAGAAGTACAAGGTCAGCGTGATGTTCTCGGCACCGACCGCGATCCGCGTGCTCAAGAAGCAGGACCCCACGCTGTTGACCAAGTACGACCTGTCGTCGTTGCGCACCTTGTTCCTCGCCGGCGAACCGCTCGACGAACCCACCGCCAAGTGGATCGCCGACGGCATCAAGAAGCCGATCATGGACAACTACTGGCAGACCGAGACCGGCTGGCCGATCCTGTCGGTGCAGCGTGGCATCGAGGGCAGCGCCGACATGCCGATCAAGTTCGGCTCGCCGGGGCGTCCGACCTATGGCTACAACGTCAAGCTGTTGCATGAACAGACCGGCGAAGAAGTCGGGGCCGACGAAAAGGGCGTGGTGGCCATCGTTCCGCCGCTGCCGCCGGGCTGCATGACCACCGTCTGGGGCGACGACGCGCGCTACGTCAAGACCTACTACACCATGTTCCCCAACGGTCAGTTCTATTCGACCTTCGATTGGGGCATCAAGGACAAGGACGGTTATTTCTTCGTGCTCGGCCGTACCGACGACGTCATCAATGTGGCCGGCCACCGCCTGGGCACGCGCGAAATCGAAGAAAGCATCTCGAGCCACCCGAACATCGCCGAAGTCGCGGTGGTGGGCGTGGCCGATCAACTCAAGGGGCAGGTCCCGGTCGGCTTTGCAATCGTCAAGGATGTGTCGCTGATCGCAACGCCCGAAGGCCGCCTCAAGCTCGAGGGCGAGGTCATGAAGGTGGTCGATTCGCAACTCGGCGCGGTTGCGCGTCCGTCGCGCGTGCATTTCGTGACGTCCTTGCCCAAGACGCGTTCGGGCAAGCTGTTGCGTCGTGCGATGCAGGCGTTGTGCGAAGGGCGCGATCCGGGCGATCTGACCACGATCGAGGATCCGAGCGCGCTCCAGCAACTGCGCGACGCCGTCGGCTCGCGCTGAACCGGTGTCGGCTGCGCGCCGCGTTGCACCCCGGCCGAAGGCCGGGAATGCGCCGCGGCGCGCACGCCGCAGTTAGAATCGGTCGGATCGTCACACTCGCACGACGTGCAAGCGTCGGAGCATCGCTGCCTACATGATCCCGGATTGGTTGTCCTCCACCTGGTTCTGGTCGAACCTGCTCACGACCTTGCTGCTGCCGCCCGCCGGCTTGTTCGTGTCCTGCGTCATCGGCTTGTTCCTGATGTCCAGGCGCCCCACCCTGGGCTGGCTGATGGTGGTGTTGTCGGTGTTGGCGTTATGGACCCTGTCCACGCCTTACGTCGGCCATCTGTTGCTTGAATCGACCGGCGATACCAAGCCGTTCGATGGCTCGACGGTCAAATTCTTCGAACCCGGCGAGCGTCCGGAAATCATCGTGGTACTGGGTGCAGGCCGGGTACCCGGTGCGATCGAATACGAGGGCGAGGGCATGCGCGACCGTACGCTGGCACGCGTGCGTTATGCCGCGCGTTTGCATCGCGAGACGGCGCTGCCGCTGATGACCGTGGGCGGCAAGCCCGACGGCGGCACGATTTCCGAAGCGACCCTGATGAA
>CAYUYC010000279.1:0-4343 GCA_964448945.1 uncultured Burkholderiaceae bacterium
GAGTTGTTCGGTCAGTTGCTCGCGCAGCGCCGGCTCGTCTTCGGCGATCAGCGCGGTCGGTCGAAAGAATTCACGCATGGCGCGGCAACCTCAATGCAATCTGCGTCGTCTGCGGCGCGATGGTCTTCACCTCGATGAACGCGCGCGCGTCGTACAGCGCGTCGAGGCGTTCGCGCACGCGTGCAACTTCGGGATCGTCGCCCGACATCGCAGTTCCGGCAAACGCGATCTCGACCCCCACTTCGTCGTTGCCCATGCAACGCACCCGCATCGTGGCCTCGGAACCCACGGCCGCACTGCGCAGCGCCGCCTGCACCAGCGGCAACAACAGCATGGGGTACAGGCGTGCGTCGTTGCAGGCCGGGTCGGCATCCACGCGCAAGGTGACGGGCGCGTCGCTGCGGACCTCGATGACGGCGAGATAGGCGCGCACGAGCGCGAGTTCGGCCGCGAACGTCGAGCCCATGGCCTGGCCGCCGCCGCGCAAGCCCGGCAGTGCCAGGCGCAAGAACGCGATCAAGCGATCCAAAGCGAGTGCGGCGCGTGCGGCATCGCTTTCATAGGCCGCCTCCACGTGCACCAGCGTCTCGAACAGGAATTGCGGCTCGACCTGGGCTTGCATCGCAGCCAGGCGCGCCTCGATCAATCCGTGCCGCAATTCGGCGCCCGATGCGTCCATCTGCCGCAATGCCGCGACCGCATCGCTGCGCACCCGCCAGTGCTCGCCGAGCACGATCGCAAGCGCCGCGAACAAAGCGCTGGCCAGGTACTCGCCGCAGGCCAGCAGCCAGGCCGGCGGCATCGCCATGCCCTTGGCCGACAGCGCCACCTCGTAGACGCTGGGCAGATGCAGCATCGTGTACAACAGCCAGGGCGAGACGATCGCGTCGATCGCCAATGCGACCGCCACGCACAGCGCGATGCGTACCGTGCGGTCGCGGCCCGAGACCGGATGCCGCGTCGCGATCGCCCAGGCGACGAGCACCAGATGCGCGGTGATCTGAGGACCGATCAATTGCGTGGCCAGCAAGGGCCAGGTGATCGAGACCCCCTCGAGGTCGAATGACGACACCAGGGCGGGGGCCGACACGATCAACCCGAACACGAGGGCGTAGGCCCAGGGACCGCGCCATCGACGCCACCATGACGACCATGCTGCGCCGGTGGGCACGGGCGTGCGGTGCGATTCGATCAGCACGCTCATGCCGCGCGCTCCAAGGGAAGCTCGACCACGGCGCACACTCCGCGCGGTGTGTTCGCGGCAAGCTTGAGGCTCGCATCGAGGCCGTAGCGCGCGTTCAACCGGGCACGTGTGTTGGCCAGGCCCACGCCGCTGCCTCCGCTGCCGGTCAGGCCGGCGCCGTCGTCGGCCACGACGATCTGCAACCGACCGCCCTCGGCGCGCGCGCGCACCACGATCTCGCCGCCTTCGGGCAACGCGGACAGGCCGTGCTTGACCGCGTTTTCAACCAGCGTCGACAAGACCATCGTCGGCACGCTGGCATCGTGCACCTGCGGATCGGCTTCGATGCGAAAACGCAGGCGCTCGCCCATGCGCATGCCGATGATCGTGAGATAGCTGCGCACCAACTCCATTTCGCGCTCGATGGTCGATCCGGTTTCGCGCATGGCCGGCAAGGCCGCACGCAAGTAGGTGATGAGACTGCCCAGCATGCTGCGTGCGCGCCGTGCATCGGTCTCGTACAGACGCTTGACGTTGGCGAGTGTGTTGAAGAGAAAGTGCGGTTCGATCTGCGCCTGCAACGCGGCCAATCGTGCCTCGCTCATCTGCGCTTCGAGGCGCGCGCGCTCGGCGCGGGCAGCGGCCACGCGCGCATACGCGGCATTGGCCTCGAGCCGCATCCAATACAAGGCGGCGCCCACGGCACCGATCAAGGACCAGAGGATGGCGATGCTGGCGAGATAGGCCGGCGCTTCGCTCAACCGCGCCCAGCCCTGCCCGCTCACGACGATGCGCAGTGCGACGCCGGCGCAAGCTCCGAGCGTCACCGCGATGGCGAAGATGCCGACGCGCGTCTGGGCACCGGTGTGCCCGCGCCCGGACAGCCCGGCCACGATTGCGGCCGCCGCACCGATCGCCAGCAGCATGCAGCCACCGCTGATCAAGGTCTGGCGCAGTACGAAGGCAGTGTCGAACCACCACGTCGACGCGGGGCTTTTGAACACCCACAGCAGATGCGACGACAGGACCACCACCAGACAGACATGGAACAACACCGCGACCGTGCGCAGGTTGACCACGCGCGCAAAAGCATCGCGCGGACGGTCGAGACTGTCGACGACGAGGATGGCGTCATTCGTCATGCGGCGCATTGTCGATCCCGCCCGTGCATCGAACAAGACAGGTGCGACGAAGCCGGCTGCGCGCAGGGCGAAATCGCCGATCGTGCGCACGAACACCATGTGCCGGCGCCCGCCCCGGTTGCGCTCAATCGAGAAAGCGCGTGAACGAATCCACCGTCGCGCGTTCGGTCACCAGCGTGTTCTCGATCTTGGCTTCATCGGCAAAGCCCAGCGCCATGCCGCAAACCAGCATTTCGTTCGGCGGCAGATCGAGCTGCTCGGCGATGATGCGGTGAAATGGCGTGAACGCGGCTTGCGGGCAGGTGTCGAGGCCATGCGCGCGCGCCGCGACCATGATGTTCTGCAGGAACATCCCGTAGTCGAGCCAACTGCCCTGGGCCATGACGCGATCGATGGTGAACATCAGCCCGACCGGCGCATCGAAGAACAGATAGTTGCGCCCATGCTGTGCGTGCATGCGCGCACGATCGGTCTTGCCGATGCCCAGCAGCGAATACAGATCCCATCCCACCTTGCGCCGGCGATCGATGTACGGCGACACCCAGGTACGCGGGTAATAGGCGTATTCCTCGGTGTACTCGGCGGCATTCGCGCGATCGTCGTGGGCACGCAAGACTGCGGCGCTCAATCGTTCGCGCCGTTCGCCGGTCAGCACATACACGCGCCATGGCTGGGTGTTGGTGCCGCTGGGCGCGCGGCTGGCCACTTCGAGGATGCGTTCGATCGTCGTGCGCGGTACCGGGTCGGGTTTGAATGCGCGCACGCTGCGGCGCGAGGCGATCGCCCATTCGACCGCATTGATGATGGCCTCGGGTTCGAGTCCGGATGGCGGCGTCGGCGGCATGGCAGCCTGCGTGCTGTTCACTGCCGAGGCTGGCGCGGTGTCTTGCGTTCGATCCATGACGGTCCCTCAACCCACGTAGGGCGCGGCAAGCGGCTCGAGCGCATCGCGCAGACGGGGCGGCAACGCGATCGGGCGGTTGCTTTCGCGATCGACGTAGACATGAACGAAATGCCCTTGCGCACTGGTCTGCGGTTCGTCGCCGCGGAAGATGCCGATCTCATACCGCACGCTGCTCGTACCGAGCTTGGCGACGCGCAATCCGGCCGTGACCCGATCGGGAAAGGCGATCGGCGCAAAGTAGTTGCACTGGGTTTCGACCACCAGCCCGACCACATCGCTTTGCGCAATGTCGAGCACGCCCGTGCGTACCAGGTATTCGTTGACCACGGTGTCGAACCAACTGTAGTAGACGACGTTGTTCACGTGGGCATAGGCGTCGTTGTCCATCCAGCGCGTGGTGATCTGGGTGAAGTGCGCGTAGGCATCGCGCGGCATCGGCTGCGGCTTGCTCATGGGTCTCCTCGATCGATCGGCACGAAGTCCCCAGGTCTTCGTGGTTTTGCACAGGAGCATAGCGGCTGAGGGGCGGCGCCGGCGCGGAGGTTCGACGAGCATAGCCGCGCCAATGCTCAGAGCGTGTTGCACTACACACGTGCATATCGACACGCAATTGCCTCGTTTCGGTGCGACATCGCGCCTGGTTCTTGAACTGGCGGTGACTCATTACCCTTATTGAGCTATCGAGATTTCGGGATGACATCGAAGATACCCATATGCCTGTCATGGTGGCTGTCCTCGGATGCGCGTCTGCACCCGACGGTGATCGTTTGATCTGCTTGGGAGTCGTCGATGGCTTTGTCTGCACTCAAACCCGGCGTCACGCTGATGCAGCGTCTGCGCATGCCGGTCAAGTTTGCGGTGGTTTCGCTGGCCTTTCTCTTGCCGCTCGGCTATGTGCTTTTCGTTGCGGTGACGCAGAAGAACGATGAGATTGCCTTCTCCGCCAAGGAACGCATCGGCGTCGAGCAGATCCGCGCACTTGCCCCAGCGCTGTTTGCGCTGCAAGCGGCACGCACGCACGATTTGCACTCCCTGGGCACGCAACGCGCCGCGCAACAACGCGACGCCGATGCGTTCCTTGGCGGAGAAGGCAATCTCATCGTTCTTCTGCGTC
>CAYUYC010000280.1:0-4310 GCA_964448945.1 uncultured Burkholderiaceae bacterium
GCTCGGAAACACGAACACATCGGCGTCGGCGTAATACGCGCCCAGTTCGGCATGCGGCTTGGCACCCAGCCACACCACCTCGGGAAAGCGCGCGCGCAGCCGCGGCAAGGCCGCGCCGTCGCCGACCACGACCTTGGTGCCCGGCAGATCGAGCGACAGGAATTCGCGCAGCCCTTTCTCGGGCGCGACGCGACCGATGTTGAGCCAGATCGGCCGCGGATACGGCAGCACCGCGCCGCGCTCGCCGGCCGCGGCGGGATGAAAGCGCTTGCCGTCCACCCCGCGCGACCAGACCCGCAGATGCTTGAAGCGCGCGGCGACGAGTTCATCGCGCATGGCGCCGGTGGGCACCAACACGCATTGCGAAGGCGCGTGAAACCGACGCATCACGGCGTAAGTGAGCGCGGCCGGAATGCGGAAGCGATGCGCGAGGTATTCCGGAAAACGGGTGTGATACGAGGTGGTGAAACGCCAGCCGCGTTTGAGCGCCAGCCGGCGCGCCGCCCAGCCGAGCGGGCCTTCGGTCGCGATGTGCAAGGCGTCGGGCGGCGTCGATCCGAGCGCGCGACGCACATGCGCATGCGCATCGAGCACGAGCCGCAGGCCGGGCTCCGACGGCGCGGCCATCGTGCGTGCGCCCTCGGGGCTCACCACGCGCACTGCGTGGCCGAGCGCGCCCAGCTCGCGCATCATGTAGGTCCAGGTCTGCACCACGCCGTTGATCTGCGGATGCCATGCGTCGGTCACGAGCGCGATGTCCATGCCGGGCTGCCGAAGTCGATCATCGGCGCGCACTATGTGTGCGCCGCGTGACAGGCCGACGACGTTCTCGCGTCAGTTCGAAGAAGCCGCGGCGAAGCTCACGCTGGCTTCGAGTCCGCCTTGCGGACGATTGCGCAGGCCAAGCTCGCCGCCGTGCAGGCGCGCGACGCGATCGGCGATCGCGAGACCCAGTCCGGCGCCGGGCTTGCCGCCGCGGGCGGTGTCGAGTTGCGCGAACGGACGGCGCAGGCGATCGATCTCGGCCTCGGGAATGCCCGGACCGCAATCCCAGACCACCAGCCGCACGCGCGCCCCGTCGCGCTCGGTGCGCACGATGATGGGCGGTGCGCCGTGGCGCATCGCGTTTTGCAGCAGATTGGTCACCAGGCGTTCGACCGCCACCGGGCGCGCCAGGACCGCGGGCAGTTCGCCCAGTTGCAGCGCGACCTCGATGCGCGGATCGGCCACCGCCTGCACCGCATGGCGCACGAGTGCGCCGAGATCGACGGCCTGCATCGCTTCGTCATGCCCGATGCGCGCGTAATCGACGAACTGGTCGATGACCGCATCGGCGGTTTCGATGCTGCGGATCATGCTGGCGATCAGATCGGCCTCGGCCGGGTTGTCGAGCATCTCGAGCCCCAGGCGCAGCTTGGTCAGCGGGGTGCGCAGATCGTGCGAGACTCCGGCCAGCATCAAGGCGCGTTCGCGTTCGAGATCGTCGAGCGCCGACGTCATCTGGATGAAGCTTTGCGCGACGACGGCGATTTCTTCGGGCGCGCTGTGCTCATCGGGCAGGTGGGGCTTGCGTCCGACCGCCACGTCGCCCGCGGCGCGCGCCAAGGCGCGCAAGGGCGCGTTCAGATGACGCTGAATGAGCGCTGCACCGGCGAACGCCAGCAGCGCCACGGTGAGCGACAAGCCCAGCACCAGACCCGAAAGATCGGGCAACAGACCTTCGGCGCTGTAGCCGCACCACAAGGGTTGGTCGTCAACCACGATGCGCACCCACAAGCGCCGCTCCGGCACCACCTGCCAACTCACTTGCAGATCGCTGCCGATGCGATCCTGCATGCGTTCGAGGAACAAGCGCGCCACCGGTTGTAGCGGCGCCTCGCCGACTTCGGGCGGGGTCTTGGCGATCCGCACGCCCTTGCGGCCGAGTCGGTTGAGTTCGTCGAGGGTTGCCTCGCGCTGATCGTAGGGCACATGCGCGAGCGTCGCGCGCACCGTGCCCGCATGCCAGAGCACGAAGGCCGCGGCGCGGTCGACGCGCGGACGCTGCACCTGCGTGTACCAGATGGCGCCTGAGGCGATCTGCCCCAGCCCGACGAGCGCGATGATCAGGAGCAGATTGCGGCCGAACATCGTCCGCGGCAACACCCGCGCCAGCCAGGTCATCGCGGTTCGCCGTCGCAGACGAAGACATAGCCGAAGCCGCGCACGGTCTGGATGTAGCGCGGCGCGGCGGGGTCGTCTTCGATCAGCCGGCGCAGACGCAGGATCTGCACATCGATGCTGCGGTCGGTTGCTTCGTGGTCGCGGCCGTAAGCGAGTTCCATCAGGCGCTCGCGCCCGAGCGGGCGGCCGGCGTGCGCGGCCAGCGCATGCAAGAGCGCGAATTCGCCCGAGGTGACGCTCATCTGCTGACCCGCGCGTTCGAGCCGCCGCGCGACCGGATCGAGCACATACGGCCCGAAGCGCACGGCTTGCGCGTGCGCGGCCGCGGGGGCTGCACCCAGCATCGCCTGGCGCCTGAGCATGGCCTGCAGGCGCGCGAGCAATTCGCGCGGATTGAAAGGCTTGGGCAGATAGTCGTCGGCGCCCATTTCGAGCCCGACGATGCGATCGACCGGATCGCCGCGCGCGGTGAGCATGAGGATGGGGATGGTCTCGCCTTGCGCGCGCAAGCGCCGGCATACGGCCAGGCCGTCTTCGCCGGGCATCATCAAGTCGAGTACCAGCACGTCGAAGCGCTCGCGCGACAAGAGCTTGTCGAGCTGGGGCGCGTCGGCCACCGCACGCACGGTATAGCCCTGGCCCGTCAGATAGCGCGTGAGCATGGCGCGCAATTCGGCTTCGTCGTCGAGGACGAGCACGCGCCCTTTGGTCTCGGTCTGCACGGCAGCGCCGGTGGCAGCGTCGTTCACAGCAATTCTCCCGATGCGATGTGAGCGATCGTAACAGCGCGCCGGCACCGCCCGGCGCGGTCTGATTACGGCGCATTACAAGACCCACGGCTTGCAAGAAGTCCGCACACACGCCGCCCTGCATGCAATCGGCCGCTAACGCATGCCGACCAGACTGCGCTCCATCGAACGACGCATCACCGCGCTTCGATCGGAACCCAAGCTCAACGCATGCTCAAGGAGATCGCTCATGAAGACCGTTGCCCGACTCGGCATTCTCGCCGCCCTCACCGCCACCTTGTTTGCCGCCGCCATTGATGCGCAGGCTGCCGGCCGTGCGCATGCACGCGGCTCCGCCGCCAATGCCGCGGGCGGCCGCACCGGCGGCGCCGTGACCGCAGTGAAGGGCCCGCAAGGCGGCGCCGCGGTGCGCGGACGCGCCTACACCACCGACGGCGCCGGCAACGGCACCGCGGCCTCGGGCGGCGCGTTCAAGGCGGCCAACGGCGCGACCGGCGCGCGCGCCAGCACCACGACCCGCTACGCCGACGGCAGCGCGAGCCATGAAGGCGGCTTCACCGCCACCGGCGCCAAGGGCACGATCGACAGCGCAGGCAGCGTCACCAAGGGCGCCGACGGCGCGGTCAACGGCAGCCGCACCACGACCGCCACCGGTGCCAACGGTAACACCTACAACGGCCAGACCACGTACTCCAAGGAAACCGGTGTACAGCACACGGCGACCTGCACCGACGCGGCGGGCAACACCATCGCCTGCCGTTGATCGACGCGCTGTACGAGCGAGATCGCCATGAACGCCGAACGCTGGATGCTCCCCGTCTTGCTGCCGGTGTTCATTGCGTGCGCGGCTTTTGAATGGTGGTGGCTGACGCAGCGCGCGCAGGTCGCGTTACAGGGCGACGACCGGCGCGCGCAACGCGGCAGCTACGACTGGCGCGAAAGCCTCGCGTCGCTCGTGATCGCAGCGGGGCAACCCCTCTCGCGCATCGCTGCGACCGCGCTTTGGGGCGGCGCGGTGCAATGGGTCTGGTTCCATCGCGTGGCCACCGTGCCGCTCGACACCGCCTGGGGCATCGCGCTGCTGTTTTTCGGCACCGAGTTCTGCTACTACGCCTACCACCGCGCGGGCCATGAGATCCGCTGGTTCTGGGCCTCGCATTGCGTGCATCACAGCCCCGAGCACATGAATCTGAGCGCGGCCTATCGCCTGGGCTGGACCGCAGGCATCACCGGCGCGGTGTTGTTCTTCCTGCCGATGATCGCGCTGGGCTTTGCGCCGGCAGCGGTGTTTGCGGTGCTCGGCATCAATCTGTTGTGGCAGTTCTGGCTGCATACCGAACTGGTGCCCAGGCGGAGCTGGAAGATCTGGACCGGCGGAAGGAAGAGCTGGAGGGTGAG
>CAYUYC010000281.1:0-4306 GCA_964448945.1 uncultured Burkholderiaceae bacterium
GAGCAGCACCAGGGTCGACGAAGCGCCCAGGCCGCGCAGATTGGCCGAGTTGAAGCCCATCTGATCGCGGTAACCGCCGGTGGCGATGCTCACGCCGTCGGTCAGATTGTTCGACGAGGCCGAGATCTTCGACATCAGTTCGGCGGCAGTCGTCACGCCGGCCTTGTCGATGGCTTCGCGCGAGATGATCTGCACCGGCAATGCGGTTTCGGCATCGATGCGTTTGATCGCGGAACCCGTGACCTCCACGCGCTGCAATTGCTGCTGGGGCGGTGTTTCTACGGTCGACGTCTGCGCTGCGGCCGTGGAAGCTAGGGCTAGCAGCATGGCGTGCACGCTCGCCTTGATCGCGAACTGGGGCAGGCGCTGTCGACGCAGCGCGCGGGCGCGTTGGGTCATGACGGGTGTCTCCGGGGCAAGGGGTGGATCGGGCCGGCACACACGCGCATGGCAATCCCATGACGCGAGCGTGTCGGCGCAGTCTAGGAAGACAGTTACATTCCGAAAACGGGCTGCACCCCGTCCGGTCGCTTGACGGCAACTTGCCGTCGCTTCGGCGCAAGCCCGATTTGCTCGCCGCAATGCGGCGTGCGCGCCGATTGCGCCGAAGCGACATCTTCTTTTGGATTTGCGCTCTGCCGGAGCGCCCCGGATGGCTGGCCCTGGCGGCCGATGACAACATCCGCGCCATTGCCATGCCACTCGGCGTAACGCCGACACCGAATTCATGAACGATCGACGCCATTTCGTTGCCCGTTGTCTGGCCGTTTCGGCCCTGCTCGGCGGGATGTACGGCGCGCATGCCGCGACCGCCTCGGGCAGCATCGACACCACGGTGCGCGGCACCGGCACCGCGGTGGTGATCGGCGGCGGCCTCAAGGCCGACAACGAAGCGGTCTGGACCCGTATCGTCGACTTGGCGGGCGGCAAGGGCGCGCGCTTCGTCGTCTTCGGCACCGCATCGGAAGACCCGGTGGGCAGCGCCAAGGATGCGGTGAACAGCTTGAACAAGCGCGGTGCGGTGGCCGAAGCCTTGCCGGTCTCGCCCTTGCTCAAGGACGTGCCGATCGCGCAGGCGGTGACGGACCCGGCGCTCATCGCCAAGGTGCGCGCGGCGCGCGGCATTTACTTCACCGGCGGTGCGCAAGAGCGCATCGTCGATCATCTGTATCCGGGCGGCAAAGCCACGCCCTTGCTCGAAGCGATCTGGGATGTCTATCGCGCGGGCGGCGTCGTGGCCGGCACCTCGGCCGGCGCGGCCATCATGAGCACCACCATGTTCCGCGATGCACCCAATGTGCTGGGCGTCATGAAGGGCGAGTTGCGCGACGGGAACGAAGTCGATCGCGGCCTGGGTTTCGTCGGCCCCGACTTGTTCGTCGATCAGCACTTTCTCAAGCGCGGCCGCTTCGGCCGCATGATCCCGCTCATGCATGCGCGCGGCTATGTGCTGGGCCTGGGCGTCGAAGAAAACAGCGCCGCGGTCGTGCATGGCGACGAAGCCGAGATCGTCGGTGGCAAGGCGATGCTGGTCGATCTGAGCGACGCCAAGTCCGATGCGACGCTCGGTGCCTTCAACCTCGCGGGCGTGCGCATCGCGCTGCTTGATCGCGGCGATCGCGTCACCCTCAAGACGCGCACGGTCACGCCTTCGGCACTCAAGCTCAAGAGCCAGAAACTCGATCCGAAGGCGCACGACTACAAGCCCTACTACACCAACGATCCGTTCTACATCGACATGTTCGGCGACGGCACCATCGCCAATGCCATGAGCTTCCTCATCGACTCCAACCGCTCGGAAGTGCGCGGCATCGCCTTCGATCCGCGTGCGCCCGCGGGCGATCCGAAAGCGCGGCTGGGCTTCTCGTTTCGCGTCTACAAGGGCAGCGAGAGCATCGGTTGGTACAACGAGGACTTCGGGGGCGAGGACTACACTGTCTTGAACCTGTACCTCGACATCGCGCCGATCCGCATGGCCGAGCCGATGTACACGCCTTGGGCCCGTTGACGCGGCCCGATCCAACCCCGCACTGACGCCTATTTGAGGAGGGAGCCTCGATCATGCAACGTCGTTTATTCATCGCGCTCATCGCGCTGGCCGCCGTCGTCTTGCCCGCGCACGCGCAAAGCCCCGACTGGAAGAAGATCCGCATCGCGGTCGAAGGCGCCTACCCTCCGTTCAATGAAGTCGGCCCCGACGGCAAGCTCAAGGGCTTCGACGTCGACATCGCGCTCGCGCTGTGCGCGCAGATGCAGGCCGAATGCACGCTGGTCCAGCAGGAATGGGACGGCATGATCCCCGCGCTGCAAGCCAGGAAGTTCGACGCGATCGTCTCGTCGATGGCGATCACCGAAGAACGCAAGCGCACCATCAACTTCACCCACAAGTACGCGGCCACGCCCGCGCGCTTCGTCGGCCGCAGCGACTTCAAAGGCGATAACTCGCCCGCGTCGTTCAAGGGCAAGAAGATCGGCGTGCAACGTTCGACCAAGCACGAGCTTTACCTGTCGACCTTCTACAAAGACAGCGAGATCGTGCGTTACGCCAAGCAAGACGACGTCTTCCTCGATCTCGCCGCGGGCCGCATCGATGCGACCTTCTGCGACGCGGTCGCCGCCGACCTGGGCTTCTTGAAGAAGCCCGCCGGCAAGGGCTATGGCTTCATCGGCGCCCCGATCGACGACACCAAGTACATGGGCGAAGGCTCGGGCATCGCCACGCGCAAGGCCGACACCGCGTTGCAAGCGAAGTTCGAGGCCGCCATCGGTGCGATCCGCGCCAACGGCACCTACAAGAAGATCCAGGACAAGTACTTCGACTTCGACGTCTACGGCAAGTAAACCCCAGCGATGCTGCACGGATATGGCCCGAGCTTGCTGCAAGGCGCGCTGCTGACGCTGTCGGTGGCGTTCGCCTCGCTGTGCATCGCCTTCTTGCTCGGGATCGTGGGCGCGACGGCCAAGCTGTCGCGCTCGCGCATCGCACGCGGTCTGGCCCAGGCCTACACCACCGTCATCCGCGCCGTGCCCGATCTGGTGCTGATGCTGCTCATCTTTTACGGCGGGCAGATGCTGGTCAACGATATCGGCGAGCGTCTGGGCTGGGATTATGTCGACATCGATCCCTTCGTCGCGGGCGTGCTCACCATCGGCTTCATCTTCGGCGCCTATCTGACCGAAGTACTGCGCGGCGCCTTTCTTGCCGTCCCGCCGGGCCAGCGCGAAGCCGCGCTCGCCTTCGGCATGACGCGTCTGCAAGTGCTGGTGCGCATCGTCGGTCCGCAAATGCTGCGGCATGCGCTGCCCGGCCTGTCGAACAACTGGCTGGTGATGCTCAAGAGCACCTCGATCGTGTCGGTGATCGGGCTGTCCGACATGATGAATCGCGCCGGGCTCGCTGCCGGCGCCACCCGCGAGCCGTTCGTCTTTTATTGTGCGGTGGCCCTGGTCTACCTCGCCTTCACCTCGTGTTCCGAGCTGGGCTTTGCCTGGCTGCAAAAGCGGCTGGCGATCGGCGCGCGCAAGGTGGCGCTATGACGCTCGGCGTGTTCGATCTCGAACCGATCATCGAGAACCTGCCGCAATACCTGAGCGGCACCTGGATGACCATCAAGCTGCTGGTGCTGTCGCTGGCCATCGGCCTCGCGGGCGCGTTGCCGCTCGCGATGTTGCGCAGCCTGCCTTCGCCCTGGGTCTGGCGGCCGGTGTGGCTCTTCACGTACGTGATCCGCGGCACGCCGATGCTGGTGCAGCTCTTCCTCATCTACAACGGCCTGGCGCAATTCGAGGCCGTGCGCGCGAGCATCTTCTGGCCGTGGCTGAGTTCGGCCTGGTTCTGCGCGATCGCCGCGTTCGCCATCAACACCTGCGCCTATACCACCGAGATCCTGTACGGCGCGATCCGCGCCTTGCCCGCGGGCGAGATCGAAGCCGCCAAGGCGCTCGGCATGTCGCGCTGGGTCACCCTGCGCCGCATCGTGCTGCCCTCGGCCTTGCGCCGTTCGCTGCCGGCCTACGGCAACGAAGTGGTGTTGATGCTGCACGGCACCTCGCTGGCGAGCGTGGTCACCTTGCTCGACCTCACCGGCGCCGCACGCGACGTGAACGCGCGCTACTACCTGCCCTTCGAAGCCTTCATTACCGCCGCGGTGATCTATGTGCTGATCACCATGGTGCTGGTCGCGCTCTTCCATGCCGCCGAGCGACGTTGGCTGCGTCCGCTCCAGGCCCATTCCTGATCTTCACGGTCCATCCCTATCGATGAAACTCGTCCGTCATCCTTTGTTGCCTGCCGCGCCCGGCGCGC
>CAYUYC010000282.1:0-4293 GCA_964448945.1 uncultured Burkholderiaceae bacterium
TTAGCTCAGTTGGTAGAGCAGCGGACTCTTAATCCGTTGGTCGAAGGTTCGAATCCTTCACGGCCCACCAACACCAAAGGCCCCGAGCAAGCTCGGGGCCTTTGTCTTTTTGCGCCGCACCCTGACGCGACGCAAGAACTACGATTCGTCGCGAACGAAATTCCCTTTCAAATCAAGGCGACTCGTATAATCCAAGGCCGTCGCATGCGCACTTGCACGCGACCCCATGCGTTTGGCCCGCCATCGATGTCATTGCTCGCCCTTGGTCTGAACCACCACACCGCGCCGGTCGCGATTCGCGAACGCGTGAGCTTCGCGCCCGAGGCGATCGGCGGTGCGCTGGCGGGCCTGCGTACGTCCTTCGGCCAGTCGGTGCAAGAGGCGGCCATCGTTTCGACCTGCAATCGCACCGAGTTGTACTGCGCGCTCGACGGCCAAGCGGCCAACGACGCGCATCCGCAGATCGCCGAATGGCTGGCCGACTATCACCAATTGCGCGCCTCGGAGGTTTCGCCGCATCTGTATGCGCTGCCTCAGCAAGATGCCGTGCGTCATGCGTTCCGCGTAGCGAGCGGTCTCGATTCGATGGTGCTCGGCGAACCGCAGATCCTTGGTCAGATGAAGCAGGCGGTCCGTGCGGCCGACGAAGCCGGCGCGATCGGCACGCTGCTCAACCAGTTGTTCCAGCGCACCTTTGCGGTCGCGAAGGAAGTCCGCACCCAGACCGAGATCGGCGCGCACTCGGTCAGCATGGCGGCCGCCGCGGTCAAGCTGGCTGAACGCATCTTTGCCAAGATCAGCGAATTGAATGTGCTGTTCATCGGCGCGGGCGAGATGATCGAACTCACCGCCACGCACTTCGCCGCGCAGGCGCCGAAACGTCTGGTGATCGCCAATCGCACCCTTGAGCGTGCGCACAACCTCGCCACGCGCTTCGGCGGTCATTCGATGCGCCTGGCCGAAATCTCCGAGCGTCTGGCCGAATTCGACATCGTGGTGAGCTGCACCGCGTCGACGCTGCCCATCATCGGGCTCGGACTCGTCGAGCGCGCGCTCAAGGCGCGTCGGCACAAACCGATGTTCATGGTCGATCTGGCCGTGCCGCGCGACATCGAAACCGAAGTCGCGCGCCTGTCGGATGTATATCTGTACACCGTCGACGATCTCGGCGCCGTCGTGCGCGAAGGCACCTCGGCGCGCCAGGTTGCGGTAGCCCAGGCCGAAGCCATCATCGAGACGCGGGTGCAGAACTTCATGCAATGGCTCGAGCGGCGCCAGACCGTGCCGCTGATCGCGCAATTGCGCGCCTCGGGCGATGCCTTGCGCCGCGATGAACTCGAGCGCGCGATGCGTTTGCTCGCCTCCGGCCATGATCCGGCCCAGGTGGTCGAAGATCTGTCCCGCCGCATCACCAACAAATTCCTGCACCGCCCGCTGGCCATGCTCGGCGAAGCCGACCATGAAGAGCGCGAACGTCTGGGCGTGCTGCTGCCCCACCTCTTCCCCACCGACAAGAAGTAGATGAAATCCTCCATGGCGGCCAAGCTCGAGCAACTCTCGGGCCGGCTGGCAACGATCGAACTCGCCCTGCAGGACCCGCAGGTGACGCAGGACATCGACCAATACCGCAAGCTCACCCGCGAGTCGTTCGAGCTGACGCCGGTGGTCGCGCAATTCAGCGCCTATCAGCAGGCCGAACGCGATCTCGCCGCGGCCCAGGGCATGCTCGCCGATGCGTCGATGAAGGAATTCGCCCAGGAAGAAATCGACGCGGCGCGCACACGCATGGAACAACTCGAAGTCGAGCTGCAGCGCGCGCTGCTGCCCAAGGACCCGAACGACGCGAAGAACATCTTCCTCGAAATCCGCGCCGGCACCGGCGGCGACGAATCGGCGCTGTTCGCGGGCGATCTGCTGCGCATGTACATGCGCTATGCCGAGCGCCAGCGCTGGAAGACCGAGATCATGTCGGAGTCGGCCTCGGACCTCGGCGGCTTCAAAGAGGTGATCGTGCGCATCGAAGGCCAGGGCGCGTATTCACGGCTCAAGTTCGAATCGGGTGGCCACCGCGTGCAGCGCGTGCCCGCGACCGAAGCGCAAGGCCGCATCCATACCTCGGCCTGCACGGTCGCGGTGATGCCCGAAGCCGAAGAGGTCGATGTCCAGATCAATCCCGAAGACCTGCGCATCGATGTGTTCCGCGCCTCGGGCGCCGGCGGCCAGCACGTCAACAAGACCGAATCGGCGGTGCGCATCACCCATTTGCCGACCGGCATCGTGGCCGAATGCCAGGACGACCGCTCCCAGCATCGCAACAAGGACAAGGCGATGAAGGTGCTGGCCTCGCGCCTGCTCGAAGCCCAGACCCGCGCCCAGCAGGCCAAGGAAGCGGCCACGCGCAAGAACCTGATCGGCTCGGGCGACCGCAGCGAACGCATCCGCACCTACAACTTCCCGCAAGGGCGCATGACCGACCATCGCATCAATCTGACGCTGTACAAGCTCGATGCGATCATGGACGGCGATCTCGACGAGATCACCAATGCGCTGATCGGCGAACATCAGGCCGAGCAATTGGCGGCGCTGGCCGAAGGTGCGGAATGACGCGGCGCTGAGGCGCCGCTGCCTTCAAGCCGCGGGCGTGCCCGCGAACAAGCTGCGCGGCAGGCGCGCCGCGCGGCGCAATTCCACCCAATCGAAACTCGGCCCCGGATCGGTCTTGCGCACCGGCGCGATGTGCTCATGCCCGGCGATGCCGCGGATCGGATAGCGCCGCACCAGGGCACGCAACAAGCGCGCAAGCGCGCGGTATTGCGCTTCGGTATAGGCGACGTCGTCGGCCCCTTCGATCTCGATGCCGATCGAAAAATCATTGCAGCGCTCGCGCCCCCACCATTGCGACACCCCCGCATGCCAGGCGCGCCGCTCGCATTCGACGAATTGCACCAGCGTGCCGTCGCGACGCAGGAAGAAATGCGCCGACACACGCATCGTCGCGATCTGCGCGAAGAACGGATGCGCATCCGCGCTCAATCGATTGGTGAAGAAACGCTCGACCGCATCGCCCTCGAACACACCGGGCGGCAAGCTGATGTTGTGCAAGACGACCAACTCGCATTGCGCACCGTCTGGCCGCGCATCGGCATTGGGCGAGGCGACCCAGCGTGCCTGCGCACACCGGCCTTGCGCATCGATGGCGTAACGCCGCGCCGGTCCGGCGCTCATTTGATGCCGAGCTGCTGGATGCGATAGCGCAATTGCCGGAAAGTCACGCCGAGCAAACGCGCCGCCGCGGTGCGATTGAACTTGGTTTGTTCGAGTGCGCGTTCGATGAGCGTGCGCTCGACCGCCTCGAGGTACTCGGGCATCGACAACGGAAATTCCAGCGATTGGATCGACACCGGCATCGGTACGCGATGGCCGTTGGCGGGTGCGGGCGTCGTCGCCAGCGGCGACTCGCCATGCGCGTCATCGAGATCGTCGGCCGCATCGCGAATCGGAAATTCCGCGGTCGCCGCATCGTCGCGCGTGCCGGCATCGAGTCCCAGATCGGCCGCCGTGATGAGATCGCCGCCCGCAAACGCACTGGCGCGCTCGAGGATGTTCTCGAGTTCGCGCACATTGCCTGGAAAGGCATAACCGCGCAGCAACTCGACCGCGTGCGCGCTGAGTTGACGCGCGCTCGCACGCCCTTCCATCTGCGCCAGGCGCTGCAAAATCGCATCGGCCAACACCGGAATGTCTTCGGGCCGCTGGCGCAATGCCGGCATGCGCAACTCGATGACGTTGAGCCGATAGAACAAGTCCTGGCGGAAGATGCCGGTCGCGACCCGCTCGGGCAGATTGCGATGGGTGGCACTGATGATGCGCACATCGACCGGGTCTTCCGCCGTGGCGCCGACCTTGCGCACACGCCGTTCCTGGATCGCGCGCAACAGCTTGACCTGCATCGCGAGCGGCAATTCGGCGATTTCGTCGAGCAGCAAGGTGCCGCCGTTGGCCGCCTGGAAGAAACCGTCGCGATCGGCATCGGCCCCGGTGAACGCGCCCTTGCGATAGCCGAAGAACTCGGCCTCCATCAAGGACTCGGGAATCGCGCCGCAATTGACCGCGACGAACGGGCGTTCGGCACGTGGGCCGGCCAGATGGATCGCGCGCGCCGCGACTTCCTTGCCGGTACCCGATTCGCCGTAGATCGCCACCGGCGCCATGCTGCGCGCCAGACGCACGATCGTGCTGCGCACGTCCTGCATCGCGGCCGAGACGCCGAGCACGCTGCGCTCGGGACTGCCG
>CAYUYC010000283.1:0-4280 GCA_964448945.1 uncultured Burkholderiaceae bacterium
GCCCCGCACGACCTTCGCGCAGAAAGGACCACCACGCACGACCATCGCGAATAACGAACCCCCCCCCACGACCTTCGCGCAGAAAGAACAACCCCGCCACAGCAGCGCGCCGACAGTCACGCATGCGCCTTCACCCCCGGCACCGTGATCACGCTCTTGTCGGGCACATCGCCGTGCAGCCATTCGACCAGGTCAGCACGTCGGGTGCGCACGATGCGCTGGTTGATGTAGCCCTTGTCGGTGATTTCGCCGGCTTCGACCGATGGCGGCTCGGCCATCAACAGCACGCGCGCGGGGTAGGTGGAACTGCCGCCGAATTGCGCCATGACCGACATGCCTTCGCGCACCCGGCGCACGACCGACGGATGGGTGAGCACCGCATCGACCGAGGCGTCGGCGGGCAGGCCCGCGATCTTCTTGCACTCGGGGATGTTGGGAAAGACCAGAAAGCCGATCTCGTCGCGGTCGTGGCCGGTGACGACGATGTCTTGCGCGACCGGCGAGAGCGCATCGATGCCGCGCACCCGCACCGTGCCGACATGGACCCAGGTGCCGGTGAGCAGCTTGAAGTCTTCGGCCACGCGGCCGTCGAACAACAGACCGAGTTCGGGCCGCGCGGGGTCGACGAATTCGACCGCATCGCCGATCAGATAGAAGCCTTCTTCGTCGAAGGATTCGCGGGTGAGGTCGGGCTGCTTCCAATAGCCGGGGAAGACGTTGGGCCCTTGGACGCGCACTTCGAGCTTGTCGGCCGCGGGCACGAGCTTGAGCAGCACGCCCGGGACCGGCACGCCGATGACGCCCGAGCGCACGGCCTGGAAATGGCAGTCGGTGGCCAGGGGCGCGGTTTCGGTCGCGCCCCAGGACGAGACCATCACCACCGGCGTGCCTTGCTCGGCGATCGACAGGCGTTCGAGTTCGTCCCACAAATGCTGGGGCAGGGCCGCGCCGGCGTAGAACAGCAGTTGCAGATTGCGAAAGAAGCATGCGCGCAACTCGGGGTCGTCGCGCAGCAAGGGCACCAGCATGTCGTAGGCGCGCGGCACGCTGAAGTACAGCGTGGGCGAAATCTCCTTGAGATTGCGCACGGTCTTGTCGAGCGCCGCAGGCGTGGGCTTGCCGTCGTCGATGTGGAGCGTGCCGCCCCAGCGCAGGATGAGATTGAAGTTGTGGTTGCCGCCGAAGGTGTGGCTCCAGGGCAGCCAATCGAGGATGACCGGCGTGGTGCGCGCGAGAAAGGGCCAGATCATTTCCTTGGCCATCTGGCTCGCGCACAGCATGCGCTGGGTGTTGACCACCGCCTTGGGCATCGCGATCGAGCCCGAGGTGAACAGGAACTTGGCGATGGTGTCGGGCGTGACCGCGGCCAAGGCATCGGCGACCGCGGCGGCATCGACCGGCGTGGCTTCGATCTGCGCAAAGGGCAGGCTGCCGGCGGCCATCGCCTTGCTGCGGCTGCCTGCGAGCACGACGCCGTCGTGCAAGGGCGCGATCGATTGCAGTGCGGGGGCAAAGCGTTCGATCGTGTCGGCGAAGATGACGCCGGGGCGCAGCAGCTCGATGTTGGCCTTGAGCTTGGCGTGGTCGGTCGACATCAGCGAATTGCCCGGCGAGATCGCGCACGAGGGCACGCCGATGTGCATGGCCGCGAGCATGAGCAGCGCATGTTCGATGCTGTTGTCCGAGAGGATGGCCACCGGACGCTCGGCCGAGAGGTTTTGGCCGAGCAGCCAGGTCGCGATCGCGTACACCCGCTCGCGCGCCTGGGCGTAGGTCAGGCGCACCCATTGCCCGTCGGCGCCGCGCTCGGCGATGAAGACGCCGTCGGGCTTGGCACGGGCCCAGTGTTCGAGCCATTCGCCCACACAGCGCGTATAGCGCTCGGGCAAGGGCGTGGCCGAACGCAGCAGGCGCGTGCCGTCGGGGCGGGATTCGAGCAGGATGTCGGGCTCGGCGAACAACTCGCCGGGCGTCTTCGCGATCGCGTTCATGCGCTGGTCCTTTCGGTCGATCGCTTATTGGGCGACGAGCTTGAACGCGCCGTTGTCGGCCTGGATCAGCACGCGGGCGCGCTGGTCGAAGCCGAAATGATCGGTCGGGCTCATGTTGAACACGCCTTGCACGCCGACCACGTTCTTGGCCGATTCGATCGCATCGCGCAGCGCGGCACGGAATTCCGGCGTGCCGGGCTTGGCCTTCTTGAGCGCGATCGGCGCGGCGTACTGGATCAGCGTCCAGGCGTCCCACATGTGCGCGCCGAAGGACGAGACCGAGCCGGCACCGAAGCGCGATTCGTACAGCTTGGTGTACTCGAGCGCGTTCTTCTTGGTCGCGGCGCTGTCGGGCAGCAGGTCGGCCACGAGCAAAGGACCGACGACGAAGATGCCGCCGTTGACGCCCTTGCCGCCGACCTTGAGGAACTCCTTGCTCGGCGCGCCGTGGGTTTGATAGATCTGGCCTTTGTAGCCGCGCTCGGTCAGCGTGGTGTGGGGCAGGGCCGCGGGCGTGCCCGAGCCGACCACGAGGATGGCGTCGGGCCGCGCCGAGACCAGCTTGAGCACCTGCGCCGTCACCGAGGTGTCGGTACGGTTGAAGCGCTCGACGTCGACGAGCTTGATGCCGCGTTCTTCGGCCATGGGCGTGACCACGCGCAGCCAGCTTTCGCCATAGGGATCGGAAAAGCCGATGAAGCCCAGCGTCTTGACCTTGTTCGCGACCATGTGGTCGAACAAGGCCTTGCCCATCAGCGCGTTGTGCTGCGGCATGCGGAAGGTCCATTTGTCCTTCGCCGGCGGCAGGTCGATCGGCGCGAGCGCGATCAAGGGCGTGCCGGCTTCGGCGGTCACTTCCACGACGGCCGCGGTATTGGCGACCGTCGACGAGCCGATGACCAGGTCGGCCTTGTTCTCGTTGATGAACTTGGACGCGTTCTTCGAGGCCTGGCTCGGATCGGTCGCGTCGTCGAGCAGGATCCAGTTGATCTTCTCGCTGCCGATGGCGGTGGGCAGCAAGGTCGCGGTGTTCTTTTGCGGAGCGCCGAGCGATGTCGCCGGGCCGGTGGCCGAGACGGTGACGCCGATGTTGATGTCGGCATGCGCGGGCAGCGATGCGGCCAGGACCAGCGCCGCGGCAATACTCGTCAAGCTGTGCTTCATGGGGTGTCTCCTCCGTGGTGTTCGACTTCAGTGGGCTGGCTGGTCGTGCTTTGCACCCAGTCCCAGATAGCTCTCGATGACCCGCGGATCGTCGGCGATCTCTCGTGCGGGGCCTTCGAGCGAGACCTCGCCGGTCTCGAGCACATACGCATAGTCGGCAACCTTGAGCGCGGCGCGCGCGTTCTGCTCGACGAGCAGGATCGACACGTCCATCGCGCGCAGTCGCGTGATGATCTGAAAGATCTCCTTGATGATGAGCGGCGCCAGACCCAGGCTGGGCTCGTCGAGCATCAGCAGGCGCGGACGCGCCATCAAGGCGCGGCCCATCGCGAGCATCTGGCGTTCGCCGCCCGACAAGGTCGCGGCCACCTGGCGGCGGCGTTCGAGCAGGCGGGGAAAGATCTCGAACACTTCCTGCATCGTGCTGCGGTGGTCGCGCAGCCCGCGCCGGTAGCGATCGAAGGCGCCGAGCAGCAGGTTGTCCTCGACCGACATGTCGCCGAACAGCTCACGCTTTTCGGGCACCAGCACCAGGCCCGACGAGACCAGGGATTCGACCCGCCAGCCGCGCGCCGAATCGCGCCCGTCGAAGGCGATGCGGCCGGTCGCGGGCAGCAGGCCCATCAAGGACGACAACAAGGTGGTCTTGCCCGCGCCATTGGGACCGATGACGGTGACGATCTGGCCTTGCTCGATGCGCAGATTGATGTTGTGCAGGGCTTCGACATGGCCATAGGCCACGCACAAGTCCTGGGTCTGGAGCAGATGCGCGCTCATTCCACGCCTCCGAGATAGGCTTCGAGCACCGCGGGATCGGTCTGGATCTCGTCGGGCGTGCCGCGGGCGAGCAATTCGCCGAATTCCATCACCACCACGCGGTCGGCCAGGCCCATGAGGAAGTCCATGTCGTGTTCGACCAGGAGGATGGCCATGCCTTCTTCGCGCAGCTTGGCGAGCAGATCGGCCAGGGCCTGCTTTTCGAGATGGCGCAGCCCTGCGGCCGGTTCGTCGAGCAACAGCAAGACCGGATCGGCGGCGAGTGCGCGCGCGACTTCGACGATGCGCTGCTTGCCCAGCGGCAGGCTGCCGGCTTCGTCGAACAGATGGTCGCCCAGGCCGCAACGC
>CAYUYC010000284.1:0-4273 GCA_964448945.1 uncultured Burkholderiaceae bacterium
CCGCTGCGCCGGCCAAGATGGAGCAGATGCACAAGATGCCCTGAGCGCCCGCGCCCACGGCAGGCAGCACCTCAAAAGCCGCGCTCATCGCGCGGCTTTTTCTTTGCGCATGCGCGACGCGCGATGTGCGCGAATTCGCGAAACCTCACCCCGCGGCCTCGGGGTTTGCCATGACTCGGTACGCTTCTTGCGGACTTCTGCGTTATAGGTGGCATACGGTCGCGCACAGGATGGCGGCCGGGTGTCGGCGGCGCCCGATGACGGTGCCGCGTGCCGAGCAAGGAGGCCGACATGGGTGCATTGGTGACCGCACAGACCGCGGGCAAGACATTGCCGGTGGCGTCGTTCAAGGATGTCTACCGCATGCAGGAAGTCGAGGCGGCGCTCGACGACCTGGGTGCGGGCGGCAACGAAGCGCTGCGCTCCACGTATGAGCGGATGATCAAGGCCGGCGGGACGCGGTTTGCGGTCAAGCCCGCGGCCTTGCCCGACATGGACGCGCTTTACGACGCGCTGCCCAACTTCTCCGAAGTGCTCGACGACATCCGCAAGCAACTCGCCTTGTGCGTGGGCACCGAAGACCGGCTCGAACTCACCCCGATGCTGCTGCTCGGCGATCCGGGTATCGGCAAGACGCATTTCGCGCGGCAATTGTCGTCGCTGCTCGGGACCGGTTACGGCTTCGTGCCCATGAGTTCGCTGACCGCGGGCTGGGTGCTGTCGGGCGCGAGCAGCCAATGGAAGAACGCCAAGCCGGGCAAGGTGTTCGAGACCCTGGTGCACGGCGAGTATGCGAACCCGGTGATCGTGGTCGACGAGATCGACAAGGCCGGCGGCGATAGTCAATACGATCCGCTGGGCGCGCTCTACACCTTGCTCGAGCACGACACCGCGCGCGATTTCACCGACGAGTTTGCCGAAGTGCCGATCGATGCCGGCGATGTGATCTGGGTCGCGACGGCCAATCAGGCGCGGGCCATCCCCGAGCCCATCCTCAACCGCATGAACGTGTACGAAATTGCGCCGCCCGACGCGCAGGCCGCGCGCAAGATCGCGCAATCGATCTATCGCGAGATCCGCGAATCGCACCAATGGGGCGATGCCTTTCCGCCCCGGCTCGATGATGACGCGCTCGACCGCGTCGCCGGCGTCAGCCCGCGCGAGATGCGGCGCGTGATTTTGAGTGCGTTCGGCAATGCGCGTCTGGCGCATCGCGATGCGATCGGCGCCGACGACATCGAACTCGATCGCGGCACCAAGAAGGCGCGGATCGGCTTTTGAGTCATTGCTGGGTCGCGGGCAGGTCGAGCATCGTCACGCCAGGCAATTGACAGGCGACCACCGCGGCGCGCACCGCTTCGATCGCTTGCGGCCGGGTGAACGATTTGCGCCAGGCGATCACGATGCGGCGGTCGGGCACCGGCGCCTCGAAGGGCACGAAGCGCAACAGCGGGTCCTTGCCGTTGACGCTCAACGAGGTCATCGGCAACACCGTCACGCCCAGACCCGATGCGACCATGTGGCGGATGGTTTCGAGCGAGGAACCCTCGAAGGTGCGCTGGATGCCGTCGGCATTGCCGAGGTTGGGCTGAAAGCGCGACATCTCGGGACACACGCCCAAGACATGGTCGCGAAAACAATGGCCGCTGCCGAGCAGCAGCATGGTCTGGGTCTTGAGTTCGGCCGCGTCGATGGATTTGCGCTTGGCGAGTGCATGGTCCTTGGGCACCGCGACGATGAACGGCTCGTCGTACAAGGGCTGCACCATGAGGCCGGCTTCGGGCAGCGGCAGGGCCATGATCGCGGCATCCAGATCGCCCTGGCGCAGCATCTCGACCAGGCGATGCGTGAAGTTCTCTTGCAGCATCAAGGGCATCTTCGGCACCGTCTCGATCATCCGGTGCACCAGCGTGGGCAACAGATAGGGCGCGATGGTGTAGATCACGCCCAGGCGCAGCGGGCCGTCGAGCGGGTCCTTGCCTTGTTTGGCCGTCTCTTTGATCGCCGCGGTCTGGGTGAGCACTTCGCGCGCTTGTTCGATGATGCGTTCACCGATGGCGGTCATGCTGACTTCGGTGTTGCCGCGTTCGAAGAGCGTCACGCCGAGCTCGTCTTCGAGCTTCTTGATGGCGACGCTCAAGGTCGGTTGGGAAACGAAGCAGGCTTCGGCCGCGCGGCCGAAATGCCGCTCGCGCGCAACCGCGACGATGTATTTGAGTTCGGTCAGTGTCATGGCTATTGCATGCTACCGCGCGATAGAACTCCGTGCACGGCCTGCGGGCGGGAAGATGCTTGGCTGCGCCGCAGCACGCGGTACCGAGATACCGCGTGTCGTGCCGGGGCTAGACCAGCGCGCCGATCGATTCTTCGAGCGAATCGATGACGCGATCGGACAGGTCCTTGGTATCGAGCAAGGCCAGCAAGCCGTCGGCGATCTGTACTCGCAACAACTCCGGCGTGTAGGTGATCGCTTCCTTGCCCATGCGGTCGGTGAACAAATACATCGACTTGTGCGGACTCACCCAGCGCAGCCGCATCTGGGTGACCTGGGCGCCGCGCACCAGTTCGACCCAGACGCCTTTGGTCATGGCCTGCATCATGTTGTCGATGTATTCGCGGGTCATGCGTGCCGGCCGGCTCAGACGCTGCCGCGGCGGCTCGGTTGCATCGCCCGCCACCGCCATCGGTACCGGGGCCGACTTGACCGAGGCCTTGAGCGCTTCGGGCGAAATCTGCAGCGGCGTCTGTGGCGCCGCCTGAGGATCGATGTGCAGCTTCTTGACGCGCGATTCGAAGGTGCGAAATGCGATGTCCTGCATTTGCGAACGCACGCCGACCTTGACCGCCGACGAGTGCATCTGCATGAGCTGCGCGAAGAAGGCTTCCTGGTCGGCCACTGACATGTTGATCAGGACCAGGCCTGCGCGCACGCGTTTGAGCAGGTCGGGCAGCATGCGCACGAGCGCCTGGCGCTCGTCGGGTGTGACCTTGGGCTGCACCGACCAGACCATGTCGGTGAGCGCGCGTCGGTACCCGTCGAGGACGTCGGCCGCGACATTGCCGACGGTGGCGTCGACCATCACGCAGCGCCATGGATCGAGCAGGAATTCGGTGAGTTCGGTCGGCAGTTCGATGTCCGCCACCGCAGCGCGGATCTGTTCGAGCGCCTGGATGTCGGCGACCTCGCGCTGCTCGACCTGCTGAAGCACCGCTGCCGCACGTTCGTATTGTTCGGCCTCGCGCCGCGCTTCTTCTTCGATGAAGGCATCGAGTTTCGCGGTCTGCGCGCTGAAGATCGAGACATCGTCCTTGAACTCGGTTTCGACGGCCGAGACGATTTCGAAGATCAGTTCGTAATACCGGCCACCCGCGTCGTTCTCTTCGGTCCACCCGACCGCCGAGCGCGCGATGGTGTCGAGCAGCACGCGCGCCGGATGATCCTTGGTGGCGAACATGTTCTTGTCGAGCAGCGCCGCGCGCAGCAAGGGCACTTGCAGGCGTGCGATCAGGCGCTTGATGCGCTCGGGAACTTGCCGGTCCTGCAGGATCTTGTCGACCAGGACGGCGACCAGATCGATGAGGATCTCTTCGTCGCGTGGGGCGCCGAGGCGACGGGCGTTGTCGCGGGCCTGATGCAGCAGATTCAGTTGTGCGAGCGGTATGGCGACCAGCTCGGCGTTGGACGGCGGCGGCGTCGCGGGGACGATGCTGGGCAGGTAATCGACGACGCTGCGCGAAATGACCGGCCAGAAGGTATCGGGCGTGGTCTGCGGCGGCATCGTGCTCGTGACGCCGGACGGCTGGGTGGCGCGAAAGCGCGAGAAACGATCGAGCAGGTTTTCGCCCGCGCGCGGCTGGGTTTGTTCGGGACGCGGAACCGTCGAGGTGCCGACACTGGGCGTCGTCGCGGTGCTGTCCCATCCGCCGCGGCCGGATTGCATGCGCTGGCGCCGATAGGCCGCGACATCGGGCAGGACGCGTCGATCGACCAGATGCGTGTTCAGTTTCTGGTAGGCGGGATTGAAGGCCTCGGAGGCGAAGCTCTCGAAGGTGCGCAGGATTTCGAGTTGAACTTCCTGCTCGGTCGCCAACTCCTGGAAGGCATGCTGAATCGCGCGCGCCAGTGCATCGGGCGAGAACGGGTTTTCGGCATCGGGCATCTCGTCCTTGCCGAGCAGATAGCCCAGCCGGACATCGAGATTGCGCTGTTCTTCTTCGGCGCCCGCAAGAAAGCGTCGATTACGCGCGCAAGACGATCAACATCGACAAGCTC
>CAYUYC010000285.1:0-4261 GCA_964448945.1 uncultured Burkholderiaceae bacterium
GGAAGACCTGCGCCTCAATTATCCCTATGGCATGTTTGCCGTGCCGCTCCGGGATACGGCAAACCTTCTTCGATCGGCCCCGCCGCCGCGCGCCCGCCTGCGGTCGGCTTGACGAACAGCGTGTTGTCGCAGATGAAGCCGACCACCTTGCCGTCACAATAGATGGCGTACTCGCCGAACATCCGGCGATGGGTGATCAACCCCGCGGCGCGCATCTGATCGCAGACGTACTCGGCAAATTCGAGATCAGAGGCCATCGCTCACCTTTGCACCTTTCTCGATCAACAACCCGCGCAGAATCGAACGATGGCAATGCGCCTCGTCCACGCAATAACAGCCGACCGAGAAATTGGCGGTCTGCGACAGCGCAGCCAGCAATTCGAGATCATGGCTCGCCTCGGGCGTCGCCATCTCGGCTTTGTACTTCCTGGCAAACGCGATCCAGGCCTGCGCCGTATCGGCGGCCTGGCCGAGTTTCATGGTCTCGGCGCTGGGCGCGAGATTCGGAAACCAGACGTCATACCAGTTCTGTCGGGCGAATTCGGCCTTGGGCACGCCGCGCGGCGGCCGGCGCACCGTGCCGATGCGCGTGCCTTCTTCGGGATGCCGTGGACTGCCCAAGCGAACGATGCGCACTGCCATGACCGTCTCCTCAAGTTGTTTGACCGCACAGCGCGGCGCACGACCCGGCCGCTACAATCGCGCGCGGCGCACATCGGGTGCGCCGTATTTTTGAGGTTTGCCGCGCCGTGCTCTCCAATCGCAAGCTCCTCGTCGCCACTGCGGTGGTGATCGTCGCAGCGGCCGTGGCCGCTGGTGTCGCAGTATCGCGCAACACGACCGCACCGAGTGCGCCGCCTGCCGCCGCCGTCGCGGCTAGCCCCATCGATGTCGCCCCCGTCGCGGGCGAACTCAAGGAAGTGCTGGCGGCTTACCGCAAGATCATCGTTTTGCTGGCCGATGAAAAGACGCTCGACGCCGCCCAGCGCGATGCGGCCAACCAGGTCGGCCAAGCCTTGTTCCACGACAACCTGGCCCGTCAGAGCCGGCTCGACGAAACGCTCGGCGCCATGGTCGCGTCGGGCAACCCGGCGCGCTTCGACGCGCTCGACCAGTTGCTGGCCTACATCGAATCCGACGCCGACTTGTTCGACGCCGACCGGCTCGCGTTTCGCGAGGTGCTGCAATCCTTGCGCGACGCGGTCGCCAAGGACGGCTCGCTGCCCGCGGTCAAACTGCACAAGCGGATCTCGGAAGACCTCGACGCGCTCGCCGAGATCGAACGCAATTACGAGAAGGAAATCCGCCGCATCTTCGATC
Source organism: uncultured Burkholderiaceae bacterium (assembly GCA_964448945.1). Lineage (GTDB taxonomy): Bacteria > Pseudomonadota > Gammaproteobacteria > Burkholderiales > Burkholderiaceae_E > CAXBRX01. Next base: position 1,321 of record CAYUYC010000285.1, read on the forward strand.
GCTTCGAGACGCGCGCCATCGAACTCAAGCGCGAGAAATGGGAGGACTACGTCGCCAGCCTCAAGAAGCGCTACGACCGCGAACAGATCCTCAAGGATTACGGCGTGGTCACGCCCTATGCGGGCGCGCAGGACACCGATGCCAAACCGCGCGACGAAAGCGAAGAGATCTTCGGGCGCGCGCTGCCCAAGAAGACCGTGGTGCTGACCTTCGACGACGGCCCGCATCGCGTGTATTCCGACGAGATCGCGGCCATCCTGAAGCAATACGGCGCACCGGCCATCTTCTTCAACGTCGGGCGCAATCTGGGCAAGCTCGATGCCGAAGGCAAGCCCAAACTCAACGGCGGCGGCGCCGTCACCAAGCGCCTGATCGACGAAGGCTATGTGGTCGGCAATCACAGCTTCACCCACGCGCAATTGTCCAAGCGCAGCGGCGACAGCCTCAAGTCCGAGATCTTCGACACCGATACCTTGCTCAAGGCGGTCGATGAAAAGCGCTCCGACCTGTTCCGCTTTCCGTACGGCGCGCGCAATGCCGAAGGCCGGCAATTGCTGAGCGAAGCGCATCTCAAGTCGATGATGTGGAACATCGATTCGCTCGATTGGGCCGACCCGGTCCCCAAGTCGATCGCCGATCGCGTGCTGCGCTCGGTCGACAAGGAAGGCCGCGGCATCATCTTGTTCCACGACATCCACGAGCGCACCGTCAAGGCCCTGCCCTTGGTGCTCGAGCGTCTGGCCGCCGACGGCTACCAGTTCGCGGGCTGGGACGGCACCGGATTCAAGCTCCCTGCCAATGCCGCCGCCGCAGCCGCCGACAAGCCGGTGATCACCACCGAATACGGCGCCTCATGGGCCGTGGTGATCGGCGTGGACAACTACGCCAAATGGCCCAAGCTGCAATACGCGGCGCGCGATGCGCAGGCGATGCGCCAGACCCTCATCGAGCGCTTCGGCTTTGCGGCCGACCATGTCTTTGCGCTCGAAAACGCCGACGCGACGCGCAACAACATCCTCGCGACCTTCCACGACAAGCTTGCCCATGGTGGCGTCGCGCAAAACGACCGCATCTTCGTGTTCTTCGCCGGGCATGGCGCCACGCGCAAACTCAGTTCGGGGCGCGATCTGGGCTACATCGTGCCGGTCGATTCCGATCCCAACCAGTTCGCGACCGATGCGATCCCGATGACCGAGATCCAGAACATCGCCGAAAGCCTCACCGCCAAGCATGTGCTGTTCGTGATGGATGCCTGCTACAGCGGCCTGGGGCTCACGCGCGGCGGCAGCAACTTCCTCAAGGAAAACGCGCGGCGCATCGGGCGCCAGATGCTGACCGCAGGCGGCTCCGACCAATTGGTCGCCGACGGCGGCCCCAACGGACACTCGATCTTTTCGTGGACCTTGCTGCAAGGCCTGCAAGGCAAGGGCGATCTCAATGGCGATGGCCTGATCACCGCGACCGAACTCGCCGCGTATGTGGCGCCGGCCGTCTCGGCGGTATCGCAGCAAACGCCGGCCTTCGGCAGCCTGCCCGGATCGGAAGGCGGCGACTTCGTCTTTGAATTGCCGGTCGAGACCGAATTCCTGGGCCCGCAGACCGCCCAGTTGTCGGGCGAAGCGATCGCGCTCAACACCAAGCTCGATGCGACGCGCGCGCCCACGCCGCCCGCCTCCGGCGACAAGCCCGCCGCCAAGGCCGCGCCGGTGGCGCTCAAGGATTTGCAGGGTGCAGACCAGAAGATCGTCCCGCCCGCGCCGGTGCCGACCTCGGTGCGGCAACAAGCGCAACGCGCCAACGATCGCGGCCTGCAGTTGTACCGCGAGAAGCAATACGCGGCGGCCGAAGCGCAATTCACCGAAGCACTCAAACTGCGCCCGGACTTTGCGCTCGCGGCCAACAACCTCGGCTTCGTCTACTTCCGCCAAGACAAGTTTGCCGAGGCTGCGCGCTGGTTCGAGAACACGATCAAGATCGATCCATCGCGCGCCATCGCCTATCTGAACCTCGGCGACGCCTATGCGCGCAGCGGCCAATCCGACAAGGCCCAGGCGGCGTACAAGACCTACCTCGAACTCGCGCCCAACGGCCCGAATGCCAATTACGTGAAGCAGGCGTTGCAGAACCTCTAAGGCGCAACACGCCGATGGATCACGTCGGCCACCTGGCTGCTGGCGGGCAGCCAGGTGTGGACGATGGGCAGGGCAACGCTTTCGCCGATCCAGTCGGCCGAGGTTTCGCCGGCGCTCACCACCCCGTCGTTGACTTCGCCCACGAAGTAGCGCCGCGTGAGCGCCACCGAGCGCGTGCCGACCACCGCCGTACATGCGGTGCGCACTGCCGGCACCGCGGCCATGCGCGCATCGTCGCCGAGCAACTGACCGCAATCGCCGGTCAGCGCGCGATACACCGCATGCCGGCGCAGCTTGCGCGCCAGTCGCGCCGGCTGGATCGGTGAACCGAGCAGAAAGACATGCCGCGGCGCGCGCATCCGCGCGGGCAAAGCCGCCAGCGCTGCGCGCGCCAAGGTGCCGCCGAGCGAATGGCAGACCAGCACGTAATCGCCTTGCTCGGCTACGCGCTCGATGCGTTCGCGCAGCCGCGCTTCGATCTGGGCGAAGCTGTGCAACGCAGTGCTGTAGCCGAAGACCTCGACGCGCCAGCCCAGTTGCCGCAATCGGCGCAACATCGGCCAACCCGACCACGGCGTGCGTCCCATGCCATGCACGAACAACACCTGCATACGCTCATATCTCCACTCGTTACGCCAGAGCGCCGAGCCTACTGCATCGAATGCAGTCCGAACATATTGCCCTCGGTATCAAACGCGAGCGCGATGTGACCGTACTCGCCGATCGACATCTTCTCGCGCTGCAAGCGTCCGCCGGCCTTCACCACCCGGCCGGCCTCGACCGCGCAATCCTCGCAACTGAAGTACACC
>CAYUYC010000286.1:0-4231 GCA_964448945.1 uncultured Burkholderiaceae bacterium
GGAAGTTGCCCGCCAGGATGAAGAACGGGATCGCCATGATCTCGAACTTCTCGATGCCGGTGAACAGCTTGAGCGCCACCGATTCGAGCGGCACCTGGGTCATGGTGAACAAGAAGGTGAGCACCGTCAGGCCGAGCGAGATCGAAATCGGCATGCCGGTCAGCATCAGCGCCAGCAGGATGCAGAAGATGATGGCGGCGTTCATTGCTTGCCTCCCTTGTCGTCATTCGCACCGGGTTGCGGATGCTTGAGATCGTGCGGATGCAATTGGTCATCCATGCCGTACGGGTTCACATCCACCGGCACCTTGTCTTCTTCGATGCCTTCGACATGGCCGTGATCGTGGTGCGGCAGTTCGCCGGTGCGGAAAAACTTCACCGCCACTTGCAAGAAGCGAAAACACATCAAGGCCGAACCGAGCGGCACCGCGCTGTAGACGATCCAGGTCGGCCATTCGAGATCGGGGGTGGTCGGACCTTCGGGCACATCGCCGACGTCCAGGCCGAACGCCGAGAAGAACGCGTAATGCGCACCGTTTTCCCAGACGAAGCGCGCACCCAGCGTGCCGACGATCGCAGTGAAAGTCGCGCCTGCCAGCAGGCCGAACAAGATGAACTTGCGGCGCGTGCGATCCTGCATGCGGTTGATGAGCACATCGACGCCGACGTGGATGCCGGTGCGCACGCCGTAGGCCGCGCCGAACTTCGCCATCCAGACGAACATGATGATGCACAGCTCCTGCGCCCAACTGAAGTTGAGCGACAGCAGCCAATCCTGCACATGGGGAATCGACAAGCCGGCCGCATAACGATGCGCCACGGCCAGGAAAATGATGAGCGTCGCCGCGCCCATGAGGAAGGTCACCAACCATTCCTCAAGGTGATCGAGGATCTTCATCCCGAGTCTCCTGCTGAGTTTGCGTCACGGCCGCCATGTGCTTCACGCACACGGCGGCCGCTGCGTGACTACCGGGCTTAACGGGTGAAGCCGGTTTCCTTGTAGACCGCGTCGATCACGTCCTTGCCGATGCGGCTTTCCATCTTGGCGTGCACCGGCATGAGCGCCTTCTTGAACGCGGCGCGTTCGTCCTTGTTCAGGACATAGACCTCGGTCTTGCCGGACTTCTTCACCGACTCGAGATCCTTGTCGTTTTGTTCCTTCGCGATCTTGTTCGCGTAGGCGGTGGCTTCCTTCATCGCCGTCTCGAGCTGGCCGCGCACATCGGCGGGCAGGCCGTCCCAGAACTTCTTGTTCACGATGACCGCATAGCCCAGGTAGCCGTGATCGGTGATCGACAGATGCTTTTGCACTTCATGCATCTTCTGCGTGTAGAAGTTCGAGATCGGGTTCTCGGTACCGTCCACGACCCCGGTCTGCAACGCTTGATAGACCTCGGAGAAGGCCATCACTTGCGGGATCGCCTGCAGCGCGCGGATTTCTTCTTCGAGCACCTTGGACGATTGGATGCGCAGCTTCTTGCCCTTGAGGTCTTCAGGCTTCTTGATCGGCGTATTGGCCGAGAACGACTTGAAGCCGTTGTCCCAATACGCGAGGCCCTTGATGCCCTTGGGTTCGAGCTTGGCGAACAACTGCTGGCCGACCGCGCCTTGCGTGACCTTATGCAGTTCGGTGTAGTCGTCGAAGATGTAGGGCAGATCGAAGACCTCGAATTCCTTCACGCCCAGCGGACCGAACTTGGCCAGCGACGGCGCGAGCATCTGCACGGCGCCCAGTTGCAGCGCCTCCATCTCTTCCTTGTCCTTGTAAAGCTGGCTGTTCGGATAGACCTCGACCTTGACCTTGCCCTTGGTCAGTTCCTCGGCGCGCTTCTTGAAGAACTCGGACGCCAGGCCCTTGGGCGTGTCGACCGCGACCACGTGGCTGAATTTGATGACGATCGGCGCTTGTGCGAACGCGCTGGCAGATACGGCGAAAGTCGCGCAAAGCGCGAGGGTGCGGAACAGCTTCATGATGGTTTGTCTCCTCACGGCAAGGTGGTCACGCCCAACGCAAGCCCGTCTCTTGGCCCGATGAGCGCGGCGTATTATGTGGAGCCGGTTTAGGCCCGAACACATCGGATTTCCACAGTCGCCCGAGGCCAGCGCCCATTCGCGATGCTCGCTCAAACCGACCCGATTCAAGCAACGCCCCCACGCCGTGCAGGTACTTCCCGCTGGTTGCGCAACTGGCGTTGGTGGCTGCCCTTGCTGGCGATCGTGTTATTTGCGGCCACCACCGCTGCGCTGTTGTGGTTCACCTATCGCAGCGAAAGCGCGGACCGCAACGAGCAACTCATCGCCGACACCTTGTGGGTCAAGCAAAGCATCGAGTTCCAGCTCGCGCGTCATGAAGAAATGCTGCGCAGCACTGCGCTCGCCCTGAATCGCAATCCGGGCGACGCGCGCGACTTTCAATCCAAGGCGCAATTCACCGCCAACACCAATCGCGAGATCGAGCGCATCGCACACATCGGCGGCGACGGTCATGTCATCACCGCGGTCGCATCGCCGCAGACCACTGCGGTCTCGCGCGCGGAAGCGCGCACCGCGCGCCTGGCGCTCGACCTCGGACGCGAGACCTATGTCGAGGAAGCCGCCGACGAAGCCAGCGGCACGCCGCGCCTGTTGTTTGCGGTGCCGATCAACGAGCATGCCGGCGCGATCGTGGTGACCTACTCGCTGCAAGGCATCCTCGACGAACTCGTGCCCTGGTGGTTCGCACAGGACAACGAGATCTCCATCGCCAATGCCTTCGGCGAGCCCCTCGCCACGCGCCGCGGTGCTGCACCGCCGCGCGGCATCTACCGGCATCAATCGCCGCTCGATCTGCGCGGCGTCACCCTCTTGCTCGCCACCGATTCGGTCAAAGGCACGCCGAGCCTGCTGCCCAATCTGCTGGCAACCGCGGTGGCCTTGTTGTCGATCACCCTGATCGCCAGCCTCGGTCTGCTATGGCAAGACGTGCGCCGGCGTCTGTTGGCCGAACGCCGCCTGTCGGCCGAACTCTCGTTTCGCAAGGCGATGGAGAACTCGCTCGAGACCGGGCTGCGCGCGCGCGACATGGCCGGCCGCGTCACCTATGTGAACCCGGCCTTTTGCAAGATCGTCGGCTATACGCCCGAAGAAGTGATCGGCCAGGTGCCGCCCATGCCCTATTGGGACACCGAGCATTTCGAGGACTACCACAAGCGCTTTGCCCAGGTGCTGGCCGGCACCGTCACCCGCCAGGGCTATGAAACCGTCTTTCGGCGCCGCAACGGCGAATTGATCCAGGTACTGATCTTCGAAGCGCCGCTCATCGACGCGCAGGGCAAGCAGACCGGCTGGATGAGTTCCATCCTCGACATCACCGATCGCAAACGCGTCGAAGACCTCAACCGCCAGCAACAGGAAAAACTCCAATCCACCGCGCGCCTGGCGGTGATGGGCGAAATGGCCTCGACCCTGTCGCACGAGTTGAACCAGCCGCTTTCGGCCATCACCAGCTACACCACCGGCTGCATCAACCTGATGGACCAGCGCGACGAGCGCATCCGCCCCGCGCTCGAACGCATCCAGCAACAAGCCGCGCGCGCCGGGCAGATCATCCGCAGCGTCCACGACTTCGTGCGTCGGCGCGAGCCGGCCAAGGAAGTCTCGTTCATCGCCGACATCGTCGACGCCACCATGCCGCTCATGCTCTTGCAGGCGCGCAAGGCGCAGGTGCGCATCGAATGCACAGTCGATGCCGGATTGCCTCCGGTGCTGGCCGAACGCGTGATGATCGAACAGGTGCTGCTCAACCTCACGCGCAACGCGATCGAAGCCATGACCGGACTCGACCCCGAACGGCGCGTGCTGCAGGTGCACGCCAGCAGCGCGCAGGACACGGTCGAAGTCGCGGTCATCGATCATGGGCACGGCATCGGCGAAGAAGCCGCCGCCAAACTCTTCACCCCGTTCTTCACCACCAAGGACGAAGGCATGGGCATGGGCCTGAACATCTGCCGCACCACGATCGAATTCCATCGCGGACGCTTGTGGTTTGAGCCAACCCCTGGCGGCGGCGCCACCTTTCGGTTCACACTGCCGACATGAGCGCACCAGGCAGGCGGGCAGGGGGATCGGGTGGGTCTTGACGTGGGCGAGGAAGTCTTCGGCGCTGGCGAAGGCGGTGGCCGACAACTCGCGGCTGGCGAGCAGCCAGACCAGCGCATCGCGGATCGGCTCTTCGTCGTCGATGATGTAGATGC